>JBQTJM010000422.1:0-8994 GCA_052387115.1 Gammaproteobacteria bacterium | reverse complement strand
GGCCCGCAATGCCGCGCGGCCACGGTGCGGTGAGAGCTTGTGAAAAAATCTTCGCGAGCGAAGGGAGGTCGCGTTTCGCCGGAGCGCAGGAACCGGAGTGTATGTTGAAATACATGAGGATTCCGAGCACCGCCGGGAAGCCAGGGCCAGGGAGTGGCCCTGCTTGGCGCGCCGAGGATGCAGCGCGAGATCCCGAGCGCAGCAGATTTTTTCACAAGCTCTGAGGTATCCGGCGTGCGTCCCTTAGCCGAGTTCATCATGCGGGGACGCTGGCAGGCCATAGGGACGGTCGCGATCCTAGGCATGCTCGGCTGGCTCCTACCCCCGGTGTCCTATCTGAGCGGTGCCGCGACGGGTCTCGTGGTATTGCGTCACGGGGCGCGCGAGGGTCTCCTGGTCGTCGGCTATGCCGCGCTCGGGGCCGGACTCGTGACCCTGGTCGGGATCGGCAACGTACTGCCGGCGATGTCCCTGGCCATCGCCTTGTGGCTCCCGGTGTCGTTGTCCGCCCAGGTTCTGCGGAACAGCCGTTCGCAAGGGCTTGCGCTCGCCGTGATCGGGGGGCTCGCCGTCATCGCCGTGGTCGCGGTGCGCTTGACGGTTGATGACATCGAGGGCTGGTGGCGCGGGTTCTTGGACCGCATGGTATCCGATGCGCCCGGACGCGACGCCATGGATCCCGAACAGCCGCTGCTCGACAACCTGGCCGTGATGATGAACGGCCTGGTGGCGGGTGCCTTCGCCATGAGCGTGATGATCGCCTTGCTCATCGCTCGTTACTGGCAGGGGCTCCTGTACAATCCCGGAGGGTTTCGGGCCGAGTTCGAGGGGCTCAGGCTGCCGGGTGCCTTGGTGCCGGCGGTGGTCCTCACGGGGATTTTCGCGACCATGGAGGCGCTCGTCTTCGGGCAGCGTCATGGGCTGGTCACCGATCTCCTGGTGGTCGCGGTGGCGATGTATGGCTTTCAAGGCCTGGCCATCGCCCATCATTACGTCCGAGACCGCCAGCGCGCCAGTGCCTGGCTGGTAGCGTTGTATATGGCCGTCCTCGTGGTACCGCAGGTCGCGCTGGTGGCGCTGGCCGCGCTCGGGCTCTTGGATCACCGGGTAAATTTTCGCCACTTACCGGCCGGCGATAAGGCTTGAAAGGGTAGCCTGATCGAAGTCGAAGGGGGAGCAAAGCGATGGAAGTGATACTGCTGGAAAAGGTGCACGGTCTGGGTGAGCTCGGCGAGACCGTGAAGGTCAAATCGGGTTTTGCGCGCAATTTCCTGATCCCGGGCCGCAAGGCCATTACCGCGACGCGCGACAATCGCGCCCGCATCGAGGCGGCGCGGGCCGAGTTGGAGACCGCGCAGGCCGGCGCGCTGTCCGAGGCACAGGCGCGGGCCGCGGCCCTGGCACAGCAGACCATCACCATCCGGGGTCGCGCCGGTGCCGAGGGCAGGCTTTTCGGTTCCATCGGCAGCGCGGATATCGCCAGGGCGGTCGCCGAGTCGGGCCTGCCCCTGACCAAGAAAGAGATCCGCCTGCCGCAGGGGCCGCTGCGCGAGATCGGGGAGCACGAGGTGCAGTTGCACCTGCACCCGGAGGTGGATGCACCCTTGAAGATCGTGATCGCCCGGGAGGACGAGCAGCCGGTGAGCGACTGATTGGCTGGCCCTGCGCCTGATCCAGGGCGTAGCAGCAATCCCCGAGTCGAGATGGATCAACCCGCGCCCCGCAAGGCCGACGGACCCGTCGAGGCCCTGCGTGTCCCACCCAACTCGATCGAGGCCGAGCAGTCGGTGCTGGGGGGCCTCATGCTCGACAACGACAGTGTCGCGTCGGTCGAGGACCGAGTCTCGGCCGACGACTTCTACCGCCACGAGCATCGGCTCATCTTCCTCGCCATCACGGCGCTGTCGAGCGCGGCCAAACCCTACGATGTCATCACCGTCTCCGAATGGCTGCGGGATGCGGGTCAGATCGACAAGGCCGGGGGGAATCCCTACCTCGCGGAGTTGCTCGACAACACCCCGACCGCGGCGAATATCAGCGCCTACGCCGATATCGTGCGGTCGCGCTCGGTGCTGCGCCAGCTCATCCGCGCCGGCACCGACATCGCCGACCGCGCCTACCTCCCGGAGGGACGCACGAGCGACGAGCTCCTGGACCTGGCCGAAAGCCAGGTCTTCGAGATCGCCAACCAACATCGCCGCGGGCGCCAGAGCTATCGGGACATCAAAGAGCTGGCCGCCCATGCCCTGGAGCGCATCGATACCCTGTTTCACCAAGACAGCCCGATCACCGGCGTCGCTACCGGCTTCACCGATTTCGACGAGCTGACCGCGGGCCTCCAGACCTCGGACCTCGTGATCGTCGCCGGCCGGCCCTCGATGGGCAAGACCGCATTCGCCATCAACATCGCCGAGCATGCCGCGCTCCAAGACGGTCACACGGTGGCGATCTTCACCATGGAGATGCCGGGCGAGCAATTGGCCATGCGCATGATGTCCTCGCTCGGCCGCCTGGACCAGCACAAGGTACGCACCGGCAAGCTCTCGGACGACGACTGGCCGCGCCTCATCTCGGCCGTGGGGCTCCTCTCCGAGAAGGCCAGGATGTTCATCGATGACACCCCGGCCCTGACCCCGGGCGAGCTGCGCGCGCGTTGCCGGCGGCTGTCTCGCGACCACGGCCTCGGGATCGTGATCGTGGATTACCTCCAGCTCATGCAGGTGCCCGGTACCAAGGAGAACCGCGCTACCGAGATCTCGGAGATCTCGCGCTCGCTCAAGGCCCTCGCCAAGGAGCTTAGGGTCCCCGTGGTGGCCCTCTCGCAACTCAACCGCAGCCTCGAGCAGCGCCCCAACAAGCGCCCGGTCATGTCCGATCTGCGCGAATCGGGGGCCATCGAGCAGGACGCCGATGTCATCGTGTTTATTTACCGGGACGAGGTCTACGACCCGGAGAGCCCAGACAAGGGCATGGCCGAGATCATCGTCGCCAAGCAACGCAACGGACCGATCGGCACTGTGCGCATGACCTTCCTCGGCCAGTACACGCGCTTCGAGAACTTCGCCGCTGACAGCTACGGGCAGGCCAGGATGGATCACGGGCGGGGGGACCGCGGGTGACGCGCCCGGCGCGCGTCGTCGTCGATCTCGAGGCCGCACGGGCAAACCTGGATCGGGTGCGGCAGGCGGCGCCCGGCCGGCGGGTCATGGCCGTCATCAAGGCCGATGCCTATGGCCACGGGCTCGTGCCCATGGCCCAGGCGCTCGCGAGCGCGGAGGCCTTCGGCGTCGCCTGTCTCGAAGAGGCCTTGGTGCTGCGCGACGCAGAGATCCGGCATCCCATCGTCCTGCTCGAGGGCCCCTTCTCATCCCAGGAGTTGCACGAGATCCGGCGCTTGGACCTCGATACCGTGATCCACAACCAGGAGCAGGTGCGGATGCTGGATGCCCTGCCGGATGGCCGCCCGCTGCGGCTCTGGATCAAGCTCGATACCGGCATGCACCGGCTGGGCTTCTCCGCGGAAGGCTTCCGGGCCCTCTTGCGGCACCTCGTCCTGCACCGCGCGGTGGCGCACCCGTTACGGATCATGAGCCACCTGGCCTCGGCCCATGAGCCCGGCCATGCCTCGGTGGCGGTCCAACTGGATGTCTTCAACGCGGTCACACAGGGGATCGCGGGGGAGCGTTCCATCGCCAATTCCGCGGCCCTGCTGGCCTGGCCCGAGACCCAGCTAGACTGGGTGCGACCCGGGCTCATGCTCTACGGCGTCTCGCCCTTCGCCGAGCGCACGGCCGGGAACCTCGGCTTGCGGCCCGTGATGTCCCTGGTCTCGGGGCTGATCGCGGTGCGGCGCGTGCCGGCCGGCGCGTCGGTCGGTTACGGCGGGAGCTGGCGCTGCCCCGAGGATATGCCGGTCGGGGTGGTGGCCATCGGTTACGGGGATGGGTATCCGCGCCACGCCGCGTCCGGGACGCCGGTCTTAGTCGCGGGCCGCCGCGCCGCGCTCATCGGCAAGGCCTCCATGGACATGCTGACGGTGGATCTGCGCCCCTGCCCCGAGGCGCGGGTGGGCGAACCGGTGGTCTTGTGGGGACCGGGACTGCCGGTCGAGGAGGTGGCGCGCTGCGCCGACACCATCCCCTACGAGCTCCTGTGCGCGGTGCGGGGCCGGGTGCGTTTCCATGACCAGGTGGCGGGCTAGACCATCACACGAGCGTTCGATGGAGTCCAAGGCAGTACACAAGCCCGCGTGACTGCGGGTTTTTTCATGTTCGTCGCGACCAAGGCTGTGCTATAGCGTCCATTGGCATCCGGGGGCAATTGGGGCAACATTGGCAGGCGACATCCTACGCGACCTTCACGCCCTGACGGGGCGTGGCCGCTTTCTCTTCCCGAGCATGCGGAACGTGGGCGGCCCCATGTCCGCGAATGCCATCAACGCAGCGCTCGGTCGCCTAGGATACGGCGCCGAGCTCGTGGCGCATAGCTTTCAGGCGACCGCGCGCACCCTTCTTGACGAGGCCCTGGGCTTCCCGGTCCTGCACCTCGGTGACCACGATCCGAGCGGCCTGGACATGACGCGGGATCTGCGGGATCGGCTGTCGCAGTATGCGCGTTCCGAGGTTGACGTGCGCCGTGTGGCGCTGAACATGGACCAGGTAGAAGCCTTCCAACCGCCGCCCAACCCGGCGAAGGAGAGCGACAAGCGATTCAAGACGTATCGCCGCGAGTACGGCGACCAATGCTGGGAACTGGACGCCTTGCCGCCGGAGGAGTTGGCGCGGCTTACCCGTGAGGCCATCGAAGAGGATATCGACTGGCGCCAATGGGCCGAGAGTACCACGGTGATCGAGGAAAGTAAGGCTAGCCTACGTAAGCTCGTGGACGCTGCGAAGGCATGACGAACCCATCCCAATCAACACCATCGAGGCCGTCAATCCGCCGAACGCGAAGCGCGGCCGTCAGGACAGAAATCGCCGCTGCGCTGCTGGCGACAAGGACCAGCGGATTACCAGCCAGGCGGCCACCGGTAGAGCGACCGAAGCTAGCAGACGCATCCCTTGGCGTCGTCGAGCCCGTCGAGGATTCATTGGTAGGCGCGAGGTAACCCCATGAGCAAGCCGATAGCCATCCCCAAAAATAGCACGGACGAGGTCCGCGGCTTGTGGGCGGAGTACAAGGCGCATCGTTACCTGGACATCCGGGTCTAGACCGAGATCGACGCCGTCAATATAGCCGACACTACGCTGATAACCCCTACAGCCGTTGCTACAAGTAACCATTGCTTCATAACAACTCTCCGTATTGATGGATGTGATTCCCCTCTCCGCGTTGGATGCAGCTAGGATGCCAGGTGTAGTCGAGGATTCCCTGGTTACGCGCATGAAGGGCATACACTGCGCCCTGCAAGGGCCGTCTCGGCCAGGACGTGGAGCTGCGCACCTCGGCCGCGGGCAAAGACTGGTGCCGACTGTCCGTGGGCGTCGGCGATGGCGATGAGGTCACTTGGGTGTCGGTCTCGGTATTTGAGGAGAAGGCCCGGGCGCTCGTCGGGCTCGCCAAAGGAATCGAGGTGTACGTCGAGGGCCGGCTCACGCTGTCCACCTGGACCGGCCGCGACGGCGCGGAGCGCGCCGGCTTCCTTGAGTACGACGTCGCTGGATGACGCTGCGGCGGAAGTCGGGTTAATCACGCCGCCGAGCGCATCGAGCGCTTGGTCAACGTGCAGCGCTCGATGCTCGCGAGCGCCTCTCACGAGCTGCGCTCCCCGCTCACGCGCATCCGCATGGCAATCGAGCTCCTCGCGGGTGAGGAGCGGCCCGAGCTGCGCGTCCAGATCGCGCGCGACATCGCCGAGCTCGACGATCTCATCGACGAGCTCTTACTCGCCGCGCGCCTCGAGACGATCGACACGCCTCGGTCTTCGAAAGCTGTCGACCTGCTCGCCCTGACCGCCGAAGAAGGGGCGCGCGTGGATGGGAGTGTGACCGGGGTATCGGTGCGTGTGAAGGGTGATCCGCGCATGCTTCGACGGATGGTCCGCAATCTTTTCGATAACGCACAACGCCACGGTCACGGCACGCTCATCGAGGCGACGGTGGAACCTCTGGACGGAGGTGGCGCGAGGCTCTTGGTCGAAGACCAGGGTCCGGGCGTGCCCGAGGAGGAACGCGAGAGGATCTTCGAGCCCTTCTACCAACCGGCGGGAATGCGTGAGGGCGCCGACGGAGGCGTCGGACTAGGCCTGGCATTGGTGCGCCAAATTGCCCGGCATCACCACGGTGAGGCATGTTGCCTGGAGCGTGTGGGCGGTGGCACGCGCTTGGAGATCACCCTAGGGACGAGCGACGTTGGAGCCGGACCAAGATCGAATTCGCCCACAGCATGGGACACGTCGTAGAGCTTATCCAGAGCCGGGCAGATCGTCCAAGGTGACATCGACCATGAGCTCGTTGGCCAGTGCTTCCAGCAGGCGGCGAAGCTCCGCGGTCGGAACGCTCTTCGGTACCGAAAGCTCGGCGACCGCCTTGACCAGCGTCTCCCCCGACCAGGAGGCGCTCAGGCACTCGGTCGAGAACTCCTGGATGTTGACCCCGCGCCGGGCGATGGCCTCGGAGATCTCCCGGACGATGCCGGGATGGTCCTGGCCAATCAACTCGAGCTTTACCGTGCGCGAATCGCCGGCCCCCGGTTCCGGGCCGCTGTCCTCGACCGTGATCCGCAGTCCCTCGGTTTCCAAGGCCCCCAAGGCCTCTTTCAGGGCGCGCGCCTCGGTTTCCGGGACGCTCGCCAGCAGGATCCCGGCAAAGCGCCCGCCCAGAACCGTGATGCGGCTCTCCAACCAGTTGCCGTGATGGGCGGCGAGCGCCTTGGACAGGGCCTCGATCAGTCCCGGCCGGTCTGTACCCATGACGGTGATGACGAGTGAGGTCATACTCGGATCCCCCCTTGCTGTTACTGGTCACGGTCATCAATCACCTCTCTTATATTCCCTCTCCCTCCGAGAGAGAGGGCTAGGGTGAGGGGATCAAAAAGACCTTGAGTGCGATATCCCCTAAGCCGCCTCGTAGACACTCGGGGGCGGACAGGTGCACACCAGGTTGCGGTCGCCCTGCAGGTTGTCCACGCGGCCGACCGGTGGCCAGTACTTGTCGACCCGCAGGGGTTGGAGCGGGAAGTAGGCCCGCTCCTTGGCGTAAGGCCGATCCCAGCGTTCCGCCATGAGCAGTCGATGGGTGTGGGGCGCGTTCCTGAGCAGGTTGTCGCGGGCATCGGCCTCACCGCGCTCGATCTCCGCGATCTCCGCGCGGATGGCGATCATGGCCTCGCAGAAGCGGTCCAGCTCGCGCTTGTTCTCACTTTCGGTCGGCTCGATCATCAAGGTATCGGCGACCGGGAAGGACATGGTCGGGGCATGGAAACCGTAATCGATGAGGCGCTTGGCGACATCGTCCACGGTCACCCCGCACGAGGCCTTGATAGGCCGCAGATCCAGGATGCATTCGTGCGCCACCCGGCCGTTCTTGCCCGTGTACAGGACCGGATAGTGCGGCGCGAGGCGCGCGGCGATGTAGTTGGCGTTCAGGATCGCGACCGAGGTGGCCAGGGTGAGCCCCTCGGCACCCATCATCGCGATGTAGGCCCAGGGGATGGTGAGCAGGCTGGCCGAGCCCCAGGGCGCGGCCGAGACCGTGCCGATGGTCGGTCCGCCCCCGGCGGCGGGGTTCACGCCCTCGACCACCGGGTGATCCGGCAGGTACGGCGCGAGGTGGCGGCGCACCCCGATCGGTCCCATGCCCGGCCCGCCGCCGCCATGCGGGATGCAGAAGGTCTTGTGCAGATTGATGTGGGCGACATCGGCCCCGATGCCGGCCGGGCGGCACACCCCGACCAGGGCGTTCATGTTGGCGCCGTCCATATAGACCTGGCCGCCCGCCGCATGGATCACCTCGGCGATCTCGGCGATACCCTCCTCGAACACGCCGTGGGTGGAGGGATAGGTGATCATCAGGGCCGCGAGCCGATCGCCGTGCTGCGCGGCCTTGGCCTCGAGATCGGCGACATCGACATTCCCGGCATCGTCGCAGCCCACCACCACGACCTTCAAACCCGCCATCGCCGCGCTCGCGGGGTTGGTGCCGTGCGCCGAGGCCGGGATCAGACACACGTCGCGGTATCCCTGCCCCAGACTCTCGTGGTATTTCCGGATCACGAGGAGCCCGCTGTACTCGCCCTGCGATCCGGCATTGGGTTGCAGCGAAAACGCCTCGAAGCCCGTGATCGCACACAGCATGTCCGTGAGCTCCTCGAAAAGCTGCATATAGCCCTGCGCCTGATCCAACGGCGCAAACGGGTGCATGGCGCTGAACTGGCGGAAAGTCAGGGGCAGCATCTCGGTCGTGGCGTTGAGCTTCATGGTGCAGGACCCGAGCGGGATCATGGCCCGATCCAGCGCGATGTCGCGCCCCGCCAGGCGCTTCAAGTAGCGCAGCATCTCGGTCTCGGAGTGATAGGACTGGAATACCGGATGGCTCAGGAAGGGGCTGCGCCGCAAGAGCGCCTGCGGGATGCGCTCATCGACCTCCCGATCCAGCGCCTCGATGTCGAGAAGCGCCTCGGCGCGCGTGGCGAAGACCCGCCAAAGGGCCCTTAGATCGGTCCGGCGGGTGGTTTCGTCGAAGGCGATCCCGAGGTGATCCCGGTCCTTGAGCCGCAGGTTGATGCGGGACTCGCGGGCACGGGCTGCGATGCGGCGCGCCTGGCCGGGCACGCGCACGGTCACGGTGTCGAAGAAGCAGCCCGCCGACAGCTCGTAGCCCAGACGCTCGAGCCCGAGCGCCAGGATGAGGGCCATGCGGTGGGCCCGGGCGGCGATGGTCTTGAGCACCTCGGGACCGTGATAGACGGCATAGCAGGCCGCCAGGATGGCCGGCAGGACCTCCGCCGTGCAGATGTTGCTGGTGGCCTTCTCGCGGCGGATATGCTGTTCGCGGG
>JBQTJM010000421.1:0-2511 GCA_052387115.1 Gammaproteobacteria bacterium | reverse complement strand
CGAGCAGGTTCGGCAGGGAGAAATACGAGACTCGCACGAGTAGCCGCGCGACCAAATAGCTCAGCGCCGCCATGCGGTAGGTCACCACCATGGGCCTGTGCGCCAGCACGCACTCGAGGGCGGCCGTCCCCGAGACGGCAGCACGGCATCCGCCGCGGCTTCACCTCACGCGCCCGCCCGAGGATGACGGTCGCCGGAAGCTCGGGGGCCAACCGGGATAACGCTTGTTCGAACATGGTGCGCGCCTCTTCGGATACCGCCGCCACCGCGAAGCGCAGTCCCGTGTGCCGATCGTATAGCCAGGCGGCGGTCTCGATGAAGGGCGTCACGTGGTAACGCCATTCGTTGCTGCGGCTGCCCGGCAAGAGCGTGAGGAGCGGGCCGTTTCGAGACAGTCCCAGGGCCTCGCGCAGGCCCGCCTGATCGAGCGCCGCGGCCGGTTCATCGGCCAGCGGGTGGCCGACGTAGCGGACCGGGACTCGGTGATTTCGGTAATAGACCTCCTCAAAGGGAAACAACACCAGCATGAGATCGGCGGCGCGCGCGATGAGCCTCACCCGCCCCTCGCGCCAGGCCCATACCTGTGGGCTCACGTACTGCACCGTCCGTATGCCGCGCGCGCAGGCGCGCCAAGAGCCGCAGGTTGAATTCCGGGGCATCGACCCCGATGAAGCCCGCGACAGGATGCGGTGAACGAAGGGAACCGCATCCGTCGCGAACGGATGGACTTCGTGCCTCAGCGCGTTCTACGGACGGGTCCACCTGGGCCCGAATTCAATTAGGAGGCACCGCCTTGTTCCCGTCACGGGAACGGGATATCATGCGTCCGATGCGAGTGATTGCAAAACGGACGCTAAGGGCGTTTTGGGAAAAGTGCGAAGATGCCAAGGAACCTCTCGAAGCGTGGCACCACGAAGTGCTGAGACGGGCGTGGAAGACGCCAAACGAGGTAAAGAAACAGTTTCGTAACGCCAGCATCCTCAAAGGCGGCAGGGCGGTATTCAATATCGCGGGAAATAAGTACCGTTTGGTGGTGGCGATAGACTATGTGCGGCAGGTGGTTTTCGTCAAGTTTATCGGAACCCACGCCCAGTATGACCAAATCAATGCGGAGACAGTGTGATGGAGATACGACCGGTTAAGACCGAGGCGGATTATTCGGCCACACTCGTTGAGATTGAGCGTCTATGGGGTGCGGAGATCGATACGCCCGAGGGGGATCGCTTGGATGTGCTCATGACCTTGGTCGATGCCTATGAAGCCGAGCATCATCCGATCTATCCCCCAAGCCCCGCCGCAGCCATTCAGTTCGCGTTGGAAGCCCGGGGCCTCACGCCAAGAGATCTGGAACCCTATATCGGGAGCCGTTCCCGGGTGTGGGAGGTACTTAATCGCAAGCGTCCCTTGACGCTCGCGATGGTACGTAAGCTCCATCGCGGGCTCGGAATTCCTTTGGAGAGCCTGGTCGGCGAAGTGGGATGATGCGGCAATGCGCCGGACCACCTGCTTCAAGGTATGCACCACCTCGACGAGGTCGCGCTGGTATGAAGCTGGTGGAGATACTGGATCGGAGAGGTATTACAGATGATGTCAGGCAAGCCGTGTCTCCCGCTCGATCTGCTCTTCGGTCAGGCGGAAGGTGTCTACACCGTAGTCGGCGATCTTGCTGAGAAAGACCACCCGTGGGATACCCGCGAGCTTCGCCGCGGCTCCGGAGGAAAGCCGCCCCAATTCATAGAGCTTAACCGCTGCCACCAGGACCAGATGATGGCCGAGTTGTTCCGGTGTCGCTTTAAGCGCCAGCAAAGTTTCATCGGGAATGGAGAGCGTTATTTGGCTCATGATTTTCTCCTTCGGGAAGCGAAAGGGTCGTCGATGCGGACCATTCTACACACCTGCCGTCGGTTTAGGGTGGTCAAGCGGAGCGAGAACCGCCGAACCGGTCGATTCGTATGGTGCTGAAAGGCAGGTAGGGTGGGTACCGGCCACCGTTTACGGCTCGTCATTATGGCTCAGATTGGCGCAGGCAGGTTATCAGATCCAGACACCCGGTGTGCCTCTCGCGGGAGGTCTTGCGGAATGCAGCCCGGAGGGAGTGCCGGGGGGATCCGGGCCTAGAAGTCGGCCCTGACGCAGGCCTCCACCCTATTCGCTCCGGAGCTTGCCGGCGTGGTAGGCCGCGGTCACCAACTCAGCGCCTGATCAGGCCGAGCACCGCGTCCGCGGCCGTGCGGTTGGCATCGTGGCAGAGCGACCGGGCTATCGCGGCCAGCTCACCTTCCAACAGCGCGACCTCCTCGCCGCCGTTGAGCAAGCGCAAGAGCTCGGGTCCCAGGCGCTCGGCCCGCACCTCGCCCTGCAAGAATTCGGGGACCAGCCGCCTTCCGGCGAGCAGGTTCGGCAGGGAGAAATACGAGACTCGCACGAGTAGCCGCGCGACCAAATAGCTCAGCGCCGCCATGCGGTAGGTCACCACCATGGGCCTGTGCGCCAGCACGCACTCGAGGGCGG
>JBQTJM010000420.1:0-27320 GCA_052387115.1 Gammaproteobacteria bacterium | reverse complement strand
AGGATCCTAAGAGGATCTGCCCGGCCAATCCGGCCGTCAACACCGTGATGGTCCCTATGATGAACGCGTGCACGGCCAGTTGCCGGCATAAGCGCTCATCCGCCCCCTGGGTCATCTTGACGAACGGGCCGAGGATCTTGAGCGGCCCCAGCATCAAGAAGAAGAAGGCGACGATCTTGCGGAGGTCGATCGCCAGGTGCGCCGGGGTCTCGAGCCCCGCGCCATGCACACACATGACCGTTCCGAAGAGCGGAACCGCGACGAGCAGGCCCGCAGGGATACCCCGGACGCGCCCTTTCATAAGCCAGCCTCTACAGTTGCATGCTGGGAGTCTACTGATCCGAGTTTAACGCTGTCAAGTTTCTGTCCTGCCACTCGCGCGGTCTGCTCGTCCCACTCCGCCGTCGGGCGATTACGTCGCTGCTTTTACTCGTTGAATCATGCGTTTGACGGCGGAGTTTGCCTTGATAGCCATGAGCTCTAGCTCGGGATGTCGGGACGCGAAAACCCTAAAGACCTGGTCAGCAAATGCTTGGCCAATGCTTTCGACTTCGGTGAAATCGAAGATCACGGTCTTGAAGCGGTCAAGCCCTGCGAGGAACCGCTTCGCCTGTGATCGCGATACTAGTTTGTCGTCGCCATATTGAGCGAGTCGAACGGGAACGACAGTCTTTGTGAAACCGTCATCCGATGTGAACTGGCCGAAGACCTTGTTAATGGTTCGAGACGTGTGGTTGTGCAGCTCCATCCATACCAATGTTCCAGACTCGGGTCGTACTCTCTCAAGAATCCAATCCTCAGCATCGCCGAACGTATGAGAAAAGTAGACGCCACCAGAAAGGATATCGAACGCGTCAAACATGCGAGAAGTAAAAAAGATGCCCTCCCCCGTGTGCTTGGCCGGGTCGGTGGTCAATTTGCCCTTCGACAACTCCAGAATGGCATGTCGCTCATCGACCAGGCCGAGCTCCCCTTGGATCTTCCTGAAAATGCCGATTCCGTTGTCGACGATCGCAAGCTCGGTAACGGCTGCGTTCTTGCTCAGCAGAACGTCGACGCTGGTTCCCTCTGCGTGGTCGATCGCGTTGTTGAGCATCTCCGTAAAGCCATAATGCCAAATGTCGCGGATGTTTTCCGGAAGCTGACCTAGACGGGGCTCAACATCAGACCGCCAAACGATGTCTTCGGCTAACGATTCGTTTAATTCATACGGTTTGAGCCATTGGACAAGAGGGTATAGCCGGTATGCGCGGTTCCGTGTTTTGCCGTCAGATACAAGTACACGCTCCTCAACAAGCCGCTGCAGGTGTTTGTTTACAGCCTGGCGTGTAATTCCGAAGTGCTCCGCCGCGAACTTGGCGATGTCGGTGGGGTGCTTGTCGACGTGAGAAACGATAAAACGTCGAATCTGCTCACCCCGCGAACGAACCTTAGTCATCTGGCGTCTCGTGCTGTGTCAACCTGGATGCGCAATATTGTCAACCTTCAGGCGCTGCGCGCCAGGCGTCACGGCACGCTTCCGCTGTCCTCCGGTGTCTTGTCCAGGCCGTGCTTGCGCATCCGGTAGCGCATCGCCATGCGCGTCACACCGAGCTGGCGGGCTGCCTCGGAGACGTTGTAGCCGGTCGCGGCGAGCGCTTGCTCGATGAGGAGGTGCTCGGCTTCTTCGAGGCTAAGGCCTAGAAGCCGGGCGCCATCCCCCGCCGGCCCGTCCTCGTGTGATCGGGACGCGGGTGCCGGCGGCAGCATCAGTGCCCTTGTGTCGATGGCCGCCCCGCCGGAGAGCAGCACCACGCGCTCCATGAGGTGCTGGAGCTCGCGCACATTGCCGGGCCACGAATAGGCCGACAGCGCGGCGCAGGCCTCGGGGGTGAGGCTGGGTGCCGGCAACCCGTAACGGCGCGCCAGCCGCTCGGCGAAGTCGCGCGCCAGCAGCACGATGTCCGCACCGCGCTCGCACAGCGGCGGCATGCGGATCGCGAGCACGTTGAGGCGGAAATAGAGATCGGCGCGCAGTGCCCCGCGCGCCACCATGGCCTCCGGGTCGCGATTGGTGGCGGCGATGATCCAGGCGCTCACCGGGCGTTCCCGGGTACTCCCGAGCCGCCTCACGGTGCGGCGTTCAAGCACCGCCAGGAGCTTGGCCTGCAGCTCGATCGGGAGCTCGGCGACCTCGTCCAGGAACACCACGCCGTCCTCCGCGGCCTCGATGAGGCCGCTGCGTGCACCGACGGCGCTCGTATAGGCCCCCTTGTCGTGTCCGAACAGCTCGCCCTCGATGAGGTCCTTGGGCAGGGCCGCGCAATCGACGTGCACGAAGGGCCGATCGCGGCGTGGCCCGGAGTGGTGGAGGAGCTTGGCCATCAAGTCCTTGCCGGTGCCGGTCTCCCCCAGGATCAAGACCGCCGGGGGCGGTCCCGCGGCCCCGGCGCAGAGCGCCGCGAGGCGCTCCGCCTGGCCGCGGAGCTCGACGATGGTCGGGTGCTCGCCGAGGAACCGCAGGCCCTCCAGACCCTGTCGCTCGCGCTGCCGGGAGTGCTCCAGGGCGCGTTGCAGCTCGTTCTGTGCGAAGACCTTGTCGATGGAGATCAGGAGCTCCTCCAGATCGATGGGCTTCTTCAGGTAATCCGAGGCGCGCAGCTTCATGGCCAGGACCGCGTCCTCGACCTCGCCGTAGGCGGTGAGCACCAGGACCGGCACGGCGCTGCCACGGCGCTCGCGGACCTCGCTCAGGAGGTCCAGCCCCGAGCCGTCCGGCAGCCGCATGTCGAGCAGGATCGCGTCCGGCTCCGGGCCCATCAGCAGGCGCCGCGCGTCCGCGAGCGTGCCCGCCACCTGGCACGCGAGACCGGCCTTGGCGAGCCGCTTCTCGACCGCACGGGCGAAGACCGCCTCGTCCTCGACCAGGAGCACACGGCGCGGCGCGCTCACGATATGGCCGCCCCTTCGCAGAGGGGCATATGGAAGCTCACCCGAGTGCCCCCCTCCGGCAGGCGCGAAAACTGGAGCCGGAACCCATGGGCCTCGGCGACCTTGTAGGCGAAGGGGATCCCGAGACCGGTCCCGTAACGCTTGGTCGTGGGGCCCGGCCCGAGCCCGGAGGGCTCGGGTTCGAACGGCAGTCCGGGGCCTTCATCCACGATGTCGAGCCGGCACTCCGCCCCATCGCGCGCGGTCGCCAGGGTCAGTCGTCCGCCGGGGGGGGAGGCCTCGATGGCGTTGGCGAGGAGCCCCGCCAGCGCCTGCTCCATGAGGTCCACGTCCATGGACACGCGCGGTTCCTCCGGGCAGCGCCTCTCGTCCACGCGGATCCCCTTTTCCTGGAGTCTGGGGGCGAGGAGCACCACGGCCGCCTGCACGATCGCCCAGGGCTCGGAGGCGACCCGATGCGGCCGCAAGGGATGCAGATAGGAGACGAGCGCATTCACCCACCGTCCCAGGCGATCGACGGTCTCTATGACCGCCTCCTGTACCTCCTTTATATCTGCCGGGTGCTCGGCGTGCGCCAGGAGCTGGGCCTCCGCGCGGATGCTGGCGAGCGGGTTGCGGATGTTGTGGGCGATGACCGGGACCAGTGCCCCCAAGGCCGCCTGCCGCTCGCTCCTGACCGCAGCGTCGCGGCTCTCGGCGAGGTCGGCGGCCATTTGGTTGAGGGTCAGGGCGAGCTCGGCCATCTCGTGGGCTCCGCCGGCCGACAGGCGATGCTCCAAGTGGCCGGCACTCAATAGCCGCGCCCCGGCGATCACCTCCGCCATGGGCCGCACGAAGCCACGCCGCAAGGCGCGCCGGGACAACAACACCAGCCCGGCGGCGACGACGATGGGGATCGGCAGGAGCACCGGGGACAGCCGCGTCCAGCCGTGCATGGTGCGCTCCAGGGCGGCGTGCTGCCCGGCGGTGAGCCGCGCGAAGGCCGCGAACGCCGCTTCGAAGTCCCCGACCATGCGCTGCTCGTAGCCCGATTCGAGGATCTTGAGCCGCACCACTCGGTTGACCACGTAGGGATCGGTGAAGATGTTGTTCATGTCGTGCTGGATGATGCGGTAGGCGCGCTGCATGTCCTGGACGGCGAGGGATTCGGGGCGCGAAGCGCTATGACGGCGCAGGCCGTTGAAGTGCTGATCGATGCGCCGGGAGTAATCGCTATAGAGATCCAAGGCCGCCGGGTCTTCCATGAGCCGGGCGCGAGTCACCTCGCGGATCTGCCGGAACAGATCGCTACGGATCTGATGGGCGGTGTCGGTGAGGGTGCCGAGCCGGAAGGATTCCCGCGTCGTCTGGCTCCAGAAATAGGTCCACAGCCCGCCGAGCACCCCGGTGACCACGACGAGCAGCAACAGCGCCAGCTCATAAGCGAGCAACAGGCGCTTCAGGGACCCCAAGGGGTGTTGGGCCGGCATGTGGTCCATAGTAACCATGGTTCTGGGCCAAAGGAAACAGCGCTAGCTAGACGCGCTGCCCTACACCCGCGCCGTGGTCCGGGAGGGGCTCAGGCTGTACCCGCCGGCCTATGCCATCGGCCGGGAGGCGCGCACCGAGGTCCGGCTCGACGGCCATTGCATCCCGAAAGGCGCGACGGTTTTCATGAGCCCGTGGGTCATGCACCGCGATCCGCGTTACTACGAACAGCCCGAGGCGTTTCTTCCGGAGCGCTGGTTGGGTGGTGCCCCAGCCGGCCTGCCCCGTTTCGCCTATTTCCGTTCGGCGGCGGAGCGCGGGTGTGCATCGGCAATACCTTCGCGCTGAACGAGCTCGTGCTGGTGATGGCGACGATCGCGCGGCAGGGGCACCTGCGGCTCGCCTCAGCCCGGGGCCATCGCGCCCCATCCGTTGATCACGTTGGGCCAGCGGAGCCTATCAACGCGCGTTTTGTTTTACGCGGATCGGGACCGCGATAACCACTCCACGGGGGACTGCGCCGCGCAGGCGCCGATAAATAAGAAGCGTATCGCAACGTTCATCAAGACCTATCTCTAACTCGAGAGTCCGAACCGCTTTGGCCGCCTCCTTCATCTCCTGCTGCACTCGAATCAGGCGCTCGCGCCAAATATTCCTGAAGCCGCTCGACCGCGTACCCGTAGCCGATGGCACCAAAGGGAGTACGGTTCAGCTCGTGGTGGAGCTGAGCCAGATCCACGCTCGTCAGGCCGCCGTCGTGTTCCACATACGATCCGATCTGAAACCGTATGTCATTCATCGAGCCCAGCACGCTGCGGTTGCTGGAACGCGTAAACCGGATCTCGCGGCACGCTTCCAGCATCCGTTCGATCTGTGTTTGGCAAAACTCGTCCCACGCCAGTGCCTTGAACAAGCGCTGGCCGAAGACCTCATCCAACTGCTCGAACTCCGGTTTTCTCAAGCCCGGCACGAACACCGAGTACAAGGTCTCGTCATGCGTAAACAGCACACACTTGCGCCGCTCGAGCCGCAGCAGATTGGCGTGCCAGCCTGCTCCCGAAGCGGACGGGTCAATGAAACGGTCCGGGATCTCCGCCAGCAGCTTCTGCGTGCAATGAATCACGAGTGGCATGGACTTGGATTCCCACCATGCGACGGCTCAGCGTCCTGGGATCGCCTGAGCAATAGGTCGGGCAACTTCCTAAACGGTTTGCCTACGTCATGTGGCGACCACAAAGTCCTCAAAACCTCGCTCGTGGGGATGGAAACGCTCCGACCAATTCTCAACTTTCCCGCGCTCCGACAGCCGAATGAACTGCAACTCTTCGCCTGTCTGCTTTCAATATTTCGCTAAACTCACCTCACCTCTTGTTTCGGCAAAGTATCGCTCATAATTCTGGACGGCTTTCAATGCTCGCTCCTTAGCCCACTTCCACTGCCCATTCGGCGGCGTTACACCGAGCAATTCGTAGCGCATCGTTGGCCTGTCGGCGTTGCTCCAAAAGTGATGCCAGTAGCCTTCTGGCTTCTGGCTTTCCAGCGGAACGAAGATGGGCGGAAACCTAGAGTCGTCGCGCTTCGAATACCAGAGCAGAATATCGTGCGCCCAATTCAAAGCTTCCACCGTTTCAAATCGTTATTTCAGAGGCGAACAGCGTGCCGTGAGCGTGCGCGAAGAGCCGCGCCATCACCTGCGGGTTGGGACGCGGGCGGACGATCTCGCTCAAGATGTTGGTGTCGAGCAGCCGCATCATTCAAAGTCCGCGAACGGGTCGCGCGGCTTCTCGCGGCGGCTTTCCTCGCGGATCTGATCCAAAGCCTCGAAGAAGGCGGGATCGTCGATTCCAAATGGATTCGTGATCGTGCCGTCAGGATGGAAGACCAATTTATTCTTCAGCGTCTCAAGCGGATCCTCCGCCGGTTTGTCCGGTAGACCCTCAAGCCCGCGACGGATCAGTTCTGCGACCACGTCCTTCAACTTACGGCCGGTCGCGGCGGCTCGGACCTTCACGGCGTGCATCAAGTCCTCAGGAATCTCAAGTGTGGTCTTCATGGCTTGATCTCCATAAATCTGGGTTTACGGGAAGTCTAGCTCAAGACTGGTATTCCTGGAATGCCGCCACCAGCCCGGCAAAGTTGTGCGGCGGGCGGGCCTCGAAGCCCTTCTGATCCACATAAACAAACCGGTAGTTGGGCCAGGCTGAAAAAGGGTGGCTATTCCTTCCTGAAAAGGGAGGGGAAAGGGGCCTCCTCGACCGGGCTCGATCGCTCCGAGCGAAAAACGCGCCAAACGATGGGGGCGAAGCGGCCCCCCCGCCTCTTCAGTCCGCGACCGTGGCCTCGCGCGCGGCCACCCGCAGGGCCAGCCCCTCGCCCTCGACCGTGATGACGACATGCCCGCCGCCTTCGAGCTTGCCGAACAGGAGCTCTTCGGCGAGCGGGCGTTTGACCTTGTCCTGGATCAGCCGGGCCATGGGGCGCGCGCCCATGAGCGGGTCGTGGCCGTGCTCTGCGAGCCAGGCGCGCGCCTTTTCGTCGACCTCTAGACTGACGTCCTTGGCATCGAGCTGGGCCTCCAACTCGGCCAGGAACTTCTCGACCACCTGGGCGATGGTCCGATCGTCCAGGGGATTGAACTGCACGATGGCGTCCAGGCGATTGCGGAACTCGGGGCTGAAGATGCGCTTGATGGCCTCGGTCGCGTCGCTCATGTGGTCCTGGACGGTGAAGCCGATGGAGGCGCGGCTGATCCGGTCGGCCCCGGCATTGGTGGTCATGACGATGATGACGTTGCGGAAGTCGGTCTGGCGCCCGTTGGTATCCGTCAAGGCACCGTGGTCCATGACCTGGAGCAAGAGGTTATAGACATCAGGGTGGGCCTTTTCGATCTCGTCGAGGAGCAGGACGGCATGCGGGTGTTTGTTGATCGCCTCGGTCAGAAGGCCGCCCTGATCGAAGCCCACATAGCCCGGCGGCGCCCCTATGAGGCGCGACACGGTGTGGCGCTCCATGTACTCCGACATGTCGAAGCGCACCAGCTCGATCCCCATGATGCGCGCGAGCTGGCGGCTGACCTCGGTCTTGCCGACCCCGGTCGGCCCGGCGAACAGGAACGAGCCGATGGGCCGCTCGCGGTCCCCGAGTCCCGAACGCGACATCTTGATGGCCGAGGCCAGACTTTCGATGGCCTGATCCTGGCCGAACACCACGAGCTTGAGGTCGCGGGCGATGTTCTTGAGCGCGTGCTTGTCGGAGGTCGACACGCTCTTCGGCGGAATACGGGCGATCTTGGCGACGATGTGCTCGATATCGCCCACCCCGATGACCTTTTTCCGGCGCGACGGCGGCAGGAGCTGCTGGCTGGCGCCGACCTCGTCGATGACGTCGATGGCCTTGTCGGGCAGATGGCGGTCGCTCAAGTAACGCTCAGTCAGCTCGGCCGCGGCGCGCAGCGACTGGTGGGTGTACTTGACCCCGTGGTGGTGCTCGAATCGCGACTTGAGCCCCGCCAGGATCTTGATGGTATCCTCGACGGAGGGCTCGCTGATGTCGATCTTCTGGAAGCGCCGCGACAAGGCCCGGTCCTTCTCGAAGATGCCGCGGTATTCCTGGTAGGTGGTGGAGCCGATGCACTTGAGCTCGCCTGAGGCCAGCACCGGTTTGATGAGGTTGGAAGCGTCCATCACCCCGCCCGAGGCGGCGCCAGCCCCGATGATGGTGTGGATCTCGTCCACGAACAGGATCGCACCGGGGTCGCGCTGCAGGTGCGCCAGGACGCTCTTCAGGCGCTTCTCGAAGTCACCGCGATACTTGGTGCCGGCGAGCAGGGCGCCCAAGTCCAGCGCATAGATAGTGCTTCGGGCGAGGACCTCGGGGACCTCCCCATCCACGATCATCTTGGCCAGGCCCTCGGCGATGGCGGTCTTGCCGACCCCGGCCTCGCCCACATAGAGCGGGTTGTTCTTGCGGCGGCGGCACAGGATCTGGATGGTCCGCTCGACCTCCTGCCGGCGCCCGATCAGCGGGTCGATCTTGCCGAGTTGGGCCTGACGGTTCAGGTTGACCGTATAGGCCTGCAGGGGATTGGCGCCGGTCTCGCCGCCGTTTTCACCTTCCGCCTCGGGACCCCCGCCGTAGTCCTCGCCGTCCGCGGTCTTGGTGATCCCGTGGGAGAGGTAGTTCACGAGGTCGAGGCGCGTGATGTTCTGTTTGTTCAGAAGATAGACCGCCTGGGACTCGCGCTCGCCGAAGATGGCCACCAGCACATTGGCCCCCGTGACCTCTTTCCTGCCGGCGGACTGCACATGGAAGACGGCCCGCTGCAGCACGCGCTGGAAGCCCAGGGTCGGCTGCGTGTCGCGGTGGTCGAGGAGCGGCAGGAGCGGCGCGGTCTCGCGGATGAAGGACGCCAGTTCCTTGCGTAACTGCTGGAGATCGGCGCCACAGGCACGCAGGACCTTGGAGGCCTCGCCGTTGTCGAGCAATGCGAGCAACAGATGCTCGATGGTGATGAACTCGTGGCGTTGCGCCCGCGCCTCCTTGAAGGCGCGGTTGAGCGTGACTTCCAGCTCCTTACTCAGCATGGGGGCGTGCCTCAGGCCTGTTCCAGGGTGCATAACAAGGGATGCCGGTGCTCGCGCGCGAAATCATTGACCTGGCCGGTCTTGGACTCGGCGATCTCATGGGTGAACACGCCGCAGATCCCACGGCCGGCGGTATGGACCTCGAGCATGATGCGGGTGGCGTCCTCCCGGTTCTTGGCAAAGAAACGCTCCAGCACTTGGACCACGAAGTCCATGGGGGTGTAATCGTCATTGACCAGGACCACCTTGTAGAGCGGGGGACGCTTGAGCCGCGGGCGCGCCTCGCGTAGCGCCAGTGCGTCACCGTGATCGTGTTCGGTCTTCTCGGACATCGCCTCGGCGTCCACGCCACCCTCTCGGCCTATTATACGAAGCGGATCGGCAGATTCCATATGCAGCGAGCGCTTCGGTACACGCGGTCGCAGGATCCCGTTCCCGGGGGCCGGGCGCGAGCGCGATCGGTTGCATCACCGCCTTGTCGAATGGTGCGTCGCAGCGTAAAGATCTCAAGGTCGCGGCGCTTCCTGGCCCGGGCCGATACGTCCCCCTGCCCCAGCGTGAACACTATTCACGCTGGGCAGCGATTGTGCCAAAGCGCTGGAAACCCAGTGCCCAATTGCCAGTGCAGGTACCTGGGTCGCGGCCGGCTGCGCACCCGTGCGGCGCCGCCGCGCCGTGCAGGATCTCACGTGCCGGGGTTGTGTCGCTAGCGCGAGCGCGGGAACAGGACGTCGCCGCGCCGGAACCGGGGTGGCCGAGCCGCCGTTGCCCCCCATCGGGTGGTGTACTTGGCGATGGCCGTAAGGTTACAATCGATTTCGTTACGGAGATCCCGGGGCACGGGGCCCCTGACGACCCATGGCGAGGATTCGCTGTCAGGGTCGCAGCATCGAGGACGCGCCGTCGCTGCTCGATGAGCCCATCACCGGGATCTGGCTGGCGGCCTGTCCGACCCTAGGGGGTCAACTGTTTGGAGTTTTAGGAGAGAAACGATGTCGTTCGAGAGCGAAGTGAAGAACCTGGAGCAGGACTGGGCAACCAATCCACGTTGGAAGGATGTCGAGCGCGGGTACAGCGCGGCGGAGGTCGTGAACCTGCGCGGGAGCCTGCACATCGAACATACCCTGGCCCGACGCGGCGCCGAGAAACTGTGGGGCATGATCCACTCGGAACCCTTCGTCAACGCGCTCGGCGCCCTCACCGGCAATCAGGCCGTGCAGCAGGCCAAGGCCGGGCTCAAGGCGATCTATCTCTCCGGCTGGCAGGTCGCGGCGGACGCCAATTGCGCGGGCACCATGTATCCCGACCAATCGCTCTACCCGGTGGTCAGCGTGCCGGGTGTCGTCCGCAAGATCAACAATGCTCTCACCCGGGCCGACCAGATCGAGCATGCCGAGGGCAACCACGCGATCGATTGGTTCCTGCCGATCCTGGCGGATGCGGAGGCCGGTTTCGGCGGCGTGCTGAATGCGTTCGAGCTCATGAAGCACATGATCGAGGCGGGTGCCGCGGGCGTCCATTTCGAGGATCAACTGGCCTCGGCCAAGAAGTGCGGGCACATGGGCGGCAAGGTGCTGGTGCCGACTCAGGAGGCGGTGCAGAAGCTCATCGCCGCACGGCTCGCGGCCGACACCCTGGGCGTGCCGACGCTCATCGTGGCGCGCACCGATGCCGAGGGCGCGAACCTGATCACCTCGGACATCGACGAGCGCGATCGGGAATTCTGTACCGGCGAGCGCACGGTGGAAGGCTTTTACTGCGCCCGCAAGGGGCTGGACCAGGCCATCGCCCGCGCCATCGCCTACGCGCCCTACGCCGACCTCGTCTGGTGCGAGACCCAGACCCCGGACCTCGGCTTTGCGAAGAAATTCGCCGAGAGCGTGCGCAAGGTGCACCCGAACCAGCTCTTCGCCTATAACTGCTCACCTTCGTTCAACTGGAAGCATAAGCTCGACGACGCCACGATCGCGAAGTTCCAGCGCGAGCTCGGCGCCATGGGCTACAAGTTCCAGTTCGTCACCCTGGCCGGATTCCACGCCCTCAATTATTCGATGTTCAACCTGGCGCACGGTTACGCGGCGCGCCAGATGTCGGCCTATGTGGAGTTGCAGGAGGCCGAGCTCCGGGCCGAGGCCCAGGGCTATTCGGCCACCAAGCACCAGCGCGAGGTCGGCACCGGTTACTTCGATGCCGTGACCCAGGCCATCACGGGCGGCACCTCCTCCCTCACGGCACTGTCCGGATCGACGGAAGAGGCGCAGTTCGAGGCGCCCAAGGCGGCTGGCGCGGCGCACTAGACCGCAGGGATCCCCCTGACTACAAGCAGCTGAAGAGCATCAAGAAGTTTCGTAGGGCGCGCACGGCACTGCCCGTTGCATAGGACACTGATATGGATAACCTTTCTGTGGTACATAGCGATCCCGAAATCATGGGCGGCACACCAGTATTTCGAGGAACTCGTGTGCCCTTTCAAACGTTGATTGACTACATTGAGGCTGGTCACCCACTAGCAGACTTCCTCGACGACTTTCCGAGCGTGAGCCGCGAGCAGGCCATTGCAGCTCTCGCACAGGCGAAGGAGGCAGTGCTCACCAGTGCGCGTGTTGCTTGACGAGTGCCTGCCAAGAAAAGTTGAAGAAGGCGCTTACCGGGCATGAGGTGAAGACCGTACCTGAATCCGGATGGGCCGGGCGCAAAAATGGTGATCTGCTGCGCTCGGCTCAGGAGCGGTTCTACGTTTTCATCACAGTCGACCGCAATCTCGCCTTCCAACAGGATGTTGGCCAATTAGACATCGCCGTGGTGGTCTTGGCGGCATACAGTAATGCTATTGAATATCTGGAACCTCTTATACCTACGGTGGTTCGGGCGCTGTCATCTCTGCGTCACGGCGACGTTCTACGGGTGAGCGCCTAACTCGGCATTGCTAAACGAGGGGCCGCCAGCGTATTGAGCCGGGACGACATGCATCAGTTGGCGACCAAGACCGACATCGCTGAGCTCAAAGCAGACCTCATTAAATGGATGGCCGGCCTCATTATTGGCTCGGTCGTGGCGATGACCGGCATCTTCGCCGCGCTTGTAAGGCTGATGATCCCAGCCTGACATGGGATGGAGTGGGATGTTGGACTACAAAATTCTTGGTACGGTAGCCAATTAGGGGTAGTCAGTTTGGCGGGTCACGGGCGGCGATGGTTTCGGCGTCGAGGTAGACGCTATCACGTTCGAGCGAGTGGAGTGAGGCGCGTTTGCTCACTGAGGCGGAGCCTCGTTAGCCCGCTTCCGTCTTTTTCGACCCGCTGGAACCGCGCTATCGGTGCTCGCCGGGCGGGGCAGGGCGGATGCCCGCAGGGCAATCCGCCGGATATGGTAGATGCGCTCCACGGTTCCATGAAATCACCTCATGTGGAAGCCATCCGGCGGAACGCCCATAAGGGGCTTCCGCCTACACGGCCCTACGCGGGCTGGGCTCGATCTCGCTCGAGTTTTGAGCTCGCGTAGGATGGGTAGAGCGAAGCGAAACCCATCAATGGGTGGCGGCGCACATGATGTGTTTCGGTTATCGCCTCTTCCCGTCCTACGGCGGGTGCAATGGCGTTGGTGGAAAAGGTATCGCTACTCGAATTGATTGCTACACATGACGAATTACCGGCGTTACCGACTGTAAGGAGGTAGCTATTTTTCACCGCGTCATTGGCGGAGCGCCGGATTCGGCTGTTGACCGAAAATGTTCAAGCATTACGAGCCGCTTTCCGCGAGGTCAATAGAAACTCTTCCGGCTCGGCCCACCGGGCGGTCCGTGGCGGGCTCGCGGGTCCCAGCGTCCGTGTTTAAGGAGACCCGCTCTGCGGGTCGTGGTGGGCTACGGCGTAAACAGCACGCCTAGCCCACCCTACATCGACTCACTTGGACGCCACGCTCGGCGCGGTCTCGAACACTAGTTTCCCGGTCTCCAAACGGGGAGCGCGCCTGGATAGGTGCAGAATTTCAACGCCGACCACCTGATTCTCCACGTTGTAATCCAACACGATACCTGGAGACACCTCCTCGGACTCGACGATCGTCGAGTCGTCCAAACGCAAATAGAGCGCATCGGCCTCTTGGTCTACATGTAATCTCATAGTTTTCCTCTCATACTCCGATCAAAGAATACGCTGACAACGCGAACCGGTTCAACTGAGGGCTCGACCACCACGCGGAGCACTCGCCCGCCGAATTCGGGAATGGATCGGTAACAGCGAGGCATCGTCCGGGTCGAGTCGACACAGAGCCGGCTCGTTCAAGGCGTGCTCCAGCCATTCAAGCGGGATCTCCCGCTCCGCCAGCCCCTTCTTTGCGTGCTCGGGTCAACGTGTAGTTCATTCGTCCCCCGCCTAATCCCCACCCATGCGGTACGTGATGTCGTGGTTGACGATGAAGTAGCCCGTAGTCGCGAAAAGAGCATGGTGAGGGACCTCGTAGGCGCGGCTCACACGGACAAGGAGGCACGCCCCTTGGCCGTTGCAAGGCGTTGATTCATCGCCTGCCAAAAGGTCGTCACCGCGTCTCGTTTCGCGTCGAAAAAATCCTCGAAGAATCCACTAGCATTTAATGCGGGTGGATACGCGTAGCGTTCCCCGTCCTCACCGATTTCGGTGACCCAATCTCCGGGCTCGTGGGCATCGACCACGTCAAAGAGTTCGTGGGGATACAGGTACGGTTGCCCGCGGTCATTCAAAAGCCGGAAGTCATCGGCCTCGATCCCGATCACCGCATAACTCTGCCCCAAGGTGAGATCCGAATATCGCGTTGTTTTGCGTCGTAATTTGACAAGCATACTCAGTGCACCCGCTTCCGCTTCAGTTCTACCCGGCCAATGCCAGGATGCTCATACCAATGATACTCATAGTAATCACGCCCCATCTCGAAAGGAGGACTACTCTTCTTGACCCATGTCGAGCGCTTGCCCCCATAGGTGGTCACCAACCGCTGCACGTCCCGAATGTGATTGCCTTTGGCAATGACACGAGATTGCGCGAGCATGCGTGATGTCAGATAGCCGCCCGCGCGGGATTGTTCGGCCATAACGCGCGTAACCCGGATTGGTAAAGCGGATGCCCGCAGGGCGATCCGCCGGACGGTAGATGCGGTTCCACGGTTCCATGAAATCACCGAAGGTGGAAGCCCGGCGGAACGTCCATAAGCGGCTTCCGCCTACACGGCCCTACGCGGGCTGGGTTCGATCCGGCTCGAGTTTTCGAGCATTTCGGTAAGGTGGTTATGGCCTACGCCTTAACCCACCTTACTATGTTGGGCCAATTCCTCGCGCAACACTCGGCGCAAAGTCTCCTCCAAAGTCTCCCGCTCTATCGCTTGTTTGAGTGTCTCGTTGATGAGGGTCTGATAACCGTGCCCACTGGCCTTGGCCTTGAAATACTCGATCACCGCCACATCCAACAGCATGCTGATCTGTTTCTTGCCTAGCATCTCGCGGAAATATGTCTTGCCCTCTTCGCGGGAAATGGCTTTATCCCCATCCATCCACATGCCCCGCGGATGGTCAAGCTCGTCACCAGTCAATTCTGGCGCGTCGTCCGGGTCAACCCAATCGGCCTTCGTATCTGGTAATTTCGCGTTCATTGGCTTTTCTCATCGAAATCATCTCGAAATATCTCAGCAGCCAATCGACCAATGGCCCGGCTCTTTGTTCTCTGACGCCTGCTCACGAGGTACCGAAGCGTGGTTACCACATGAGCCGGGACACTGATAACTTAGCGGCATTGTATGGCAGATGCGAGCGGTTTCAAAGAGAATGGGTAGGTCTAGGGGCTATCGCCCTAACCCATCCTTGCTAAACCCGAAGCCTATTTGCGCTCACCGGGCGGCTTGCCGTAACGATCGATGTAGTCTGTGGAGAGGGATTCGGCCTTGCGCAACGCATCGCCGGACAGCGCACCGGCGGCTGTCTTTTTCTCGGTCGCGGCCTGGGTATTCCCGAGATGGGCCGCCACGCCGAACCAGGCATAGGCGATCTCCATATCCTTCGATACGCCCTGGCCCTTCGCGTATAGTTGGCCTAAGCGGTACTGGGCCTGGGCGACCCCCTGCTCGGCGGCGCTGGTGAGCCAGCGTCGTGCCTCCTTGGGGTGCGGGGCCACCCCCTGGCCGTTCAAGTACATGATCCCGAGATAGTACTGGGCATAGGGGTGGTGGGCGGTCTCGGCCAGCGGCCGCAGCATCATGAGGGCCTGATCGTAGCGGCCCTGCGCATGGGCCATGACCGCCTCGGTGAAGTCCGCCCGTGCCGGATCAGACAGGAGGGTCGCCAGGACCAAAACCAGAAAGGGACGTCGCATCATGGTCGACTCGGCTCCGTCTGTTACAATGCCGGCATGTTCCCCTATCCGCGTGCCGAACACCACGTGCCGCGCGCGGCTCCGGCCGCCGAATGGCGGCGTCTCACCTGATGAGCACCTTCAGGGCGTTCCGCGTCCATCGCGAGGCCGACACCATCCGCGGGCGCATTGAACGGATCGACCTCCACGATCTCGGCCCCGGGGAAGTGATGATCAACGCAGCCTACTCGAGCGTCAATTACAAGGACGCCTTGGGCGCGACCGGTGCGGGGAAGATCCTGACACGCTTTCCGCTGATCGCGGGAGTAGATGTCGCGGGGACGGTCGAGTCGTCCGAAGACCCGCGCTTTCGCCCCGGCGATCGCGTGCTCGTGACCGGCTATGATTTCGGCGTCGCTCACGACGGGGGTTACGCCGAAAGGGTGCGCGTACCCGCCGAGTGGGTCGTGCCCGTGCCATCGGGTCTTACCCTGCGCGAGGCGATGGCGCTTGGCTCGGCGGGGCTCACTGTCGCTCTTTGCGTCAAACGCTTCGAGGACAACGGCCAGGCGCCGTCCCAGGGGCCCGTCGTCGTGACCGGCGCGAGCGGTGGGGTGGGCAGCCTGGCCGTGGACGTGCTGTCGGGGCTCGGCTACCAAGTCGTCGCCGTGAGCGGCAAACCCGGCGCCCGCGCGTACCTGGAGCGACTGGGCGCGGCGCGGATCCTGGATCGCCATACCATGGACCTCGGATCGCGGCCGCTGGAGAAGGCCGAATGGGCGGGGGCCATCGATAATGTCGGCGGGAAGGTCCTCGCCTGGTTGACGCGCACCACCCAGGCCTTGGGGAACATCTGCAGCGTCGGGCTAGCCGGCGGCAGCGCCCTGCACACCACCGTCATGCCGTTCATCTTGCGGGGGGTGAGCCTCCTCGGGATCACCTCGGCGGGTTGCCCGACCGCGCTGCGCCATCTTCTGTGGCGGCGGCTCGATGCCGATCTCCGACCTCGGCATCTCGATGCCATCGGCGCCACCGTGATCGGCCTCGAAGACCTCCCGCGGGTGTTCGAATCGATTCTGAAAGGCGAAGTGACGGGCCGGACCGTTGTCGAGATCGCCGGCGGGTGATCTGATGTCCGCGGAAACCCTCTACGACAAGCTCTGGTCCGCCCACGTGGTGCGGGAATATGACAACGGCCTGGCCCTCGTCTATATCGACCGGCATCTGATCCACGAGGTGACCTCCCCCCAGGCCTTCGAGGGTTTGAGGCTGGCCGGGCGCAAGCCGTGGCGCCGGGCCGCGAACCTGGCGGTCTCGGATCACAATGTCCCCACCGTCCACCGGGACCGCATCGAAGACCCGGTCTCCAGGCTGCAGCTCGAGACCCTCGATGCCAACTGCGCCCTGAACGACATCACGCAGTTCAAGATCCACGACCTGCGCCAGGGGATCGTCCACGTGATCGGTCCGGAGCAAGGCTTCTCGCTGCCGGGGACGACCGTCGTGTGCGGCGATTCCCACACCTCGACCCATGGGGCGCTCGCGGCGCTGGCCTTCGGGATCGGGACCTCGGAGGTCGAGCATGTGCTCGCGACCCAATGCCTGTTGTTGAAGAAATCGCGCAACATGCTGGTGTGCATCAATGGGCGGCTCGCACCTCCGGTCACCGCCAAGGACCTGGTGCTGTACATCATCGGCCGCATCGGGACGGCGGGGGGCACGGGCTACACCATCGAATTCGCCGGCGAGGCCGTCCAGGCCTTGTCCATGGAAGGGCGTATGACCGTGTGCAACATGGTCATCGAGGCGGGCGCCCGCTCCGGGCTCATCGCCGTCGATGACAAGACCATCGACTACGTGGCGAACAGGCCGTTCGCGCCGCGCGGGCCGCGTTTCGAGCAGGCGGTGGCAGCCTGGGGGGACCTGCATTCCGATCCCGGGTCGTCGTTCGATCGGGTGGTCGAGATCGAGGCCGCGGGGATCAAGCCCCAGGTCTCCTGGGGGACCTCGCCGGAGATGGTGGTCGCGGTCGATGCGCGGGTCCCGGCGCCCGAGGGCGATGCCGTGAAGCGCGACGGGATGCAGCGCGCCCTGGCCTACATGGATCTGGAAGCGGGGACGCCCATCACGGCGATCCCAGTCGATAAGGTCTTCATCGGCTCCTGCACCAACTCGCGTATCGAGGACCTGCGCGCGGCGGCCGAGGTGGCGCGCGGCCGTCACCTCGCCCCGAATATCAAGCAGGCGCTGGTCGTGCCGGGCTCGGGGCTCGTCAAGCAGGAGGCCGAGCGCGAGGGTCTCGATCGGGTGTTCATCGAGGCTGGTTTCGAATGGCGCGAGCCGGGGTGTTCCATGTGCCTCGGCATGAACCCCGATCGCCTGTCGCCCGGGGAGCGCTGCGCCTCGACCTCCAACCGTAATTTCGAGGGGCGCCAGGGGCAGGGTGGCCGGACCCATCTCGTGAGCCCCGCGATGGCGGCGGCCGCGGCCATCGCCGGCCACTTCGTGGACGTACGCGAGCTCTGAAGTCGGCCATGGAGCCGTTCACGAACCTGTGCGGCATCGTGGTGCCGCTCGATCGCGCCAACGTCGATACCGACGCCATCATGCCCAAGCAATTCCTGAAGGCGATCGGGCGTACCGGTTTCGGTCCCAATCTCTTCGACGAATGGCGCTATCTCGACCCCGGGGAACCGGGTCGGGATTGCGGCCGACGTCCGCTCAATCCCGATTTCGTCCTCAACGACCCGCGTTATCGGGGTGCCCGGGTGTTTCTGGCCCGCGACAACTTCGGTTGCGGGTCGTCGCGCGAGCACGCCGTCTGGGCGTTGCTGGACTATGGGATCCGCTGTGTCATCGCCCCGAGCTTCGCCGAGATCTTTTACAGCAATTGCTGCAAGAACGGGCTGCTCGCGATCCGGTTGCCGGCAGCGGTCGTGGATCGGCTGTTCTCCGAGGCGCTGTCAAAACCCGGCTACGCGTTGACGATAGACCTCGCGGGGCAGACCGTGGCGATGCCGGATGGGCAGGGGTTGCACTTCGAGATCGATCCCGGGATCAAACGATGCCTGCTCCTCGGGCTCGACGATATCGCCATGACCTTGCAGTCGGCGGATGACATCCGCCGTTTCGAGGTCCGACGCCGGGCCGAGGCCGCCTGGTTGTTTCCCGAATAGATTCTCACGCGGCCAACTGGTATGCAGATCGACTGAAACAAATCTGGCAGTCCCTTCTCCCTCAGGGAGACAGGTTAGGATGAGGGGAATCAAATTAAACATGCTCATTCGCCAGCCGGACCCCCACCCCGACCGGCCCCCGTCCGTAAGAAGCGCGGGCAGGGGAGGGAGGTTACCGATCCCCTCTCCTGCGCGGAGCGGGGGAGGGCTACGGTGGGGGTAAAGGCGCCGCGGCCAGGAAAGGGCTTGGTCAGCGCGTGTAGGGCTGACCCCCTCCCCGGCCCTCCCCCGTCCGCAAAAAGCACGGACAGGGGAGGGAGTTTCTCGGTGCCGTCCCGGAGGGAGCGCGAGCTTGTCTAGGTACCCGAAATTTCAAATATGTTTGGCTAGGTTTCTTCAGAATCGAGGCCGCTTTCGGTTGACACACCCGCGTGAATCTATTATATAACGGCGGCCTTGACCCGTCTCACGGGTGAACTTTCCGCCCGACCCTGCGTCGAAGCTGGTGGTTGGAGAGGATGGTCGTATAGCGGGTGATTGTCTTTGAATCGTCAACATTAAACGGAGAGTCGGAGTCATGCTGATCAATAAAACGAAAATCGCCGGGCTTGCGGTCGCGAGCGCACTGTGGTCTCAAATCGCGGTGGCGGATACGGTGGAGGTCAAGGCGGTGGTGACCAAGTTCGAACCCGCAGTGGTGTTTATCGAACCAGGGGATTCCGTCAAGTTCACCAACATGGCGGGTCACGACACGGTGTCGATCGAGGGGATGATCCCGGAAGGTGGGCAAGCGTGGAAATCGGCGATGAACGAAGAGTTCAGCGTCACCTTGGACACGGAGGGTGCCTATGTCTATAAATGCACCCCGCACGTCGGGAACGGCATGCTGGGCGCCATTGTCGTGGGGGAGGGGCCGCCCGCCAACCTCGACGCGATCAAGGCGCACCCGGAGAACAAGGGTATGATTGGCCGTGCCGTGCGCCAGCTCGAAACGGCATTGGAGGCGCATAAGTAAACACGGCCGAGCGCCGGGACTCTAGTTCGACAGGACGCAAATGGCGGCTGCGTTCCGCGACGGACGCAGCCGTCATTTCGTTTTGGCGAAGGGAGCGACATGGAGGAGCGCGGGCTGTAGTGGCCCTTTTTTGCGTCAACATCAGGGGTGAACCCATGAGGTTCCGCTCGGTATGTGAACCCATCGTATCTTTGGGCCGTTCCGTGGCCGGCCCGCTGCTCGTCTCTGCGTTCGCATTGGCACCAAGTGCCATCGTTGCGGGGGGTGCAGAAGGTCCTGTGGAAGGCGTGCGGACGTCCTTCAAGGTGTGCGCGGACCCTCACAACCTGCCGAGCTCCGACGAGGGGCTCGGGGGCTATGAGAACAAGATCGCACAGGTGTTCGCGGACGATCTCAAGCTGCCCATCGAGTACACCTGGTTTCCACAGCGCATGGGCTTCATCCGCAATACCTTGCGCAGCACCGACACCGCGGGCGGCGGCTTCAAGTGCGATATCGTCATGAGCGTCCCGGCCAACTTCGAGCTGGCGGCGACCACCAAGCCCTATTACCGCTCTTCCTGGGTGATGGTATACGTGAAGGGTCGGGGCCTGGATGATGTCCGATCGCCACAAGACCTGGCCGGTCTCCCGGCGGAACGCCGGAAAGGGCTGCGCATCGGGCTCTTCGATCGCAGCCCGGCCGCCCTGTGGGTGGCAAGCCACGGCCTGATGGGGCAGGCCGTTCCCTACCCGATCATGTCCGGCGACGCGCGCGCCTATCCGGGAGAGATCATCGAGAAGGACCTCGTGAACGACACGATCAATGTGACCTTCGTCTGGGGGCCGATCGCCGGTTACTACGCCAAACGGGTCAAGGGGCACGAATTAGTCGTGATCCCGATGCCGTCCGAACCCGGGATCCGGTTCGATTTCGCCATCGCCATGGCGGTGCGCCACGGCGAGAAAGCCTGGAAGGACCAGGTCCAGGGGCTCATCGACAAGCACCGTGCGGACATCCGCGCCATCCTGCTCGACTATGGCGTGCCATTGATCGAGGAGTGAATGCTGGTGAACGGATGGTGCTCGTGGCTGCGTCCACGCCGCCGCCCTGCGCCGTCCCCGGCCAGCTCTACGAGATCCGATCGGTGGTCGCCCAACCCGGACCGCCGTCCTACCCCCTCTAAATCTCCCCCTTCGTAAGGGGGAGACTTGAATCTATTTCCCTCCCCCTTGGTTCGAGCGAGCGAACCCCGCACGTTACTTGACCCTAGCCCTGATGCTGAGCTCCACTATACGGATTGAGCCCTCGAGGCGGCTTGTCCCCGCAGGGACCGCAACACCCATACGGTGAGGATCACGGCGACGCCGGCACAGACGATAAGGCCGCAGGCGAGTGCGAACGCCGTGTAGAGCCAGCGCCGGGCCCGTCCTTCCGCCCCCACGAGCAGCGTTTCCACCTCGGGGGTGAGGCGGGTCAAGCCTGGCGCGTCCAGCGTCTCGTGGACGTTGGACAGCAGCTCCGAAAGGTGGGCCGCGGCCTCGCTGATCCGGTTTGCGGTCTCGCTGTACTCGGTGACGTCGAAGGGACGTGACGGCACCGAGGGCTGGCCGTCGTCCGACTCGAAGCGCTGCATCACGCCCGCGAACGTCTGCAGCGCCTGATCGGCCGTCCCGGCCGTCGTGGTGGCTGCATCGAACAACCCCCGATAGTCGTGCGCGAGCGTCCCCAGTCGCTCCGCTTCCGCGCGCACGTCCGCGACGAGCTGCGCCCGCTCGGCGCTCAGGCGGTCGGGGAGCTGCGCCGTAGTCTGCGCCACCTGCTGCATCGCGTTCGTCGCCCGATCCAGGCTCGCTTGCGCACGGTCGAGATCGAGGTCTGCCGCGACCTGGGTGGCCAGTAGCTCGGCGTTCAGGCGCAACAGGACCGGCATGCGCTGCACGTTGAACAAGAGTCGCTCGCCGAACTGCCGGCTCTCGGCGATCTCGCGCGTCGCGGGGTCGAGCCCGGCAAAGGGATCCAGACCGAGGATGCCGAAAAGGTTCATGGAAGCTCCTCCACCGCCGCTCTTCGCGACTCTCGACGACGTGAGGAGCTGTTGCAGGTCGACGATGTCCAGCCGCTGCCCCGCGCCCGAGACGGGCGACTCCTCTGCCTCCCGGATGGCCTGATCGAGGACGCTGAACTCGGCGGGAGTGAGAAAGCTCCGGACCAACCTCTCCACGTCTATCTGCGCGGACCTCAGTACGGCGAGCGTTGGTCGCAGCGACTCGCCGAGCGCGTGCGCGAGCGGCGATCGCTCGAGCTGCCGCCGGCCGACGGTCAAGGTCAGCAGCATGTCGATGGCGTTGGCGTAGGGGCTCGGGCCCGACGCCGCGTTCCACATCGCGGCGGCGTAGTCCAGGCGTATCCCCAGCAGGGCCGCCCGCCGTTTCGGGTCGTCGACGGCGGCGAAGGCCGTCTCGGTCTTTCGCAGGATCTGCGTGACGACCGCGTCCGAGACCAGGGCGAGCTGGAGGTGGAGGTAGAGGGGGTCTCCGACCGGGGTGGTGTCACGGCCGCTCATCTCCGCGAAGGCGCGACTCGTGAGATCGGCGGCCCGATCGAGCAGCGCGCACCCAGACAGGAACGCCAGCAGTACCAGCAGCGCCAGCTTATTCCCTCCCCCTGGCAGGGGGAGGGCTAGGGTGGGGGTTGAGCGTCGCATAGTTCTGAGAGACCCAACCCTCATCCTACCCTCCCCCTTCCAGGGGGAAGGCATGGAAAAGAGCCATACAATCTCAAATATCTCTTTGGCTAGACTTCACGTCCCGCGATCGATGTCCCGGGATGTACGAAACTGACCTCTGGGCCCAGGATACAAGCGGTCAAGGATACAGAAAACCCTAAGTCGATGCCGAGACGCCACCCCATCGCCCCGCTTGCGGCGGGTTAGCTTTCCAGTATGGAACAGAATGTTATACTAGATACCCAATAAGGAGCTTCAACATCCTTGCCCCAAGCCGTCCGCAAGCGCGCCTCGCCGCCCATCGCCCTCAACGGGCATATCGCCCGGCACCTCATGGAGGGGGGTTTGCTGGCGCTGTGCGCCATCGCCTGTTTCGTCTTCGTCGCGTTCCTGACCTATAACCCCGCGGACCCGGCCTGGACTCATACCGGCACCCACGTCGGGCGCGCCATCTCCAACAAGGCCGGCGTAGCGGGCGCGTGGCTCGCCGACATCGCGCTGCACCTCTTCGGTTACGTGGCCTATCTCTTCCCCATCGCCCTCTGCTTCTCAGCCTGGCTCCTGTTCAAGGGCCTGCAGAGTGAGGACGGCCCGGATTATCTATATGGCGTGGTCCGGCTGGTCGGCTTCCTCCTCACCGTCGTCGTGGGCAGCGGCCTGGCGTGGGCACACCTCGACTGGGGCGACACCCTGCCCTACCACGGCGCCGGGATCGTAGGAGGTGTGATCGGGCGGGAGGTGGGGGCGGCCTTCGGGCACCTCGGCGGTACCGTGCTCATGCTCGCCATCTTCTTGACCGGCGTGACCTTGTTCACCGGCCTATCGTGGTTCCGGGTCATGGATATCACCGGCCGCTGGGTGCTGCGGGGAGTCGATGTCGTGCGTGACGCGCTCGGGTCGATCGCGGACCGACTGCACGGGCGCAAGGTGCGCCGCGAGCGTGCGCAGGTGTTCGAGGTGGAGACGAGCAAGATAGAGCAACGTCCCAAGCCCAGGATCGAGGCCCCGCCGTTACGCATGGAGCGGCCCGTATCGTTCGCGCGCGAACAGCAGGGTTCCTTGTTCGATCCCCCCGATGCCGTGCAACCGCCGCTGTCGCTGCTCGATCTGCCCCCGCCGCCGCGCGCCGGTTTCTCGACCGAGACGCTCGAGGCCATGTCCCGCCAGGTCGAGCTCAAGCTCCAGGACTTCGGCATCGAGGTCGCCGTTGTCGCCGTCCACCCGGGTCCGGTCATCACCCGCTTCGAGCTGCAGCCGGCGCCCGGGGTCAAGGCCAGCCGCATCACCAGCCTCAACAAGGACTTGGCGCGCTCGCTGTCCACGATCAGCGTGCGGGTGGTCGAGGTGATCCCCGGCAAGTCCGTCATCGGGCTCGAGATCCCCAACCACCAGCGCGAGTTGGTAGCGCTCCGGGACATCCTGGGCGCACCGGAGTACAAAGGCACTCCCTCCCCGTTGACCTTGGCGCTCGGCAAGGACATTGGCGGTAAACCGGTGGCGGTGGACCTTGCCAAGATGCCGCATCTCCTGGTGGCGGGGACCACCGGCGCCGGCAAGTCCGTGGCCTTGAACGCCATGATCCTGAGCATGCTCTACAAGGCCACGCAGAGGGACGTGCGGCTCATCATGATCGATCCCAAGATGCTGGAGCTGTCGGTCTACGACGGGATCCCTTCGCTCCTGGCGCCGGTCGTCACCGACATGAAAGAGGCCGCCAATGCCCTGCGCTGGGGTGTCGCCGAGATGGAGCGCCGGTACAAGCTGATGGCCGCGCTCGGGGTCCGCAACCTGGCCGGCTACAACCGCAAGGTCAGGGACGCCGAGACGGCGGGCGAGCCCCTCCGGGACCCGTTCGGGAACCCCGAGTCTGCGCTCGAAGGGGGTGGCGAGGTCGCCCTGTTGAGTACCTTGCCCTACATCGTCGTCATCGTGGACGAGCTCGCCGACATGATGATGACGGTGGGCAAAAAGGTCGAGGAGTTGATCGCGCGCCTGGCCCAGAAGGCGCGGGCCGCGGGCATTCATCTGATCCTGGCGACGCAGCGGCCGTCCGTGGATGTCATCACCGGCCTCATCAAGGCTAATATCCCGAGCCGTATCGCTTTCCAGGTGTCCTCGCGTGTGGACTCGCGCACCATCCTCGACCAGATGGGTGCCGAGAACCTATTGGGCCACGGCGACATGCTATACCTCCCGCCAGGCACCGGGGTGCCGGTTCGAGTACACGGCGCCTTCGTCTCCGATCAAGAGGTCCACAAGGTCGTGGCCTACCTCAAGAGCCGCGGCGCCCCCGAGTACGTCGAGGCCATCGTGTCGGGCGAAGAGGAAGTGGGCGCCGAGGATCCGGTGGTGGAGCTGGAATCGGGCGGCGAGGCGGATGCCCTGTACGACGAGGCCGTGCGCTTCGTGACCGAGACCCGGCGTGCCTCGGTCTCCGGGGTGCAACGGCGGCTCAAGATCGGCTATAACCGCGCGGCGCGCATGGTCGAGGAGATGGAGCGCCAGGGGGTGGTCGGTTCGCTCCAGTCGAACGGCTTCCGGGAGGTCCTGGTGCGGCCGCCGCCGACCGATTGAACAGGACGATGCGCGTCGGATACTGGGCAGTCATCCTCTGTGCCGTGCTGGTTCTGGCCACCGGATCGGCGCGTGCAGCCGGCGCGGTCACGGCGCCGCTCGATGACTTCTTGAAGGGCCTCGTAAGCCTCAAGGCGCGTTTCGAGCAGGTCTTGCTGGACGAGCAGGGGGTAGAGCGGGAGCGCTCGCGGGGTACGTTTTACCTCTCCCGCCCCGGCCGGTTCCGCTGGGATTACGAAAGCCCGTATCAACAGTCCATCGTGGCCGACGGTCAGCGCGTCCACCTCTATGACAAGGACTTGGAGCAGGTCACGGTGAAACCCCTGCAAAAAGCCCTTGCGAGCACGCCGGCCTTGTTGTTGGACGGAGAGGTGGACATCGAGGAGCGCTTCCTGGTGTCCCGCGGTACGCCGGCCGAGGGGCTCGCGTGGCTCGAGCTCGGGCCCAAGGACGCCCGCGCGGCGCGCGAGTCAGGCGGTTACGCCCAGATCCGCCTGGGGTTCGCCGGCTCGAGCTTGAAGCGCATGGATCTCCGCGACAACCTGAACCAGACCACGCGCATCGAATTCAAGAACGCGGAGCGCAACCCGAGTCTGGACCCGTCCTTGTTCACCTTCACCCCGCCGCCGGGCGTGGACGTGCTGGACGCCGAGCAGGATCTCTAAACGTGGACCTGCTGCCTCAACCGGCCGGGCGGTTGCGAACGGCGTCGGCCATCTTCTGCAACTCGCCGCTCTGATACAGGTCCAGCACGATATCGCAGCCACCTACCAGTTCCCCGGCGATGAACACCTGGGGGAAGGTCGGCCAGTTGGAATAACGCGGCAGGTTCTGCCTGACCTCGGGCTCGGCCAGGATATCCACATGCGCGAAATCGACCTGACAGGCCTTGAGGGCCTGGGTCGCGCGCATGGAGAACCCGCATTGTGGGAAGTCCGGCGTCCCCTTCATGAAGATGACGACGGGGTTGCCCTCGATCGTCTGTTTGATCCGTTCCATTACATCCATATCCGACCTCTCGCTAGCTGGTAATTCGACTGGCGCAGTGTAATCTTTTCGCGGATCGGAGCAAAGATCGCCCCAACCACCGCCGCCGGCGGTCTCGATCATCAGGCGATCGCCGGGCTCGGCTATCAGGTGTACCTTGCCCGGAAGCGGTTTGCCGTTCAGGAGCGTGACGGCACACTGACCGGCTTGGCCTCCGGCCAGTCCCCAGGGGGCATGGCGACGGCGTTCGGCCAGCACGGTCACTGAGGTCGACGTGAGGAATTGGAATTCGCGCACCAGACCGCGTCCGCCCGCGTACCGCCCACGCCCGCCGGAGGCCTCGCGCAGCGCATAGCGGGTGACGCGCAAGGGATAGCTGGTCTCCAGGACCTCGATAGGCGTGTTGCGGGTGTTGGTCATGTGCGTCTGCACACCGTCCAGGCCAGGGGCGCGGGCGTGCGCCCCCATGCCGCCGCCGATGGTCTCGTAGTAGTCCCAGGTGTCGGTGCCCATTGCAAGGTTGTTCATGCTCCCGTGGCTGGCCGCCGGGATGGCCTCGGGGAGGGCCTGGGCGAGGGCGCCGAGGACCACATCGACGATCCGGGTGCTGGTCTCGACATTGCCCGCCGCGACCGCCGCGGGCCGGCGGGCATTCAGCAGGCAACCCTCGGGCGCCGACAGGGTGATGGGCCGAAAGGCCCCGGCGCAGGCCGGGGTCTCGCGTGGCATGAGGCAATAGAACACGTAGTAGACGGCCGCCGCCGCGACCGACAAGGGACAGTTGAGGTTGCCCGGGACCTGGGCTGCCGTGCCGGCAAAGTCGGCGTGTGCCCGATCCCTCCCTACCGTCAGGGCCAGCCGGATGGGGATGTCCTCTTGCCCCTGCCCGTCGTCGTCGAGCCAATCGGTGAAGCGATAGCATCCGGCCGGGATGCGTGTCAGGGCGGTCCTGGCCATGCCCTCCCCGTAGTCGTTCAAGTCGTCGAGCGACGCCCGATAGCGCTCCGGGCCGAGGCCCGCCACCAAGGCCCCCAGCCGTTCGAGGCCGCACCGGTTGGCGCCGATCTGGGCCGCCAGGTCGCCCTGCGCGATGGTGGCGTCGCGTGCCGTCTGGATCAGCCACTCCATGACCCCCGTGAGCAGGCGTCCCTCGGCCAAGAGCCGCTGCGGGGCGATCACGAGCCCCTCGTCCGCGAGGCGGGTCGCGATCGGCATGCCGCCCGGGGTCGCGCAGCCGATGTCCGCATGATGAGCGCGATTGACCACGAAGCCGCAGTGCTCGGTCCCGTGGAAGAGCGGTGCGATGAGGGTGACGTCGGGGAGGTGCGTCCCGCCCAGGTAGGGATCGTTCAAGATCACCATGTCCCCCGGCGCCGGCCGGAGACCCTCGACGATCCCCGACATCGCGAAGGCCATGCTGCCGAGATGCACGGGGATGTGCGCAGCCTGGGCCGACAGCCGGCCCTTCGCGTCGAACACCGCACAGGAGAAATCCAGCCGATCACGGATGTTCGGCGAGAAGGCCGTACGTCTCAACGCCGTGCCCATCTCCTCGCAGATCGCCTG
>JBQTJM010000419.1:0-3298 GCA_052387115.1 Gammaproteobacteria bacterium | reverse complement strand
ACCAAGGCAAGAGCGGTGCGACGGCGAAGTCCCGCACGGGGTTTGCGCGACTGATCGGGGCGGTGGCGCGCGGTGAGGTCGGGATCGTGATCGCCTTGGAAGTCACACGGCTGGCGCGCAACAGCCCGGACTGGCATCACCTGATTTATCTGTGTCGTTTCAGCGAGACGCTGATTGCCGACGATTGGGCCGCAGGCCGCGAATGAGCTCGCACCACGCGGCCACCCTCACGCATCAGCAGATCATTCGCCGGCTTCATCGAAGCAATCGTGAGACAAGGCTGAGACGGAAGATGTCTCGATCCGTCTCACGGGATCCCGCCCTCTCTACGAATCCCACCTCTTAGCGACTGATTCTTATTGAGAATGTTCCTCTCTTAGAGCTGGCACCCGATTTGCCAGGTCTTCCCCGAGAACATTTAGGAGGTAAAAATCATGAGCGTCAAGAATATCCTTAGACTTAAGGCGATCGGTGGTGCGGTTTTGCTGCTCTTCTCGGCCAGCCCGGTCTTCGCGCAACAGACGCAACAGATCTGTCAACGCACGGACCAAAGCACAGAGCAAGTGATCCCACGTGTCGTACTGACGTGGGATAGCTCGTTTCACTGCCGGAATGCCCCGAACGCCGGCGAGTATATGATCGTCGTGCGAGTCTTCAATGCCTCGACCAGCGCCGAGGCGGTGGAGATCCAGAACCTCGTATTGACCCACACCACACCGAGGCCGCGGGGTAAGGCGCCCGCCGCCACTGCCATCGCAAGTGGTCTGCCCATCACGGTGGCGCCGGGTGACACCGAAGATTTTACGGTCACCGGCGACTACGCGCTCGTCAAGACCGACGAGGGCAACAAGGCGAATCTGCACCTCCGTGCCGGGGGAGTAGGTTTAACGAGTGACGAAGATTTCGCGCTCGGGATCAATGTGCTCATCCGCGCCCCCCGGGGACTGAGGACTAGTCCGTCCAGACCGCGCGCAGGGATCGATGTGTGGTAAACGGAGTGGACGGCCTCCACCTCCGCGGGGGTGGGAGGGCTGGGGCAAAAGTTGCCCCCTGCCGCTTGCCTCTGGCGGCATGCAGCCTATGCCAACGCCACACCGCTGACGTTCCTTGAACGGGAGGAGGGGTCTATAATGAGCTATGAACTGGTCGCTTCACACAAAGATTCACCTCGGCTTCGGAGCGGCACTGTTCTTGCTGCTGCTGGTTTGTATCGTCTCCTACCGGACCACCCGCGGGCTAGTGGAAGCGGTTCACCAGGAGTTCCGGATCGGCCGGGTGCTCGACGAGCTCGACGATGTGCGGCACGAATTACAGGACGCCGAGACAGGTCAGCGCGGTTACATCATCACCGGCGAGGAGCGTTATCTCGAGCCGTATCGGTCCGCCGTCGGCAACATCCCGAATGAGATCCGCTCATTGCGGGCGCTGACTGCGGGTAACCCGGAAAGACGACTGCAGATCGATCGCCTCCAGAGGCTGGTGCTGGACAAGTTCGCGGAACTGGACGAGACCATCGATCTCCGAAAGGACGAGGGCTTCCGGGCTGCCCTCGAGGTGGTCCGCACCGATAAGGGAAAGAAGATCATGGACGAACTGCGCGCCCTCGCGCGCAAGATCGAGACCGAAGAGATAGAAATCCTGGAAAGCCTCGATCAACGAGCCGAGACCAGGGCTCGGGACGCGATCTGGACGATCCTTGTAGCAACCCTGCTCGCTTTCGGCGTGGTCACCCTGGCCAGTCTCGTCATCCACCGTGACATCATCGAGCGGAAACGCGCTCAAGAGGACCTCCAGAAAGCGCGTGATGATCTCGAGCGGCGGGTTGTAGAGCGAACCCGCGAGCTGGCCGTGGCGAACGAAGAGTTACAAAGTGAGATTGCCGAACGAAAGCGGGTCGAAGAACGTCTGGCGGTAGGCCTCCAGGAGATCGAGAAGAGCCATCAGGACATGATCTCGATCCTCAACCACTTGCGCCTGGGAACCGTGACTACGGACGAGAACGGGAAGGTTGTTTTCATCAGCCGCGTAGCGCAGCGTTTGTTCCACCGCTCGGAGGAGATGGTCCTCGGGCGGCCCTGGCAGGAGGTATTTCCTTTCGAGGAACGAGAGATCGCCAAGTTGAGAGAAAGGACGGCTCAGTCCACCGGATCCCGAACCAAGATGCCCGTTTCCACGAGGAGTGGGGAAAGCACACACTACTGGATGGAGGTGGAGGTTCAAGACGATCCCCGACACCCGCAGCGAAAGATCTTCATTTTCTATGACGTCTCCGAGCTCTACGATCTCCGCCGTCTACTCAGTGAGAAGACCCGCTTCCGCGACCTCGTAGGCAAGAGCCGGACCATGCACATCGTCTACCAGCAGATGCGGGACGTGGCCAAAATCGACTGGACGGTTCTGATTGAAGGCGCGACCGGAACCGGGAAAGAGTTGGTGGCTCGGGCGATCCATGATCTCAGCGGGAGAAAGGCCAAGCCGTTCATCGCGGTGAATTGTGCTGGATTGACCGAGTCGCTGCTGGGGAGCCAACTGTTCGGCCACAGACGTGGCGCCTTTACCGGGGCGGTAAGCGATCAGGTGGGTTTGTTCGAAGCGGCTGACGCCGGCACCGTGTTTCTCGACGAGATCGGCGACATACCGCCGAGCGTGCAAACGAGTCTGCTGCGCGTTCTGCAAGAGAGAGAGATCGTTCGACTGGGTGAAACCAAGCCCCGCAAGATCGACGTCCGCATCATAGCCGCCACCCAGCACGACCTGACCGACGAGGTGGCCCACGGCTCCTTTCGTCCCGACCTTCTTTACCGGATCCGGGTGGCTCGGATCGACCTGCCTCCCCTTCGGGAGCGGGGGGAGGACATACCCCTGCTCGTTGCCCACTTCCTGGGACTATGTCGTGCCACAACCGGCAAGCCTCTCCACGAAGTCAGTAGTGACGCGATGCGCTGCTTCGTCGAATATGCCTGGCCGGGCAACGTTCGTGAGCTCAAGAGTGCTGTCGAGGTCGCTGCCCTTCGTTGCCGGGGCTCCGTCATCAAGGTGGGGGATCTGCCGCGGGAAATGTCCCCCTGGAACTCCTCAAGACCAGACTCGCCCGACGCCGCCCAAGACGACGAGGTGCGGCGGATTCGGGTGGCTCTGGAGCAGGCGAAGGGGAATCGAACGCGAGCCGCTTCGCTTCTAGGTGTCAGTCGTGCCACGCTGTACCGCCGCTTGGCCGTCCTGGGGATTTCGGCCAAAACGGTGTCTTCCGCTGTCTCAGCATGAGACGGTCAAAAGACGCTCTGACACAATAATCCGT
>JBQTJM010000418.1:0-4923 GCA_052387115.1 Gammaproteobacteria bacterium | reverse complement strand
GAAACGGGATGGTCTCGACCCGGAGCTCGGCATCCATGCAACCGGATTTGGGACGCCACCGTGCCCGGCCCGGCATTATAGGCCGCGGCCGCCATGGCGAGGTTGCCGTGGTAGCGGTTCAGCACCTCGCGCAGATAGTGGCTGCCCAGGCGCACGTTGGTGGGCGGGGCCAGGATGGCGTTCTCGCCACCGAGCGCCATTCCCGCGTGCCGGGCGGGGATCGACGAGACAACCTCCCTGCGGGGGTGAGCTGCCAAGGACACGACAAGGCGCATCGTTTCGGCAACCAGAGCGGTTTCGCATCCGAGGTCTGGGGCGATGTCGAGCAGTTCATGGCTAAGCACGGGAAGCCTAACTACGCCAGTGCCCAAGTGCGGTGCCGTTGCCATAGCCAGCAACCGCATGCTACTGTCCGGCCTTCAAGGAAGAGCAATTCCTCAGGGACGATGGCGAAGTGGTTCAGCCTGCGCCGGCGGGAAGGCGCGTACACTACGAACGCCGGCGTCCCGAAGACACCGTCCTCTATCAGCTGGCTCAAGAACACCTCGAGACCTTCCTGGCCTGCACGGTGGCGCTGGTGCGCAAGCTCGCCCGAGAGTTTGACGATGCTCAGATCGCACGCATCCTCAACAAGCAAGGCCGGCGCTCGGGCCTGGGCAATCCGTTTACCCAGCAAAGCGTCACCTCACTCCGAGGCAAGCATCGCATCTCGAAGTGTGGGAAGAAAATCGCGCGGGACACGCTCGAAGGCCCGTTCACCGCCGACGAGGCGGCACGTGAGCTCGGGGTGACGATGAGCACTGTGCATCGGTGGCTGCGAGAAGGGGTGCCGGCGAGCAGCTGACGCCGGGCGCGCCGTGGCGGATCGTGCTCACCGAGGAGGTCCGTCAGCGTCTTTCGGGGGGTGAAGCGCCGGCGGGGTGGGTGGGCTTGAGCGAGGCGGCCGGGTGGCTGGGGTTATCGAACTCCCACGTTGCCTATTGGGTCAACCTAGCTCCTCTTCGCTCAGCAACAGCGGTGCTCGTAGCGCTTGCTCTGCCTGACGTCTCACCCGATCGAGCTCCTCGAGCTGCACGTTCCAACGCCGCTCGAGCTCGCGCGCCACCACGCGATTTTCCGGTTCCGCCGCCATGTATTGGCGCTCGGCGCGCTGCGCTTCATACCGTGCCTTCTCAATCTGATGCGCCCAGTAGACACGCAACGCTTCGCCGCTAGAGCGCGCCTCTTCATTGGCCCGCCGCGCCGCTTCCACCGCGCACGGCCGGGTCGCCTCGAGAAATACCTGCACCACTGCCTGGTCAATGCGCTTGCCGCCGAGGACCTGACAGTCCGTTCCACCTCGCTGCTGACGCGCGCTGGAGCAGCGATACTGATACACCCGTTGACGATGGTGCCCGCCGTAGCTCAAATACATCTTGCGGCCACAGTGACCGCACCCCACCACCCCTGGGAGCACTGCCGGCCCCTCCCGGGCGGGACCGCTCTCATCGGCCTGGCCACGGTGTCGCATTTGCGCGTTTCCTCGGAGGCGCTCCTGATCCGCCAGGAACTGCTCGAACGAGATATAAGCCGGATGATGATCGCGAATTAACACCCGAAATCACCAAGGATAACTCAGGTCTACAAGGCAATAGGCTATCCAATGTCCCGAGACACGCCGGGAGTCTGCGGCTCAAATACGACCATAACGGCGTCGGCGCCCGCGAAGGTCTGAGCCTCGCCATTGGCGTTTTTGCCGCTGGACAGCGAGAAGGTGATAATGAAAACACCTTTCAATTACCCGGTTTTGCGCGGCTGGATGCCAGCACCGCTTACCGTTTGAGACTAGGAGATACGATATTGACGGCCCAATTGAATGTTCGCAATCTGCTAGACAAGCGCTACTTTGAGTCTACCGAACCAAATTTTGTAAACGCTGCGCCCAGAGCTGCTATATTTCCTGGCGCACCTTTGACGGTGCTCGGTTCGATTCGACTGGAGTATTGACGTTGTGCCGGAGATCAACGCGCGTAAGGCGGAACGGTAGGGCGGAAGCCCCTTGCGGGCGTTCCGCCGCATGAAGGAGCGGTGATACGATGGCTTCATGCCGAATTACCGCCGCTATCGCGTACCGGGCGGTAGGTATTTTCACCATCAATGTGTTGGAGCATCGCACCGATTGGCTGGTGCGACCTATCGAAGCTCTGCGGGAAACCCTGCGGCGAGCTCGGGCCGAACGGCCGTTCCACATCGATGGGTGGGTGGTTTTGCCGGAGCGCTCTGTCCGCGCCCTTTGCGGACGGAGGCGGCCGGCGGGTGCCCAAGGCTCTGGGGTATTGGCGTCCCCTAGCGGCCCCTCCAAGCGTCATGGACGAACCACTCCCTCGGGGGATGCCCGCGGTGACCTCCCCGAGACCTTCGGAGGCGCCAGAACCCGCCGTCGACCGCCCCGAGCCGGTGGCAGCGGTCGGCGCACCCCAGTCACGGGGCGGGACGGGTACCGAAGTGCCGGCGTTTACGAATGCTGTGGACCTGGGACAAGCGTTCCTCGCCTGGCTCAAGCAGGGGCTCGTGAGCAGCGAGCTGCCCGTCAACACCGTCAATGCCCGTGTGCACCGGGTCCAGGAAGGCGTGCTGCTCGTGAGCCCCGGGATCTTCCGCGACTACGGGACCGCGGCACAGGCTCCCTGGGCCAGCATCCAGAAGCGCTTCCAGAAGCTCAAGCTCCACCGCAAGACACCGGAGGGCTTCAATATCTGGACCTACAAGGTCGCGGGCGAACGCCGGACCCGCGAGCTTAAGGGCATCTTGCTGGAAGACCCGGAAAGGGCGTTCGGAGCCGGCGTCATCCTGCCCCCGCCGAACCCCCACGTCGTGCTGGCGCAGGGCAAGAAAGGGTGAAGGCAAAGGGCGGCGGGAAACGGTTCGCAAGGGAGATGAGGGGGAACGGTGCTCCAACGGCAAAGGCCCTATCTGGGAAAGAGCCTGACGTTATCCCTGGACTTCGCGAGATCGGGGACTGGCCGCTCAACACCTGGGGATCGGTCCACCCGCGGCAGGGGTTCCTCAACACCTCGGAGGACCCCAAGGCCGCGGCGATCTGCGCCCAGCGCGCCGCGGATTCGTCACGCGCGCAGTGCCTGTTCCGGCACGCCTGCTTACAGTCGCGTGCGCGAAAGCCTTCACCAATCTCTGCCCCGCGACATTTTGTCGCATCCCTCAACGTCCCGAGCTGCGCTACGATCCAGCAAAATCAATAAATCGATCAATTTAACCCCCATCCACGCTCGGCCCCCGATGGCGACGGAGTGGCCACTGCACGATGGCAACGAACGGAAACCCCATGGTCGGTACCGACATCGTGCCCGGGTCTCTCGGCGCCCACGGCCGTCAGGGATCAGCGGCAGCGTGTCGAACGGCGAGGGATGACGCGTTGCTTCGCGCTTGCGCCTAGCGCTCGACGACCATCCCATGGGCCATGCCGCCTTTCTCCAGCAGAGCTTCAGCCGGTATGCCGAGGACCTCCGGGCGTTGGCGCGGCGACTGGCCGGGGAGCAGGAGGCGGAAGACGTGTTGCACGACACTTATCTCCATTGGCTGCCGCACCCCGCGCCGGAGAGCGTGCGCGACCTCCGCGCGTTCCTCTTCACCATCGCCGCCAATCTGGCGCGAGACGCCCGGCGCAAGCACGAGAGGCGTTCGAGACACAGAGCGGAGGAGGTCGATCTCGATGCCTTGGTGAGCCCCTGGCCCGGCCCCGAGGACGCGGCGGAGTGGGCGGAGCGATTCGAGCGTTTCCGGGAGGCCCTGGCGGAACTGCCGGAGCTCTACCGTCATGCCTTTCTCTTGAACCGCTTCCGGCGCTTTACGCACGCCGAGATAGCGAAGCGCCTGGGTCTCTCGAGGAAGACGGTGGAGCGTTACATCCGATCCGCGGCCGAACATTGTGCCGAGCGCTCGGGCCTGCGCGACAACTGAGGGGTCGTGACGTTTCGAGTCGACCTCGAACGTCCTATCCTATGAACCTTCGGCTCACGAGCCGTCACCCCATTCATGTCCACGCCACCGAACGATCCCGTGCAGGCCCAGGCTTTTTTCTGGCTGGCACGGGTGCATTCGGGCGAATGGTCCGAGGGGGAGGACCGGGCCTTCTGGACGTGGCTGGCCGAGAGCGAGGCACATCGAGTGGCTTACGAGGAAGCGGAGGGTTTCTGGCAACGTTTGGAGCCGTTCGAGTCCTTGTCGTTTCCGGAGCTGGAGGCAGCCGAGCGCTATCGGCCCCCGCGTCCCGCCCGCCGTGCGCGGCTTTTCTTGCGGATCGGTTTGGCCTCGATGCTGAGTCTCCTTTTGGCCGCCGTCTTCTACGGGGTGCTGCCCCTACCCACCACGGAGGTCTACCACACGGCAAAGGGTGAGCACAGCACCGTGACCCTGGCCGAGGGCTCCACCGTCGAGCTCGGCGCCGACACGGAAATGCGCGTTACCTTGAGCCGGCGCGCCCGCAGCGTCCGGTTCTTGCGGGGCGAGGCTTTGTTCACCGTGGTGCACGACCCGGCCCGACCCTTCGAGGTCCATGCGGGCGAAGGGCGGATCCGGGACCTCGGCACCGTGTTCGATGTCAGCCGGGATGGTGACCGGGTCTCCGTGACCGTCGTCGAGGGGGAAGTGGGCGTCATCCTGGGCGCCGCAGAGATCCCCCACCACCTAGATGCGGGACAACGGCTGAGCTACCGGGGGACCGGCGCCGTCGCGGGTTTCGGCAGGGCCAATCTCGAGGCCGTCACCGCCTGGCGCACGGGTAAGCTCCTCTTCGAGGATCAGCCGCTGGAACGGGTCCTGTCGCAGTTCTCACGCTACCACGACATCGAGTTCACGGTGGCCGATCCCGCGCTGGCGGCGCTCAGGGTCAGCGGCGTCTTCCAGGCCCGCAACCTCCCCCTGCTC
>JBQTJM010000417.1:0-8126 GCA_052387115.1 Gammaproteobacteria bacterium | reverse complement strand
CTGCGAGGCGCTCGCGGCGCTCCCGATCCCGAAGCGCATGCGCTGGGGCCCGGGCAACGTCGAGTTCGTGCGTCCCGTGCACTGGGTCGTCTTGCTGTTCGGCCCCGAGACCCTCTCGGCCGAGGTCCTCGGGGTCCAAAGCGGGCGCCAGAGCCGGGGCCATCGCTTCATGCGGCCCGCGCCCCTCTCGATCCCTAAGCCTCGCGACTACCCTGCGCTATTGGAATCCATCGGCAAGGTGCAAGCCGATTTCGCCGAGCGGCAAGAACGGCTGCGGCGATTGGTGGAGGCCGCGGCGCACGCCCAAGGCGGGCAGGCGCTGATCGATCCGGACCTGTTGGAGGAGGTCACTGGGCTCTGCGAATGGCCGGCGGTCATCGCCGGCGCCTTCGATCGGCGCTTCCTGGGGATGCCGGCCGAGGTCTTGATCGCGACCCTGAAGGGCCACCAGAAGTGCTTTCCGATCCTCGATGCCGATGGGCGGCTGCTGCCGTATTTCGTGGCCACGAGCAACATCGAGAGCCGCGATCCCGAGGTGGTGCGGCGCGGCAACGAGAGAGTCGTCCATCCCCGGCTGGCGGATGCCGCGTTTTTTTACCAGCAGGATCTCGCCGAGCCCTTGGAGGCGCGCCGCACGGCGCTCGCGCGGGTCGTCTACCAGGAGCGTCTCGGGTCGTTGCTGGATCGATCCGATCGCCTCGCGAGCTTGGCGGAGGCGATCGCGCAGCACATCGGCGGGGACCCGGACGTGGCGCGGCGGGCGGGTCACTTGTCTAAATGCGATCTGGTCACGGCACTGGTCGGGGAGTTTCCCGAGTTGCAAGGGCTCATGGGCCGCCACTACGCCGCCCGGGGTGGCGAACCCGCGGCGGTGGCGGAGGCCCTGGCCGAGCAATACCTACCGCGCCATGCGGGTGACGGTCTCCCCAAGACCCGGACCGGACAGGCGCTCGCGCTCGCCGACAAGCTCGATGCGCTGTGCGGGGCGTTCGGCATTGCTCAGGCGCCGAGCGGTGACCGCGACCCCTTCGGGCTCAGGCGGGCGGCGCTCGGGTGCCTACGCATCTCGATCGAAGGTACCCTGGACGTGGACCTCTTCGACCTCTTGTCGCGGGCCGCCGCGCTGTACGATAGATTGCTCGATCCTTGTGTCGTGCCGATGGTCTTCGACTACATGATGGAGCGGCTGCGCGGGTATCTGACCGAGGAGGGCGCGCGCTCCGATGCTTTCGAGGCCGTGCTGGCGCGCCGACCCACGCGCCCCCTCGACTTTCGCGAACGGCTCACTGCCGTCACGGTATTTCGGGCGCTACCCGAGTCGGCGGCGCTGGCAACCGCCAACAAACGCATCGCCAACCTCCTCAAACAGGCGCAAGACCTCGAGATCGGCGTGCTGGATGAGGGGCTCTTGGAAGCGCCCGCAGAGCGTAGGCTGTCGGCGGCGTTGGTGTCGTTGGAAGGGCCGGTCCGGGAAGGGCTGGACCGGCGCGAGTACACCGCGGTGCTGTGCGCGCTCGCGGGACTGCGCGAGCCCGTCGATGCGTTTTTCGATGAGGTGCTGGTCCTATGCGAGGATCGGCGCCTGCGGGCTAACCGCCTGACCTTGCTGGGCCGGGTCCAGTCCCTGTTCCTGGAGGTCGCGGACCTCTCGAGGCTCCAATGATGCGGCTCTTGATCCTGGACCGGGACGGGGTGATCAATCAGGAATCCGATCACTTCATCAAGCGACCCGAGGAGTGGATCCCGATCCCGGGGAGCCTCGAGGCCGTCGCCCGCGCCAATGCCGCGGGCTACCGGGTGGTGGTGGTGAGCAATCAATCGGGCCTCGCGCGCGGGATCATCGATGTCGGCCAGTTGCACCTCGTCCACCAGAAGATGCATCAGCGGCTCGCCGAGCACGGTGGGCGTATCGAGGCGGTGTTCTTCTGTCCCCACGGTCCGAGCGAGGGCTGTGCGTGCCGCAAACCGCGGCCGGGGCTGTTCCGGGAGCTCTCGGAGCGCTTGCACGTCCCGCTGGAGGGGGTGCCGGCGGTCGGCGATCGACTGACCGACCTTCAGGCGGCGCGCGCGGCGGGCGCCCGTCCCATCCTGGTCGAGACCGGCCGCGGCAGCCACACCCGCGACGCCAACCCCGAGCTTCGCTCCCTACCGGTCTACCCGGATCTGGCCGCCGTGATCGACGAGCTGTGCGCGCCCGGTCCAGGGCGTTAGGTCCGATGGCTTCGGCAGGCGCACGACCCCGGCCTTCTTCCCGAAATGCGCAAGTGCGCGTAGGATCCACCCGCGTGGCCCAGCTTTGTGTCGATGATAACGGCTAGGGGCCATCGCACTCCATCGACTACTTAGAGGAATACCGAATGAAGATCTTCGTTGGCAATCTGTCCCGAGATGTGACCGAGGACGATTTGCGGCGCGCTTTCGAGCCCTTCGGGGAGGTTGCATCCGTTAACGTGATCAAGGACAGGTTCAGCGGAGAACCGCGCGGTTTCGGATTTATCGAGATGTCGGCCAAGGCCGCCGCCGAATCGGCCATCGCCGAGCTGAACGGCAAGGACCTGAAGGGCCGGCGGCTGACCGTGAACGAGGCCCGGCCGCGCACCGACGACCGTGGTGGTGGCGGGCCGGGCAGCGGCGGTCCCCGGCGCCCAGGCGGAGGAGGCCCCGGTCGGCGCCGTTTCTAATCCAGAGCCGCTGCCTGGCCCACGCCGTCCTCGGCATCGCGCCGTCATCGGTACACTGCCCATAGTCATAAAGCGCCCGCTTAGATCCCCTCCGGGAGAGGGCGCTTACTCAACATCCCCTCTCCCTCTGCTGGGAGAGGGTCAGGGTGAGGGGATCAAATAGGGGCGATTTGTGACCGCACATGCTACATCGCCTCACCAGGTAAGGCCCTCGCCCCCCACGCTACCGTTCCCCACCCCGGGGGAGGGTGGTGTGGGGGCGCGTCCCCGCACCCATGTCTCCGGTCGATACACGAGTGCTCGTACCGGGGGGGGTCCGCCATGAGGGCTGGGCTCCTCGACTTCCCACACGGCATCACCGCCATCGACACCGGCTTCGTGCGGCCGCGGCTGGACGCGAGCCACCTCCTCGTGCGCGATGGGCGAGCCGCCTTCGTGGACACCGGGACCGGCCCTTCGGTGCCGAGGCTCATCGAGGCGCTCGCGGCGAAGGACATCGACCCGTCCGATGTCGACTATGTGTTTCTGACCCACATCCATCTCGACCACGCCGGCGGTGCCGGTCTGCTGTGCCGTCACCTGCCCGCGGCGCGCGTCTGCGTGCACCCGCGCGGCGCAACCCACCTCGCGGATCCGCGACGCCTGATCGAGGGTACCTTGGCGGTGTACGGCGAGGAGATGTTCCGGCACCACTACGGCGATGTCCGACCCATCCCGGCGGAGCGCCTGGTCGTGGTCGAGGACGGCCAGCGCTTGACGCTCGGGGCCAGCACATTGACCTTCCTGCACACGCCCGGTCATGCGCTCCATCACGTCTCCATCGTGGACGAGGAGGCCCGGGGGATCTTCGCGGGCGATACCTTCGGCGTGTCCTACCGCGAGCTGGACGGCCCCCGGGGCGAGTTCATCTTTCCCGCGACGACCCCGGTGCATTTCGACCCGGACGCGGCCCATGCGTCTATCGACCGGCTCATGGCCGAGCGCCCGACTGCCATCTATCTCACCCACTACAGCCGCGTCGCGAACCTCGAACGCCTAGCCTCGGATCTGCATCGGGGTCTTCGGGCCTTCGTGGCGATCACCGAGCAGGCCGCCGCGCGGACCGATCCCCTGTCCGCCATCGCCTCCGGTCTGCGGGATTATCTGTGTTCGCGGCTCCGCGAGCACGGGGCTGCCGATGCGGAGTTTCTGACCGACGACCTCCTGTCCATGGACATCGAGCTGAACGCCAAGGGGCTCCTCACGTGGCTCGGGCGACGGGCACATTGATGGCGCCGCCCGCGCCGAGTGCACCGGGCGCGGGCCACAGATCGCGCTTTTTGATCGACTGGATAAGGGGATTCAGGGGGTCGATCAATGACCGTGGCCGATCTATCATGCATTCTCTCGGGGGAGGAACGAAAATGAGCGCAGCCGAGCACCTACAAGACGCCGAGACCTGGAAGCGCGGGTTTTTCATGATGATCTTTGTCGTCATCTACACGGCCGCGGAGGTCCTGGTCTTCGGCATCGTGGTGTTCCAGTTCCTCTCGCGGCTCTTCACGGGCGAATTGAACCCGAGGCTCGTGCAGTTCGCCCCCGGGCTTTCGAGCTACATCTACGAGATCCTCAACTACGTGACCTACGAGTCCGACCAAAGGCCCTTCCCGTTCAGCGACTGGCCTGCGCGCTGAAAGCGACACGATGAACTCCCCGCAGCACGGCGCCGATCGCGCCGAGGCGGTGCTCACCCTGGGTTTTCCGGGCTTCGAGTACCCCGACCTCTTCGATCCGAAGCGCTTGCAAGACCTCTTGGCGGTCTTCGACGATTACGTCCGGCCGCGCGATCCCGACCTCTTGGTCGAGTTCGAGCGCTACCGTACACGCCTTGGACAGGAGATGTCGCCCGAGGCGGTCTCGGACTTGCTGGTGCGTATGGCGCCCTTCGTCGGGGAGTTCGTGGCGCGCCTCTTCGGTATCGGCGGCGAGCGTGAGCGACACATCGATACCATCCGCCGCGAGATGGACACCGTCTTCGCCTTCCGCAGCGAGGTCGTGATGAAGTGCGATGCGCGCTTTACGCCCGACGATCTCGCGGGCTGGGACTTGGCGGCCTTGGAGGCCCGGATCGCGGCGCTCCTCCGTTGCGCCACCGCTCCCGACGAAGAGGGCGCGCTGGCCGAGATGGGGATCAAGCTCCGTGCGCTGTGCCTAAGGTCACAGTCGCAGAGCGCCTGGCAAGACCAGTCGCAGGCCTTGCGGCAGCGGCTCGCCGGCGATCCGAATGCCGCAGCCCTGGCCCCCGTGCTCGCCGTGGGCTCGCGGCGGGAGCTGGTCTCGGGGCTCATGGATACCATCGAACGTTTCTGCTATGCCGCGCGCCATCACCCCGTATTGCGCGCCCGGGTCGCGGGTTGGGTGAGCTTCAAAGAGCCTAGAAAAACCGATTTCCAGCACCTCGTGCACTGTGAGTCGGAGAACCGCGAGGGCCACAAGGTGCTCATCGGGCCACTTGCCCAACGCCGCCGTCGCGATGGATTCGCCCTGACGGATCGGCGCATGAACGAGCGCCAGGTGCTCTACGAGGTCGATCACTGCATCTATTGCCATGATCGCGACACCGACTCCTGCTCGAAGGGCATGCGCAATCGCAAGGACGGCGGCTTCAAGACGAATGCGCTAGGCGTCACCATCACCGGCTGTCCGCTCGGCGAGAAGATCTCCGAGATGCACGTGCTCAAACGCGGGGGTGACGACATCGGTGCGCTGGCCCTCATCATGATCGACAACCCGATGTGCCCGGGCACCGGTCATCGGATCTGCAACGACTGCATGAAGGGCTGCATATACCAGAAGACCGAGCCCGTCAACATCCCCGAGATCGAGACCAACGTGCTTACCGATGTCTTGAACGTCCCCTGGGGGTTCGAGATCTACGGGCTCTTGACGCGCTTCAACCCGCTCAACGTACAGCGCCCCGCGGCGCTCGCTTACAACGGCAAGAACGTCTTGGTCTGCGGGCTCGGGCCGGCGGGTTATACGCTCTCGCATTACCTTTTGAACGAGGGCTTCGGGGTGGTCGGGATCGACGGGCTCAAGATCGAGCCCCTGCCCATGGAGCTGACCGGCAGCTACGAACGCGCCCCGCGCCCGATCCGCGATTTCGCCGAGATCTACGAGGACCTCGATCGGCGCGTCATGACCGGTTTCGGCGGGGTCGCCGAGTACGGCATCACGGTGCGCTGGGACAAGAACTTCCTCAAGGTGATCTATCTCACCCTGGCGCGGCGCCGGGCATTCCGCTGCTACGGCGGGGTGCGCTTCGGGGGCACCCTCACCATCAACGAGGCCTGGGACCTCGGCTTCGATCACATCGCGATCGCGAGCGGCGCCGGCAAGCCGACCATCATCCCGCTCGAAAATAATCTCATGCGCGGGATCCGCAAGGCCTCGGATTTCTTGATGGCGCTGCAGTTGACCGGCGCCGCCAAGGACTCACTCGCCAACCTCCAGGCGCGCCTGCCGGCCGGGGTCATCGGCGGAGGTCTGACCGCCATCGACACGGCCACCGAGCTCCTGGCCTATTATCCAGTCCAGGTCGAGAAGCTCCTGCACCGCTACGAGACCCTCGTCAACCGCTACGAGGAGGGCTCGGTGCGCGGGCGTTACGATCAGGAAGAGCTCATCATCCTCGACGAGCTGCTCGCCCACGGGCGGGCCGTGCGTGCCGAGCGCGAGCGCGCGAAATCGTCGGGCGAGTCGCCGGACTTCCAGCCGCTCTTGCGGGAGTGGGGCGGCGTCACGCTCTTTTATCGTAAAGGCATGCGCGATGCGCCCGCCTACCGCCAGAACCACGAAGAGATCGAGAAGGCCATGCAGGAGGGGATCGCCTGGGCCGAGGGGATGGAGCCCAGGCGCGCCGTCGCCGACGGCTTCGGGCATCTCCGCGCCGTGCGTTTCGAGAAGCTCGCCGAAGAGGGCGGGCGCTGGGTGAGCACCGGCACCGTGCTCGAGGTGCCGCTCAAGAGCCTTTTCATCGCCGCCGGGACCTCGCCCAACACGATCTACGAGAGCGAGCATATCGGCACCTTCGAGATGGACGGGCGTTCCTACCGGCGCCACGAGCCGATCGCCGCGAACGGTGAGTGGCGGCTGGAGCCCATGAGCGATCGGTGCTGGCCCAAGATCGGCCGCCCGGCCCCATTCACGTCCTACTCCCGCCAAGGGCGCCACGTGACCTTCTATGGCGACAACCACCCCGTGTATGCCGGCAACGTGGTCAAGGCCATGGCGAGCGCCCGCGACGGCTATCCCTATATCGTGCGGCTCTTCGAGCGCGAGATCCGAAACCTCGACCTTGGGCGGCAGGCGGAGCGCGAGCGTGCGTTACGGGCTTTTCAGGAACGGCTGGACGAAGCCCTGGCTGCTACGGTCGTCGAGGTCAAGCGCCTCACCCCGACCATCATCGAGGTGATCGTGCGCGCCCCCATGCAGGCGCGTAAGTTCCGCCCCGGCCAGTTCTACCGCGTGCAGAACCTGGAGGCCCTGGCGCCCACCGTCGAGGGCACGGCGCTGGCCTCGGAGGGCCTGGCCTTGACCGGCGCCTGGGTGGACAAGGAACGCGGGCTCATCTCGCTCATCGCCCTCGAGATGGGCAGCTCGTCGCGCCTGTGCGCGCTCTGGAAACCGGGCGATCCACTGGTCGTCATGGGCGTGACCGGGGCCCCGACCGACATCCCCTCGGGCAAGACCGTGATGCTGTTAGGGGGCGGTCTGGGTAACGCGGTGCTCTTTTCGATCGGTAGGGCCTTTCGCGCCGCGGGCAATCAGGTGATCTACTTCGCCGGCTATCGCAACCGGTGGGACGTCTTCAAGGTTGCCGAGATCGAAGCGGCCTCGGATATCATCGTATGGTCCGTGGACCCGATCCCGGGCGCGGAGTCCATTCCGGTGACCCGTCCCCAGGACAAGAGCACGGTCGGCAACATCCTGGAGGCCGTGCTGGCCTACGCCCGCGGGCGCTTGGGCGAAACGCCCATCCATCTCGATGACGTCGAGCACATCATCGCCATCGGCTCGGACCGCATGATGGCGGCCGTCAAGGAGGCTCGTCACGGGATATTGAAGCCCTACCTCAATCCCCGCCACGTCGCCATCGGCTCGATCAACTCACCGATGCAGTGCATGATGAAGGGGGTCTGCGCCCAGTGCCTCTGCAAGCACATCGACCCCGAGACCGGCGCGGAGTACTTCGTCTACTCCTGTTACAACCAGGACCAGGAGCTGGATCGCGTCGATTTCCCCAACCTCCACGCCCGCCTCAAACAGAACTCCGTGCAGGAAAAGCTCTCGGGGATCTGGCTGGATTATCTTTTTGAGAAGGGGGGGTTGAGGCCGGAGTAGGGGTGCCGCAAGCCCCTGTGTCAAAGCAATGGCCGGCACACCCGCGTTGGACCGGGCAGGTCT
>JBQTJM010000416.1:0-8657 GCA_052387115.1 Gammaproteobacteria bacterium | reverse complement strand
CCGGAGGCGCCCAGCGGGGGTCGCCGGACAGCGCTGAGCCGGGCGTGCCAATAGCGGTGCCTGAGATTCGACACCCTCACCGAACCCGTGGCCCGGCTCGGGGCATGGATGAAATTGCCTTGGCCGACGTAGATCCCGACGTGTGAGTCCGGGCGCCCGCGGGTATTGAAGAACACCAGGTCCCCCGGCCTTGGGGACGCGGCGGGGACCCGCGGCAGCACGCGCGCCATCGATGCCGAATTGCGCGGCAGGTCTATCCCGTAGCGCCGGTACACGTGCCACACGAAGCCGCTGCAATCGAAGCCCCGCCGCGGACTGTCGCCGCCGTAGCGGTATGGCGTCCCCTGCAGGCTAAAGGCATAACCGACGAGCGAGGGAAAGCCCGCCTCCGGGGGCGGGGGGCCGGCGGTCTTCGGTACCGTCGAGCACCCCGCGAGCGCGACCAGGAGGGCCGCCAGTCCATACGCCAGGTGGTGTGCCGCGCGCCTCCGGGCCTCCGGGCAGGGATGGTTCACGGTGCGTCGCGGTCGGTCGCCACCTCGGGCCGGCCCCGCCGCCGTGCCTGGGATCGCTCGACCGCGGCCCGGATCACCGCTGGCGCGGCGGCCGGATCGAACGCCGCGAATTCGCTCTCGCTTCCTCGGTCCCCACTCCGACCCCGGCCATCGGTGTCCTGGCCATCGGCCTCCTCCCTGGGCGCCAGACGGTTTTCGCGTGCCCGCTCCCGCGCCTGGGCCGCCTGGGCGCGCTCGTCGTCCCAAGCGAAGGGGGCCTCGACCAGCTCAATGCAATCGACCGGACACGGTGGGAGGCACTGCTCGCAGCCGGTGCATTGCTCGATCAAGACCGTGTGCATCTGCCCCGCCGCGCCCACGATCGCATCCACCGGGCAGACCTTGAGACACTTCGTGCACCCGATGCAATCGGCTTCGACGATGCGGGCGATGCGCATGCGCCCCTCTAGGCAGATACCGCTGAGCGCATCGTGCCGGGTCTTGGTTGACCCGCTCGTGGACACCATCCGAAGGCTCGACGGGCTGCTCCGCTCATCGTTGAGGGCATCCGGGACGCCGCGCGCGGCGCAGCACGCTCCCAAGACCGCCGTCCGTACGTTGGCGCAGGGCTTCCGGTTGGAGTGGCCATCATTCCGGCAGGATAAGAACGTCAACGCGAGTTGGCAATGCTAGCCTGCTCTTGTCGCCCCCGCTCGTCGCGAGGGTCCCCAGACGCCCGTGTATTGGGGCGCTCGGAGCGGGGGCTGCCGAAGGGATAGCCGACGCCACGCGCGGCCGGGCCCGTGGGAGTACGGGCCAGGCCGAGATTCTGGCGCCGGGCTTCCACACTATCCCCCTGAGGGAGACGGGTATCGGCTCCACCAGCCCGGTTCCCCACGCAGCCGCTTATAGGCCTCCGCGGCGAGCCAGCCGGTGACGACCTTCTGAAACGCCGGATCGTTCATGAACCGAACGAAGATCCCCTCGTTGTGATCCATGCGCTCCACGAACAGCGCTTCCAGTAGGTTTTTGGGCTCTTCGGGACAATTTGTGGGTAGTATCTCGCCTGCCAGTCCATCAAGAAGCTCGTATCGATCGAGTACACGCGCTCAATCACCGTCGTCTATGACCCGCCCACTCGGAGGGCCATCTCGCAACTTGGTACGAAGCTTATCGAAATACTCGAAGCGGAGATCCAGATACCGGCAGGCCTCGACGACGGTGATGCGGTTCGCATCCAAGGCCTCGATCACCAGTTGCGTGAAGGGCCGTCCGCCCCGGCCGAGCGTCTTGTCTACCGGAGCGGCAAACCCACCCGGCGGCGGCTTCAAGCCCGCTAGGTATTTCGCCCAGGCTTGTTTCCACCGTCTATAGCCTTCCCAGCTCAGCGCACCCGCCGTCTGCAAGCGCGTCGCCATCGCCAGCGGCGTCACACGGAACTTCGCCGCAAGCTTGCGCACCCGCTCGACATCCCAGCGATTCCGCGCCACCGACAGGCGCTTCAAGCACTCCGCAAACGTCTCTTCGGGGATGAGCGCCGCGCTCGCGGCTTCCTCGGCGAAGCGCTCCACCTTGCTCCAAGCGGCATCGCTCCGGGGTTCTTGCAGCGCGCTCTTCTCGTCCCGGCCAAGCGCCAGTGCGACATGCGTCAACTCGTGCAGGAGCGTGAAGATGCGCGCGCCGGGCGCACCCTCTTTGCTGTTCACGCCGATCACCGGCAACGGGAAACGCAGCAGCGACACACCACGTGCCTGATCCAGCGCGACCTTCGGGAACTGAAATACCAGGACACCGACCGACTCGACCGCCTCGCGCCAGCGCCGCCAGGCTTGCCACTCATCCCGCCAGCCGAGTTGTTCTGGCGTACTGACGCCGAGCAGTGAACGTAAGCGTCGGCCGACTTCCTGAGCGCCTTCCGACAGATGCACCGGAGTACGGAATTCCGTGACCGCCTGCCCTAGTTCCTCGCGGAGCTCTAGGCTCACTTCGCGCCGCTCCGACATGACACGGAGGGCCAGTCGCAATTCCGGCGATTCCACCCCCGGCCTTACCCCCGGCAAGCGCCGATATTCCGCGGCGAGCGGCGGCAGCGCGGGGGGTTGCGGCAGGAAGAAGAGACCGAACGGTCGATGGTAGAACCTAGCAAGCGCCTGCGTCTGCCGCACTGATGGCTTGGCTTCTCCCCGCTCCCAGGCAAGCAGCCGCTCGGGCTTGACGTTCAGGCGTTTGGCGATCGGCTCCAGCGCAAAACCGCTCTCCTCCCGTGCCCAGACGAGGAGTGGCGGGTTGACCAACGCGGGGATCGAGGCAGCCATACGGACAACTATACGCGTGCTGGATTCCCCTGCACATCGATCTGGCCTGTCACCGCAGCGGCGATAAGTGCGCCCCGGCGCTCCTTGAGCAGGGCGATGGTGCGCTCTGTCGCCGACCGGAGCGCGTCGAGCTTGCCGGTTTGCGCGGTGATGTGGGCGACGATGCCTCGCTGCTCGGTCAGCGGCGGGATGGGTAACCAGACGTTGCGAACGGAGTCCTGCCCGATATTTCGCATCGAGTTACTGGCTCCAGTCGCGTCGCGCTCGAACTCAAATCGACCAGCCGAGCAGCGCAGAAAGATGACGAGGAACTCCTTGTTTAATCGCGAAGCATCGACGCTCAGGCGATATAACTTGTCGCAAAGAAGCGATGGCGCGTTGGTGCTGCCCCGGCGGGAGATGAATGGAGATGTTGCCGAGATTCGAGGCATTGATCGCAGGGTAGCTCACGCCCACGGACCGCATCTGTACTTCGGCGAGAAAGGCCGGCTCACGCAGAGCGTACTTGCAAAACTCAGCGTCGAACACATTCGCGCGTGGCCGAACGACTGCGAATCCCGTAGAGACAATCAGGTTCTCGGGCGGCGCTTGCACAGGAGCGATGGCCTGAAGGTACGTGCGAACGGTCGAGATGATGACATCACCATCGCGAGCTCGCCGCCGGGCGCGGCTAGCTAGGAGAGTCGGCGAAACGATACGTCACGACTTCATGGATGCTGCCCGAGGAATCTACATTCCCAATATCCACATACTGGAGCTCGTAGTCAGGGTCTGTTTCCTCCCCAAGAGCTTCGTTATTGACGGTCGCGGCATACTTGAGGCGCCGTTCGCGCATAGTCCACGGCGATCTCGTCCGCTCGGCGCACCGGCCGACGCACGCCCCGGCGGACCGTATGCCCAGCCGTCTCCAATGCAACCTGCAAATGGCGACCGAGGAAACCATCGGCCCCGAGGAGCAGCACGTTCATGCGCCGTTCCTCGATTACAAGGACACTACTTGACGCGCATACCCGGCTCTGCGCCGCTATCCGGGCTCAACAGGAACAGCTCCTTGCCGCCGGGACCGGCCGCGAGGACCATTCCTTCCGAGACCCCGAAGCGCATCTTGCGCGGGGCGAGGTTGGCCACCATCACGGTCAGCCGGCCCGCGAGCGCCTCGGGTGTATAGGCCGGCTTGATGCCGGCGAATACCGTGCGCTCCTGGCCGCCGATGTCGAGCCCCCCGATGTCGAGGGTAAGCTTCAAGAGCTTGTCGGCGCCCTCCACGTGCTCGGCCCGAACGATGCGGGCGATGCGCAGATCCACCTTGCCGAAGTCCTCTATTGAGATCGGCTCGATTGAAATGGGCTCGATTGAGATGGGCTCGGCGAGAGGGGCCACCCGCGCGACCCCATGCGCTCGCTCCGGCACGCGCGCCAAGGTTTCTTGATTCTCCATCAAAAGGGCCTCGATCGGTTGGGGTTCGATACGGGTCAAGAGGTGCTGATAGGGATCGATGCGCACGAGAGGGGGCGGTTCGCCCGTGAAACGCAACTCGCCGCAGTTCAGGAACGCCTCGACCCGCAGCGCGAGGCTCGGCAGAACCGGCTTGAGCCACAGGCTCAGGTATTGAAAGCCGCGCAGGCACACCGAGCACACCTGGTGCAGGGTTTCCCGTGTGGCCGGGTCCTCCACCGCTTTTGCAAGCCTCCAGGGTTGCTCGGCATCGACGTACTGGTTGATGCGATCGGCGAGCTCCATCGCTGCTCTCATGCCCTTGCCGAATTCCCGCGACTCGTACGCTGCCGCAATCCGGTCTCTGTAGCCTTCTACCTCGAAAGCGCGCCACGGCTCGAGGTCGGTGACCGCGCGGACGTACCCATCGAAATGCCGGGTGATGAAACCGGCGGAGCGGCTGGCGATGTTGATGTACTTGCCGACGAGATCGGCGTTCACGCGCGCCACGAAATCTTCGAAGCAGAGGTCCACGTCCTCCATCGTCGCGCCGAGCTTCGCGGCATAGTAATAACGCAGGTATTCGGGATCTAGGTGCTTCAAATAGCTTTGGGCGGTGATGAAGGTGCCGCGGGACTTGGACATCTTCTCCCCGTTCACGGTCAGAAACCCGTGGACGAACACCCGGTCCGGGGTCCGGTAGCCCGAGTGGTGGAGGAGTGCCGGCCAGAACAGGGCGTGGAAATAAAGGATGTCCTTGCCGATGAAGTGATAGAGCTCGGTCGTCGTGCCCTGGTTCCAGAATCGATCGAAGTCGATCCCTTCGCGTTCACAGAGGTTCTGGAAGCTCGCCATGTAGCCGATGGGGGCGTCGAGCCAGACATAGAAATACTTCCCGGGCGCCCCCGGGATCTCGAAGCCGAAATAGGGCGCGTCGCGCGAGATGTCCCAGTCCGAGAGGCCCACCTTCAGCCACTCGTCGAGCTTGTTCGCAGCCTGGGGATCCAGGTGTCCGGCGCGCGTCCATTCCGCGAGGAACTCCGCACAAGCCGAGAGCCGGAAAAAATAATGCTCCGACCCCTTCCGGACGGGCACGGCCCCCGACAGCGCCGAATAGGGCGCAATGAGCTCGGTCGGCAGGTAGGTCGCGCCGCAGGCCTCGCAGGCATCCCCGTACTGGTCCTTGGCGTGGCAACGCGGGCATTCGCCCTTGATGAAGCGGTCCGGAAGGAACATCTCCTTGACCGGGTCGTAGAGCTGTTCGATCGAGCGGACGTCGATGAGGCCCTGTTCCCGGAGCCTGTGGAACATGGCCTCGGCCAGCGACCGGGTTTCCGGCGAGTTGGTCGAATAGTAGTTGTCGAACGCGATGTGGAAGCCCGTGAAATCCCGCAGGTGCTCGGCGTGCATGCGCTCGATGAGGCGCTCGGGCGAGACCCCCTCGGCCTCGGCCTTCAGCATGATCGGGGTGCCGTGGGTGTCGTCGGCGCACACGTAGTAGCAGGTATGACCGCAGAGGCGCTGGAAACGGACCCAGATGTCCGTCTGGATGTACTCGACCAGGTGCCCCAGGTGGATGGGACCGTTGGCGTAGGGCAGGGCGCTGGTGACGAGGATCTCGCGGGGGGTATCGTCCATGGGGTATTGGCTCGGCGTGCGGGCACATAAAATACCACCAAGCCCGCGCGTATGTCATGAACCGTATCGTGCCCTACCTTGGCCGCGGCGCGTGCCCGGCTCGCGCGTTGCCGGTTCCCGATGCGGTGCATGCCGTCCTTCAGCCCCGCCTTCTCCGTCTTGACCCGTCCAGGTCCCGAGACTCAGATGCCCCTCACAGTAAACCTCAGTGCCCTTGGTAAGCCTTGGGGCTACGGAGCCCACGGTATCGCCAGACCGCCAACCGCACCCACGTCCACCAGGGGCTCTTGAGTTGCAGCACAACATCACCAAGGATTTCCTAGCTGTCACAGTTCTGTACAAGTCATTGACTGACACCAGCGTCTATCATATATCTATGATAACGCTGCTTTCGCGCGAGGACATCGACCTGATCCATCGGGTGCTGACGCTACTCGGCAAGGGAATATCCATCAGCCAGGTCCGGTACGCGCTTGAAGGCAAGTCGACGCCGGCATCGGGCAAGTCGGATCCGTGGGCGCCGTATCGCACACGCGTGATCGGCGCGGTCGTCGAATTCGACGAGCTCACGCTCGACGAGACCTACAACGAGGCGCTTTCCCTTTATCCGCTCGAGTTGGTGACGCGCCGTGCCCGGTGCGTGCCTGCGAAGCCGCAGCCGTTGCGCCAGCACCTGCGCGCACGAAATCCAAGATCGCCGCTAGCACTTGCGGCCAACGTTGAGGGTTGTACAGGCCCAGCAGCGGCGCGGTGTGGCCGGCACCGGGCAGGATGACGAGCTTTGCGGCGACATCGTGCCGTTGGAGTTTTTCAGCCAGTTCGACGCTGTCGCTTGCCTCGACCACCCGGTCGTGGTCACCGTGAATCAACAGGAAACCGGGTTCGGATCCGTCGACGAAGTTGATCGCCTGCGCCTGCGGCCATTGCGCAGGCGGACCGAACACCTTGGTGTACCGTCCGGTGATAGCAAAGTCGTAGGGTCCGGCCAGGCCGATCACGCCAGACAGATGGCGCGGCTTCAGGCCATGCGGCTCGAGGTAGCGCTGGTCCGTGCCGAGCAGGGCGGCGATCTGCGCGCCCGCCGAATACCCCGCCAGAAACAGGCGTCGCGGGTCTCCACCGAATTCGCGGGCGTGCGCATGGGTCCACGCCACCGCGCGGGCGGCATCGTCGACAAACTCCGGAAACGTCGCCCGCGGGTAGGTGCGGTAATCGGCGACGATCGCGAGGATGCCCTGTTGCGCCAGTCGCCGGCCGACGAAACGAAATTGATCGCGCTCGCCGCGTTGCCAGGCGCCACCGTAAAAGAACACCACCACCGGCGCGGTGCGTGCGCCAAGACCCTGCGGCCGGTACAGGTCGAGCGACAGACCCAGCTCCGGTGCGAAAGCCACGGTGGCCTCCGGCGGCGGCAAGCCGCTATTGGCGATTCCAAATACTAGGCGCGCGCAACCGCTGCTGAACAGGGTGCCGAGGACGAGGGCGGAGCCCGCCAAGACGGATCGCAGTCGCATGCAAGGATCTCCATGAGAGTGGCGGGGGGCGCCCCCCCCCGGGGGGGGGCCCCCCGCGCCAATTTCCAGTATTACGGATAAACGAATCGGTTGGATGGTCGCCGGTCCGGCCGGTTCATGCACCGTGGTCAACCGGTAGAAGACTGTAGCACACCGCCACGCGACGGACCCCGTGACATCCGTTCGCGACGATCTTGCGTATTGGTAGTGACACAGGGATTCGGAGGACTTCATCAGGCGTGCGTCACAAACGCAAGACACGATGCCGGAGCCGGCCGTGGAGGTTCACGGTCACTGCATGAGCTCTAGGTGTGACATCACGATATGGGTGGTGCCGTCTTGGTAGAGGCTCTTGAGTTGCAGCACGACCTCGCCCGAGGATTTCCGGACTGTCATAGTTCTGTACAAGTCATTGACTGGCACCAGAGTCTATCATATATCTATGAAAACACTGTACTCATGCATATTCTTGACATCTTGTGTCTTATCATGTACAAGCCTTGTACATGCGTTGTACATCATGCCAGTCATGAGTCAGCCGGGTCGCCAAAAGACCAGTCCGGCCCCGAACGGGGAGCTGTTCCCGATCCGCACCATCGCCACGCTGACCGGCGTGAACCCGATCACCTTGCGGGCGTGGGAGCGCCGCTACGGGCTGATCAAGCCGGTGCGCACGCCGAAGGGGCACCGCCTGTATGCGCGCGAGGACATCGACCTGATCCATCGGGTGCTGACGCTACTCGACAAGGGAATATCCATCAGCCAGGTCCGGCGCGCGCTTGAAGGCAAGTCGGCGCCGGCATCGGGCAAGTCGGATCCGTGGACGCCGTATCGCACACGCATGATCGGCGCGGTCGTCGAGTTCGACGAGCTCACGCTCGACGAGACCTACAACGAGGCGCTTTCCCTTTATCCGCTCGAGTTGGTGACGCGCCGGCTGCTGGTGCCGCTCCTGGTCGAGCTTGGCGAGCGCTGGGAAACCGCCGAGGGCAGCGTCGCCGAAGAGCACTTCTTTGCGTTCTACCTGCGCAACAAGCTCGGTGCGCGCTTACATCACCGCGCGCGTTTTGCCGCCGGCCCGCGCTTCCTCGGCGCCTGCGTGCCGGGTGAGCAACACGAGATCGGCCTGATGCTGTTCGCGCTCGCGGCGCACGAGGCCGGGCTGCAATCGGTGCTGCTCGGCGCCAACACGCCACTCGAAGGTCTTCCACTCGCCGCCAAGCGCGCCGGCGTGGACGCCATCGTGCTCGCCGGCGCCGTCG
>JBQTJM010000415.1:0-15221 GCA_052387115.1 Gammaproteobacteria bacterium | reverse complement strand
CAAGGGATCGGGCAGATGGATGCTGAAATTCACGCGGGCCTTCTCCACACTGACATATTAGGTCATGTTAGATTTACCATCAACCCGCCCCGGGTGTAGCCGTGGACCGAATCGCCGGCGCGTGCTGTGCCCGGGTAGGAGAACGGGTCGTGATGTATTTTTCAGTGCATGCCCCGAGATTGATCACGGCGACCTCTTCTCGCGGCCGGGTCGCGCGGCCCCCTCGCCACACACCGCGCACCCGGGATCGCGAACGATACGGGCATCCCGCCACGCCATCTCCAGGGCATCGAGCCGCAAGAGACGGCCTTCGAGCGTCTGTCCGGCGCCGGTCAGGAGCTTCACGACCTCCATCGCCTGCACACTGCCGATGATCCCGACGAGCGGCGCCGCGACACCCGTGTCGGTGCAGCGCTCGGGCTCGTCCGCGACCTCGGGATAGAGGCAGGCATAACAGGGGCCCCGACCGGGGCGCAGGACCATAACCTGGCCTTCGAAGCGAACGGCGGCGCCTGAGACCAACGGCTTCCCGGCACAAAGACAGGCCCGATTGATGGCGTAGCGGGTGTCGAAGTTGTCGCAGGCATCGACCACGATGTCGCAGCGCCGGGCGAGGACGCCTAGCTCGTCGTCCGCGAGGCGGCGCGGGACGGGGGTGATGCGGCAGTCCGGGTTGAGTCTCGCCAGGCGTTCCACCGCCACCTCGACCTTGGCCCGCCCGAGATCACCGGTGTCGTAGAGCACCTGGCGCTGGAGGTTCGCGAGGTCCACCCGATCAAAATCGGCCACAACGAGACGCCCGATGCCGGCGGCCGCGAGGTACAGGGACACCGCCGAGCCGAGCCCGCCGAGGCCGACGAGGAGGACCGTGGCGGCGAGGAGCCGCTCCTGACCCTCGAGGTCGATCTCCGGCAAGAGGATATGCCGGCTGTAACGCAGGAGCCGATCGTTATTCACGCAGCGCTGCGCGAAGCCCCCCACGGCGGTAGGCATGATAGCGCGCTGCAAGGCGCAAGAGCGCATCCGGCGCGTGTCTGCGCTTCCAAACCCCGGCGGCATACTTGTTGGCCTCCGAGCGCGTCGGATAGATGTGGATGGTACCGAGGACCTTGTTGAGCCCGAGCCCGTGGCGCATGGCGGTGATGTATTCGCCGATGACCTCGCCGGCATGGCTGCCGACGATCGTGACGCCCAGGATGCGGTCCTTGCCGGACACCGTGAGGACCTTGACGAAGCCATCGGTCTCGCTGTCGGTGATGGCCCGATCCAGGTCTTCCAGCCCATAGCGCGTGACCTCAAAGGCGATGTCTTGATGCCGCGCCTCCTCTTCGTTCAAGCCGACTCTCGCGATCTCGGGATCCGTGAACACAGCGTAGGGGATCGCCGAGTAATCCACCTTGAACCGCCTGAGCCCCCCGAACAGGGCGTTGACCGCGGCGTACCACGCCTGATGGCCGGCGACATGGGTGAACTGGTAAGGCCCGGCCACATCCCCGCAGGCGTAGATATTCGGATAGAGGGCCTCCAGGTATTCGTTGGTCTCGACGGTGCGGGCCGGGCTCAGGGGGATCCCGAGCGCTTCGAGCCCATAACCCGCGGTATTCGCCGCGCGCCCGACCGCCACCAGGACCGCGTCGAATTCGATCCGCACCTCCCGACCGCCGTGCTCGCAGACGAGCGCCTTGTGGCCACGTTCGTTCACGAAGCGTAGCGCGCGATGTCCGACGCACACGGCGATCCCTTCCGACGCGAAGCGCGTGGTGATGATCTCGGACACATCCGGGTCTTCCCGCGGCAGCATCCGCGGCAGCATCTCGACCTGTGTGACCCGCGATCCGAGCCGCGCGAAGGCCTGGGCCAGCTCGCAGCCGACGGGTCCGCCACCGAGGACCAAGAGGCGCCCGGGCCGCGTGCGCAACCCCCATACCGTGTCGGAGGTGAGATAGCCGATCGTTTCTATCCCCTCTACCGGCGGGATGGCGGGTCTCGCGCCGGCGGCGATCACGATGGCGCGGGTGGTGATGTTTCTGCCATTCACCTCGACCTCGTAGGGCGAGACGATGCGCGCCTCGCCCTTGAGGCACTCGACGCCCAGGCCCTCATAACGTGCCACCGAATCGTGGGGCTCGACCGCCGCGATGACCCGCGCCACCCGCGCCATCACCTCGCCGAAGTCGAGCTCCGCGGTGGCGCGGCGCAGGCCGAAATCCTGCGCGCGCCGCATGTCCCCCAGGAGGCGGGCGGTGCGGATGAGGGCCTTGGAGGGCACGCAACCGCTATTGAGACAATCGCCGCCCATCTTGTGCTTCTCGATGAGCGTGACCTTGGCGCGCACGGTGGCCGCGATGTAGGCGGAGACGAGCCCGGCCGAGCCCGCCCCGATCACCACGAGGTTGCGATCGAAGCGCGGCGGTCTCGGAAAGCGCTCGAAGCGTTTTCTCTCTTGGAACCATCGAACCGCACGCTTGGCGAGGAGCGGAAAGACCCCGAGCAGGGTGAAGGCCAGGATGAGCCCGGGCGAGAGGATCCCCCCCAGGGACTCGAGGGCCCCGATCTCGCGCCCGGCGTTCACGTACACGAGCGTTCCGGGGAGCATGCCGATCTGGCTCACGAGAGCAAACATCGCGGCCCCGAGCGGCGTGAGGCCCATCAAGAGGTTGATGATGAAGAACGGGAAGATCGGGACGAGCCTCAAGGTGAAGAGATAAAACGCGCCATCCCGTTCGATACCGGAATTGACGGCGCCTAAGTGTCTTCCGAAGCGCCGCTGCACGGTATCACGCAGCAGAAAACGGGCGGAGAAAAACGCCAGCAGGGCCCCGAGGGTGCTCGCGAAGGACACGATGACCGTGCCCCACAAGAGCCCGAAGAGTGCGCCCGCGACCAAGGTCATGAGCGCCGCGCCGGGCAGGGACAGCGCGGTCACCGCGACGTACAGGCCGAAGAACCCGAGCGCCGCGGAGAGGGGATGCGCGGCCCGATACGACTCGATGGCCGCGCGCTGGGTCCTGAAATAATCGAGGCTCAGGTACTGGCCGAGGTCGAGGGCGAAGAACCCGGCGACGAGCACGGCGATCCCCGAGGCGAGCAGCGCGCGCTTCACCGCCCGCGCCTCGGCCCGGCGCCCCGTGCCTGCGAGGCGAGAACGACTCTGATGGTCTTGAGAAGCGCTTTACAGGGCGTCATGGGGCGGTCTCCAGGGGACGGGATGGGAGTGCATTATATCGTCAGGCCGCAGACCCCCTACCCCGACCCGCTACGCAGGGGAGGGAACCGGAGATCTCCCTCCCCTGTCCGCGCTTTTGCGGACGGGGGAGGGTAGGGTGGGGGTCGGCCGTCGGATCGCTGACCAAGGCTGTTTCCCTACGCAGCGCCTTATACCACCACCCTGTTCCTCCCCCGCTACGCAGGGAGGGAACCGGGGATCTCCCTCCCCAACGCGTCGATGCGCTTCTGGTCGATCTCGTCAGCGCGCCGCAGGAGCGGCGCCTGTTCTAATGGCGCTCTATCTGCTCGATACGGACATCTGTTCCTATGTCATCCGCAACCGTCCCGAGGCAGTCCGCAAGCGCATGAACGCGGTACCGCTCGAAAGTCAGGCGATCTCGGTCGTGGCTTATGACGAGTTGATGTTCGGCGTGCGGCGGGCGATTCCCCAAAGCCTAGAAGCCGAAATGGCTTAGTGACGGGTAATCGTCGGGACGGCGGCCCAGCGACCAAGAGTACTTGCGCTCGGCCTCCTGGATCGGCGCGTCATTCATGCTGGCGATGCGCAGGCGCATCAGGCCGTGCTCGTCGAATTCCCAGTTCTCATTGCCATAGCTACGAAACCAGTTGGCGCTGTCGTCATGCCATTCGTAGGCAAAGCGTACAGCGATGCGGTTTTCGCGGAAGGCCCAGATTTCCTTGATGAGGCGGTAGTCCAGCTCTCGCTGCCATTTGCGCGCAAGGAACGCCTCGATAGCTTCACGTCCCTGCAAGAGCTCCGTTCGATTTCGCCAGCGGCTGTCTGCGGTGTATGCCAATGCAATGCGCGCAGGATCGCGGGTATTCCAGGCATCCTCGGCCATGCGGACCTTCTGCGTGGCAGTTTCGATCGTGAAAGGAGGTAAGGGTGGGCGGCTCATGTACGTACTCCTCGCTGTTGCGGATCGGAATCCGCCGGTGATGCGACCCATCACCGGCGATCCCTCCAACGCCAATCTGCTCAGGCGGACTTGCGCGCGGTAACGACTGGGAAATCGATGCCGTCGGCGAGCTTCCTGATAGCAGTCTCATTGCAACGCGGGTCGGCCTAATTCGTCATGTCGTCTGCGCGAGCCCGCATATCTGGCTCAACGTGGCACGCCAAGAAAGCCTGATGAGTTGACCAAACATGAATGCATAACCTTTTCGGGGCTGATGTCGCCAGGTTCTTGGACCTTCAAGAAATCCCGAGTCGAAGTGTCGATCCCCATTCATTCGCGGCTGGTTGTTAACACCGCCGAAGCAGCGATCGACGCGGCGATTGCGGGCGTCGGTCTGACACGCGTGTTCTCGTATCAAGTTGAGCAGGCGATTCAAAACGGCGCACTCGCCATTGCCTTGAAGAACTTCGAGCCTGCCCCAATTCCCGTCAGCCTCGTGTACGCCGGCCGACCGCTGTTGGCACTCAAGCTGCGGGCGTTTCTCGATTTTGCGGCGCCGCGATTGAGAGCTAGACTGCCGGGTGTGGCGCGTACTTCACAGGGGGAGGCTACGATCAGCACAGAATGATTCGCGTCGAGCGCTCACTTCCTCCGCGAGTGACCGCTTCGGGTCGAAAATTGCCCTCGACTTTGTACGGCTACGGCTCTTGCTTCACGGCCTCCAGACGTTACTTCCGGCCGGGCGTTTCCGCACTCGCCACCGGCGCCTCGGCGCCCCACGCGACGGGCAGTGGTAAGAAATGCGCCCTAGCGGCGCCGCGCGATGGTCAGCCGCAGGCGGTCGGAGCCGAGCACGACCCGGTCCTGGATCAGCACGATGGGGGAGCGCCGGAAGCTCGCCCGGCCGATCAGGGCATCGTTGCGAGGGGCGCTGACGAGGTCGGCCAGAAGCGCATCGAGACTGTCCGGCTCGGCCTCCCCCTCCCCTTCCCCCGCGTCTTCGTCTGCCAGAGCCGCGCCGCCGGCGATCTGGATCACGCCGCTCCGGCGCCCGCCCGAGACCCGGAAGCTCATCCTCTCGGTCCTCTGCGATCCGTCGTCGAGGGCCCGCAGCTCGACCCGCGCTCGGACGGCGTCGCCGCGACGCACCCGAAGCCTTTCCACGTCGGCGAATCGGCGGGCGTTGCGCGCCCATAAGACCCTTTCCACCCGGTAGCGACGGACCGTCCGCTCGACCGAGACGTCGTCGACCGCGAGCCCGGTGAGCTCAATCGGTTCAAAGTCCTGGGACGCGAGCCCGTCGAGCGCCACGAAGAGCTCGTCGGTCGCGTCGAACGAGATGTCGTCGGGCGAAGTCCAGCGATTCGCGCGCGCCAGCGCGAAGGGCTGCCCCGAGCCGGTCCTCAGTCCCGAGATCGTCCAGGAGATCCCGGCGCTTCCCCCGGACACCTGGTCGAAGGTCCGATCGATGTTGGTGAGACTGTGTTCAAAGGCGATCTCCGCGAACAGGCGCCTGCCGAGCAACGTGCCGGTCGGTCCGACCACGTCGGTCCTCGCCCCCGGGCGCTGGTTTCCGGTATCGAAAGCCGTCGTATCCTGGGTCACCGGGATGGTGGGGATCTCGACGCCGAATACCGCCCGGATCGCCGAGAAGCGATCCCTATCGACGATCCCGACCGGCTCGGTCAGGGTCGCGTACTTGAACGGCCCGAAGGTCGGATCGGCGACGATGCCCAGGACGCTCGCCCGAGTCGCGCCGATCACCGTCGGGCCGGTGAACAGGAAGGGATGTCCGAAGGCCACCGCCTGGCCGCCGCAGACGTAGGTCGTCGTCCCGGTCGCCGCCATCGTGACGTCCCCAAAGGATAGCGCGGCGCCGATCGCGTCGCCGGGCGCGAGCCTCGCCGACGGTGGTCCCAGGGGGGCGGTGGCGCTTGCACCGCGGGTGACGATCACGCCGGCACCGGCCCCGGTCAGGGCATCGCGAAGCGCGCTGAGCTGCTCGGGGCGGGGGTTTCCGGACACCGACACCGGCACCCTCAGGCGACCCATCTCCTCCGCCACCGTGGACGCCGCGACGCCCTGTGTGCGCGCGATCCGAGCGCGGCTGCCGGGGGCGAGCCGCGCCGCGGCCGAGCCCTGCTCTGCTGCCGCCGCGGCGCCCTCCGCGAACACCCGGAGCATGTCGGGCGCCGGCGTCACGCCCCCGATCGAGCTCGGGCCCAAGCTGAAGCCATAGGCAATCGCCCCGATGAGCTTGCCGTCCTCTGTGTAGACGGGCGAGCCCGACATGCCCGCCGATATCCCGCCGCCCCCCGCGTCGATCACCGGACCGCTGGTGTCGACCACGATCAGGTCCTTGCCGGGCCCGAGCGCCCCCCGATCGACGCCCAGGATCTCGACGGAGAACGGCTCGACCTGCTCGCCCTCCCGGACCGTGAAACCGATGGCCTGCTGGCCCGGGCTGAGCGTTTCGGGTGTCACCGGCTCGGCACACTCGGGCAAGGGCGGGACGGGTAGGGCGACCGCCGCGGGGAAGGCCAAGAGGAGTGCGGCGGCCAGCGGCGCGGCGCCCAGGCAATGCAGGGATCGTTGGTGATTCATTATGGTCCTCCGGTCGAGTATTCCACCGTGATCGCGCCAGCGGTGTGGAACCGAGGCTAGCCTACGCAGGTAGGCGGTGCTGTGAACTATCTCACAGAATCATGGAGGAGCATCGGCGGCGAGCGGGGGGACCGCCCCGTCGCATCCGGGGCCGAATCCGGCCACGGATGCTACACTCGGATCAAGCTATCCAAGCTGCCGGACACCGGAGCCGGTAGGGGCACCCGATGTGGGTGCTCTAAAGTTCTTCGCGAAACGACCTGCCGGACACGGGAGCGGACAGCATGGCGCAGAGGACCGGAACCGCAACCCCCAGGCTCCTCATCGCGACTGCGAAGGGCGCCTTTTTCCTCACGGGTAACCCCAGGCGGGTCCGCTGGAAGCAGAGCGGACCGATGCTGTTCGGCCACATCGTCAGTCATGTGGTCCGCGATCCGCGCGACGGCCATACGCTCGTGGCCGGGGCGCGCACCGGACACCTCGGTCCTACCGTATTCCGATCCCAGGACGCCGGCGACACCTGGCACGAGGCGCAACGCCCGCCCGCTTTCCGCGAGGTCCGGGCGGGAGAAGAGAAACGTGCCGTCGAGCACGTCTTCTGGCTGACGCCCGGACACCCGTCGGAGCCGCTCACCTGGTATTGCGGCACCATCCCCGACGGGCTCTTCGAGAGCCGGGACGGCGGGCTCACCTGGAAACCCGTGGCCGGTTTCAACGACGCCCCCGGCCGATCCGGGTGGGGCATCGGCGCCGTACCCGGCGGCCCCATCACCCACTCGGTGATCGTGGACCCGCGCGATCCCGGGCACCTGTACCTAGCCGTCTCGAGCGGGGGGACCTTCGAGTCCCGCGATCGAGGCAAGACCTGGCGCGGCCTGAACCGTGGGATCCGCGCGGATTTCCTGCCCAATCCCTACCCCGGGTTCGGCCACGACCCGCATTGCATGGTCATGGCACCGTCCGATCCGGAACGCCTCTACCAGCAGAACCATTGCGGGATCTATCGCCTCGACCGACCCGCCGAGACCTGGACGCATGTCGGCGAGCACATGCCTACCGCGATCGGCGACATCGGCTTCCCCATCGCGGTTCATCCCCGCGAGCGCGACACGGTCTGGGTATTTCCGATGGACGGCACCAGCGTCTGGCCGCGCACGAGCCCCGGCGGCAAACCGGCGGTGTATCGGAGCCGCGACGGCGGGCGCAGATGGACCCGTTATGACCGTGGTTTTCCCAAGCGCCACGGATGGCTCACGGTCTATCGACAGGCGATGGCGGTCGATGGTCTGTCTCCGGCCGGGCTCTACCTCGGCACCACGAGCGGCGCCGTCTGGGCGTCTCCGGACGAAGGCGAATCGTGGTCCCAGATCGCTTCCCACCTACCGCGCATACTGGCGCTGGAGGTCGGGTGAGAGTTTGTGAAAGAACCGTCGCGAGCGAAGGGAGGTCGCGGTCCGGAGTGTATACTGAAATACATGAGAGTCGGGGCACCGCCGGGAAGCCAGGGCCAGGGAGTGGCTTGGCGCGCCGAGGACGCAACTCGAGATCCCGAGCACAGTAGGTTTTTTCACAAACTCTGAGCCCGTGCGCGTCTTCCTGTCCTCTCACCTGCGGGATTACACGGGCGGCCGCGCCGACATCGCGGCAGCCGGCGGCGACCTGATAGCGCTCATGGACGACCTCGATCGGCAATACCCCGGTCTCAAGTTTCGCCTGGTCGACGAGCAGGGACGGCTGCGCCCACACCTCAACGTCTTCATCAATCAATTGCCGATCCGGGACCTTCGCAAGCGCCTCTCGGCAGACGACCGGATCGATATCCTGGCGGCGCTAAGCGGCGGATGAGACCCCGGTAGCGAGAATGAGCCGATCGGCTCGACACCGGTTTTCGACGCATGCATCTCTCTCGTTTCGGACAGCGGTTCACCCAGCCGTCCGGGATCGCAGAGCTCATGGAGGACCTCGGACGCGCGCTGGCAGGCGGGGGCGACACGCTCATGCTGGGCGGCGGCAACCCCGCCCACATCCCGGCGCTCGAGGCGCTGTTTCGCGCCGAGCTCGCGAAGCTCTCGGAGGCACCGGAGCGCTTTGCCCGCGTTTTCGCCGACTACAGCCCCCCGCAAGGCGAGGGCGGGTTCATCGAGGCCCTGGCCGGGCTGTTGCGGCAGGAGTACGGCTGGGACCTCGGCCCCGAGAACATCGCCCTCACCTCCGGCAGCCAGTTGAGCTTCTTCATGCTCTTCAACCTCTTCGCCGGCAAGGGCGGAGAGGGCACGCGCAAGAAGATCCTGCTACCCCTGTGTCCCGAGTACATCGGCTATACGGACCTGTGCGCGGACCCGGACGGTATTCTGGCCCGACGGCCCTTGATCGATCTCTGCGAGGGCGGGATCGACCTCCGCGAGAGCGGGGTCGACCTCTCCGAGGGCGGCATCGACCTCTGCGAGAGCGGGATCGATCCCTGCGCGGGCCGGCGTTTCAAGTATCGCGTGAGCTTCGAGGACCTCGAGATCGGCGAGGACATCGGTGCCGTTTGTCTCTCACGCCCCACCAACCCGAGTGGAAACGTGATCTCGGACCTCGACTTGAAACGACTCGCGACGCTCGCGCAAAGCCACGAGGTCCCCTTGATCGTCGATGGTGCCTATGGCCCGCCTTTTCCCAGCATCCTGTTTCGTGATATCACCCCGCTGTGGAATGATTCCATGGTGTTGAGCCTGAGCCTTTCGAAGCTCGGTCTACCCGGGGTGCGGAGCGGTATCGTCATCGCGCGGCCGGAGATCATCGCCGCCGTGGCACGCATGAACGCGATCCTGGCACTCGCGCCCGGCGGCATCGGCCCGGCGATCCTCTACGATCTGGTCAGGAATGGCGCGATCATCCGCATCGCGCGCGAGATCATCCAACCCTATTACGCGGCGCGCCTCCGCGACGCCCTGGGCCAATTATCGCTCGCCTTCGAAGGCCTCCCGTACCGCGTTCACGAGCCCGAAGGCGCGATGTTCCTATGGCTCTGGTTTCCAGACCTGCCGATCTCCACCCGTACGCTCTACGCCCGCTTGAAAGACCGTGGGGTGCTGATCGTGCCCGGCGAGCATTTCTTCCCCGGTCTCCCCAGGGACTTCGGAACCCCCCCCTGGCGCCACACCGAGGAGTGCATCCGGGTACATTACGCCCAACCCCCCCGAGTGGTGGAGCAGGGATTCACCCTCCTCGGCGAGGAGCTCCGGCGGGCGTATGCCTAGCCCGCGTTTCCCACCACCACCCTGCCGCGGCCGCCGATCCGCCCGGATGGCCTGTGCCGCCTCAGGCGAACGGGTCGACGACCTTCACGCCGCTTTGCTCGAAGTCCCTAACGTTACGCGTAGCGACGGTAAGCCCGTGTTCCAACGCGGTGGCAGCGATCATCCCGTCCAGCAACGGAAGCGCCCGTCCTCTCCTCTTCAGATCCACGACCAACCTCGCCCACCGCCGGCTGACAGCAGCGTCCCAGGGAAGGCAGGCGATGGTCCGTACCACCGTCTCGAACCATTGTTCGAGTCGTGCCCGCTTGCGTCCCGCAGAAAGCGAGAGAACCCCGAGGCACAACTCGCCGAGGATGACCGCATCCACGACGAGATCTCGTTCATTGGCCCTCAACCATTCGACGACTTTTTCATTGGGCATCGACTTCGTCGGCTCGCCGAGCACATTCGCATCGACGAGGTAAATCATCCGAGATGGGGGGCCTCGATGTCGTCGGTCGTCGCGGTTCGCTCCAAGGGCTTGAACCAACCTTTGACCGGACAGGCGAGCAGGAGCTCGACCAGCCCTTCGTTCGGGCGGGGCGCAAGGCGCACGAGCCGATATTCGCCGCGGTCGATGCGCTCGATCTGGAACTCTTGCCCCGGCTCGATCCCATCCCGCTGCCGGATCTCGGCGGGCAGGATGATCTGGCCCTTGGTGGAAACCGTGGTCTTCATGCCGCGTAAGATACGGTCTTACGCGGCGTGGGTCAACCGCCTGTCTGCGTGCTCACCCTGAATCGTTCGCAAGGAGACCTCTCCCATGACCTACCGCTCACCCCGTTACGCGCGCATCGCCGCCGGCCTCGCGCTTCTCGCCATCGCGGAAGCGCAAGAGGCCCAGGAGCCTGCGCCTCCCGCCGTCGACGAAGACCTCAAGAAGCTCGCGACCGAGGTCTACGTCTACGCCTATCCGCTCGTGCTCATGGAAATCACGCGAGCGGTGATGACCGACACCTCGTCCGGCGATCCCAAGAAGGCCCCGGTGAACCGCTTCTCACACCTGCGCACCTTCCCGGACGAGAGCTTCACCGATGTCGTGAGCCCCAACGCCGACACGCTGTACTCCTCGGCGTGGCTCGATCTGTCACAGGGGCCCATCGTGCTGTCGCTGCCCGACACCCAGGGCCGCTATTATCTGATGCCGATGCTGGACGCCTGGACCAATGTCTTCGCCTCGCCCGGCAAACGCACCACGGGCACGAAGAAGGGCGACTATGCGTTGGCCGGACCGGGCTGGACCGGCCCGCTGCCAAAGGACGTAAAAGAGATCCGTTCGCCCACGCACATGGTATGGATGATCGGCCGCATCCAGACCAACGGCAAGGTGGATTTCCGCTGGGTCAACAAGCTTCAGGATCAGCTCAAGCTCACGCCGCTGTCGGCCTGGGGAAGACCGGCGGCAGCGCCTGCAGAGCCCGCCCCGCCGCCGGCCGGCGTGGATCCCAAGACGCCACCGGTCGAACAGCTCGCGCGGATGGACGCGCAGACCTTCTACTCGCGCCTGGCGGCGCTCCTGCCGGGAAACCCGCCGGCCGCCGCGGACGCACCGATGATCGAAAAGATGAAAACGATCGGCGTGGTCGCTGGCCAGCCCTTCGATCTCGCCAAGCTCGATCCCGCCACCGTCCAGGCCGTCGAGGAAGGCGCCAAGGCCGCGCTCGAGGACATCGTCGCCGCCGCGAAGAAAGGTGCCGGCCCGCTCAAGAACGGCTGGAGTTTCAGTCTCGACTGGGGCCGCTATGGCACCCGTTACGCCGAGCGCGCCGTGATTGCCTGGGTGGGACTGGGCGCCAATGTCGCCGAGGACGCGGTTTATGCCATCGCGCGCGTCGATGCCGACGGCCAGCCGCTCAATGGTGCGAACGACTACGTGCTGCGTTTCGACAAGGAGCGCCTGCCGCCTGCCGAGGCGTTCTGGTCACTGACGCTCTATAACGATCGGCAGTCCTTCGTCGGCAACCCGATCAATCGTTACGCAATCGGCGACCGCGACAAGCTCAGGTACAACCCGGGCGGCTCGCTCGACATCTACATCCAGAACGGGAGCCCCGGAAAGGATCGCGAATCGAACTGGTTGCCCGCACCGAAAGACGGCTTCAACCTGATGTTGCGCCTCTACTGGCCCGAGCCCGCCGTGCTCGACGGCACCTGGCAGCCGCCGGCCGTCAAGCGGGTGGAATGAAAGATTTCCCGCCAAGACCGGGGAACGCCAGGCGCATTTGTTGGAACTTTCAATGCCACGGTCAGCGAACGGGGAGGGGTGCGTCGCGATGCGCAGATATAGCCCATCACGGTCGGCCAACCGAGGCAGAACAACTCCCCGCCTCGCATGCAGGACTCGAGAAACACTCTGGCCCGCTCATGGAGCGGACTTACCGTGTCGGAGGCGTAAAGTAAGAGGTTGACATCCAGCTGCGGGGGGAGTTCCAGGCCGTCCAGGCACGGCTGCAACTCGCCGAGTGGCAGCTCCAAACATAGCCGGACGCCGCATCGCTACGCAGGGGAGGGCACCGGGGATCTCCCTCCCCTGTCCGCGTTTCTTGCGGACGGGGGAGGGTGGGGTGGGGGTCCGGCTGCGGTCGCTGACCAAGCCTCGGGGTGCGACAAATTGTCGCAGGCGCGATCCGGTCCAGGGGCTTATAATGAGTCGAGCCGACCGATGGGTTTTCGGCGCTGTCAGACGGCCGCGGCACAATACGGTGAACGGCCTATGACGAAACGATGATAGCAATGTTTCCAGGTACGCCCGGAATCACCGGGGGGCTGGTAACCGGGCACATGGCGGAAGGAGGGTAACGAATGAATGCGGTGTTATTGCAGAGGTCGCTGATGCTGTTTCTGGTTCTGGCCGCTCCGTGCGCTTGGGCGAAGGGGGCGGAGGTCCGCATCCTGGCGCCAGCACCGGGCGCGACGCTCACGGCCAAGGGAGCAAATACCCTTTCCTACGAGGCCGAAACCGGGTCCGGCAAAGGCAGCCATGTCCACGTCTACATCGACGGCCAGGAGATCGGTACCTTGCACCGCCTGAAAGGCGACTACACCTTGAAGGGGCTGGTCCCCGGCGGACGCGAGATCTGCGTCAGGATCGCGAACAGGGCCCATGTCCCGACCGGGGTCGGGAGCTGTATCGAGGTGACGGTCGAGTAGGTGCCCGTGGAAGCGGAGAACCTGTCGTATGCCGCGGTCCAGATAGCGCATAATTTCGGGGCCACGGCCGTTACCGGCGGGCCCGCCATGGTGCTCGCGTGGGCACAGCGAGTCGAGATACAGCACCAGATCGCCCGCCTCGTGCTCGGCGGTTGGCTTGCGCAGGTGCTGAGCGGCGCGGCGTTCGGCGCGCTGAGCTGGCACTACTACGGCCAGTTGCCGGAGATCCACGGAGCGGCGCTCGTGGCGCTGGTCCTCAAGCTCTGCTGCGCCATGGCCGGGATCGGCTTAGCACTCTTCAGCCTGTCGATCGCTCCGGACGAGCGCCGGCGCGTGCTGGTGTGGCGGACGCAAGCCGGCTGCGCCTTCGCCGCGCTCAGCGCCGCCGGTGTGCTTCGCTGGTTTTCCTAGCAGCCTGTCGTTATCATCGCCTCGCGGCCCGCCCCACCGCTAAAAAAACCCCCGAGCATGTAAATAGCATAGAGCGGTAGAGGCCGTTTGGGAATTCGACATTTTGTTGCGCGACAAATTGCCGCGCTCACGGTGATCCGAGTCGTAACACGCGTTTTACGCACCAACCTACTGCATGAATCGCCCTCTGCCGCTGCGTACCGCCGTGCGCGGTTTCATCGGAATCATCGCGCGTTTCCAAACGCTCGCGAACCGGTCCGTGGTGTAAGCCGGCAAAGCCAACCCTTTCCGCGCCTGGGGGACGTGGCAGGCTGCCGAAATCGTGAACCGGAAATCTTACTCCATCGCCAGGGACGCTATGGCCTTGTATAAGCCTTGGACCACCTCGGCCATGGCCGCGTAGTTGACTTTCTCGGGGGTGTCCTGGGCGAACATCATCAGCCGGATGTCGTCGCCCCGTTCACGGGCCGCTTCGGCGTAGACCATGCTGCCCATGTACTCGGCGGTAACGTTGGTAGGCATCGTTTCGACCAGAACCTGAGACTAGGGCTTTTCCTTTGTGTAGCTCCAGTCACGATGGCGCTTCAGGTCTTGGCTATCAGGCGTGCGGCGAAACGGGGCGCCAGTCGCATCAATAACGGCAACCACCGAACCTGCCCGACGAAGCACTCGTCGCGTCCCCGTGCGATGCACGCCAAGGTTTCGTCCACCACCGCCCTGGGTGCCATCTTCGGCCTGTCGATCCCAGCGGTGCTTGGGGTATCGACGAGGGGAGGCAAGGTCTCGATGACACGAATACCGCTGTCCTGTAGCTGGTAACGCAGCGCCTGGGTAAAGGCGCGCAGTCCAGCCTTGGTCGCCGAGTAGGTCGGGGCACGCCGCGCGGGGAGCAAGGCGTAGCCCGAGGTGACCATGACGATGAGCGGGCGGTGGCCGTGCTGGAGTAAGGGTAAGCATCGCCGGACGAGTAGGATAGGGGCGGTGAGGTTGATCGCGATCTCCCGGGTGATGGCCGCCGCGTCCACGTCTCCCGCGAGCATATTCACCTGCTCCATGACGCCCGCATTATTCACCAGCACGTCCAATCGACCATATCGCCGGGTCACGAATTCCGCGAGTGCATCCAACTCGGAGGTCGAGGCGACGTCGCAACGTCTCGCCTCGACGCTCGGATGGGTCGCCTTGAGCGCTTGCAGTGTGGTCTCGTTACGGCCGCAGGCCATGACGCTCGCGCCCTCGGCCACGAACCGCTCCACAAAGGCCCTGCCGATCCCGGAGTTACCGCCTGTGACCAGCACGATCCGGTCGCGATAGCCGATGCTTTCCCAGGTCGGGAGGGCCTCCTCGGACGGTCCCCGGCGCGACCACGCCCGCTCGCTTCGGTTCCGTTCAGTGGCCATCAGGCTTGCGCCGCCCGCCTCCAGGCTAGGTTCGACCTCCCGTTCGAAGGAGGTATCCGGCCCAGTTCGGGCAACGCTGTCGGATGAGCTCATCCATCGCCTCGGCGAAGGTCGCACCTTGGCCTCGATCCCGCCACTCACGCAGCCGATCGCCAGCACATTCGAGCGGAACGTCAACAGACCATTCCCTGAATTCCGACTTCGACTCATGCTCGTAGCGGTAGATCCCCAGAATCAGTCCCATG
>JBQTJM010000414.1:0-1721 GCA_052387115.1 Gammaproteobacteria bacterium | reverse complement strand
TCAATAGCTCAAGGGCATGAAAGGCGCTGTAAGATGACATCCGCGTCCCGTCGAGATCGGCGAGAACATATCGGATGATCCACGGGTCCTCGCGGGTCGGTGGCCTGGGATCGGTCAGGAAAGTATTGGCCGGCGTAGGTGCCGTTGGCGCACGCCGTTCATTAAATCGTAACATAACAACGAAAAACCAAAATGCGGGCGAGAGTTTTAAAAAGCTACATTTGCATCAGCAGGATCGACAGGCGGTATGCCGCGATGGGGCGCAGCAGATCGACCACCGCGACCGCACCACAGGCACGGCAATCGCTGTTGAAGCTCGTAATTATACCTCGAAAGAGGGTACAAGCAAGGTTCAGACCCGGATGCCGGACAACCCGAGGTTCGCTCCGGCGTTTGTGTTTTCCCCTTCCGAGGCAGACTCTAGCTACATCACGGGCAGAGCGGCCCACGGAATGTTCCCCGCGGGCACGGGGTTGAACCGGCCTTGCACGAACTTTGCTGCAAGCCGCGCAGTCATACGACGGAGATGAGCATGTCCCCACACGCCCAGTTGGCCACAGAGGTCGCGAGCGCAGTCCTGGCCGGCACACCCGCATTTCGCATCGACCCCGGTGACCCGAGGCGAGTACAGATGTGCAACGCGCTGGGCGAGCAGGTATCCGTGGCGCTCGAGCCCGTTCGCGCCGAGACAAAACTTCCGACGGCGGGGCGTTATTTCGCCGGCGTCCAGACACAAGCCGAGCTCCTTGGCGCCTATCGAGAAGCGAGCCGGGCCCTGCCTTTCGAGATGGACCTACCCGAGGCCAGACGCCGGGTGCACCCCTACGCTACCGAGTTCCTGCACGGGCTCTTCGACGACGCCTGTGCCGTTCTCGCAGACCACGACGCCGCCCGCATCGCTCGCTGGGTCCAGGACTTCGACATCTACGTGGCGGTCAAGGCCGTCGAGTCGCTCTTGAACAGCAAGGCCGATCTGGCGCTCCTCCAGATCGCCGAGGCGCGCCGCTGGTGCGTCCACTTCGACCACCTCGCCATCCGCTGCGGCAGTGAGGAGACGGGTGATGCCGAGCGCGTCGCAAGGCTCTTGACCGGCGAGCACGGCTATGTCGCATCACAGGTCCCGGGCGAGGACTTCTATCGTTTCGCCGACGGCTGGAGCGCCTATCTGCTCTACAAGATGCTCGATAACGGGCAGGCGCTGCGGCTCTTCATCGACCAGTCCGATGCCGGCCATCCCACCCAGATCATCCAGCACTGGAACCACCTCTACGGTTACACGGCGCATCACCTCGCGATCCGGGCCACTCGGCCGCCGCTTTCGAATGTACGTCAGCACGGCGCGCGGGTGGCGGTGACGTTGGAGGAGCTTCGCGATGCCCTGGCGGAGCGCGGGATCGGGGTCATGGAGGCGACCGGGCATTACACGGAGGGACTGCTGCTACAGGTCTTCACCCGCCCCGAGCGCACCCCGCGCATCCCCAGAGCGATCACGGAAGGGCTCGCCGGACTGGGCGCCGGTCTCGAAACCAAGGTCCGGAACGGCAAGCTCCTGGAACTGGTCGCGCGGCGCGAGATGCCGCCGGAGCTCGCAAAGCGGTTCTTCCAGCTCTACGGCCTCGCCTACACACCCGAGAACCCGCTGCACTCGGCGCCCATCTACCCCTATTTCCTGCCAGAGCAGGCCGCGCACGTGATCCGCACCTCGCTGGCCACCTAGCCCG
>JBQTJM010000413.1:0-2327 GCA_052387115.1 Gammaproteobacteria bacterium | reverse complement strand
TATGTCAACATGGCTATTCCAGCCCTTCGATGGGGGCGAGGAGGTCCTCCAGGAAGAACGCCGACAGGGCGGTGCGGCCGGTGAGCCCGGCCTTCGAATAGATCGAGCGCGCCTGCTCCCGCACGGTCCGTTCGCTGACCGCGCGCACCATCGCGATCTCCTTGTGGCTCAAGCCCTTGATGAGCAGCAAGGCCACCTCGCGCTCGGCCTCGGTCAGGTTCCAGCGCGAGAACTGCGTTTCGATCGCCTGTCCGAGACCGTTGAGGTGGGAGCGCGATTCGGCGCGCCAGCGCTGACCCTGGGCGCGGGCCAGCTCCAGGTCTCGGATCACCTTCAAGTGCTCGTCGTGCTGGCGGCTGGTGACGCGGAACAAGAGCGCGACGCCGACGCTCGTCAGCACGACCGGGATGATGTCAATCAGCTCCCAGAAGAGGTCGAGCGGCGTGGCATCGGGCTCTTCGATCATCTCGATGCCGAGAAAGAGCCCGATGCCTCCAACGACGGCGATCACGGCCCAGATCCGGGTTCGGGGATCGATCCAGTCGTTCACGGGCGCTTCAATCGCTCATCGTCGGGGGGTCATTCTAACAAGCTGCGGCCCCGCGCCCCTGACTCCCGTCGCCCCGGGGACGGTCACGGCGCCGGCAGGCCCACGCATCGGTCGTCGAAGTTGCAGCCGGTGAGCTGAACGACGTCCCCGCTATGCGGTTCTACCTCGAGGAACACGCCGATCCCCCGCGCGTAGTACTTGCGCTCGGAGACGCCGGGCTCGAGCAGCGAGAAGTTCCCGGTCACCACGCAGTCGCCGGCGCACAGGCGGTCCGCGAGCGGCCTTGGCACGCCCTGATCCAGCGTGGGATCGGCGCCGAACCGATAGGTCGTGGACAGGACCTCGGCCATGTCTTCGGCATTGCCCAGAGAGAACTCTTCGAGGTATACCTCGCCCGGTACCGGGGCGGCGCGGAAGAGGATGCCCGGCTTGTCGCCGTCACGTCCGGCCTTGAAGGAGCCGTCGATGCTGACCAGCTCCGGCAGCCGCGGGCGGTCGCCCGCGAAGCTCTCGAAGTCCTTGGTCTCCTCACCGCAATACCAGACATCCCCGTCTTTGGCCATGGCGAACCAGTCGTCGGTGTCCTCGACGAGCTCGCCGTCCTCGAACACCTGGTCGCGCACCACGATGCATCTCACCCCGTCGATGGCCTTGGTCTCGTTCAGTATCTTCAGCACGATGGTCTCGGCACCGCCGTATTCCCAGCGGTTGCCGACCCGGAGTGGGAAGAAGGCGTTCGGGTTGGTCGGGTTCCTGGGGTCGTCGAAGAGCGCCGGGTCGAAGTCCGGGTCGTAGCGCTCCTCGCCCAGGGACGCGCAGGCGTCGAGGCGTCCCTGGCGCTGCCGGCGACACAGCCTGTTGGTCTGCTTGCGGGCCGCGCGGGCCTGGCCGGAGCACCGGCGCCGCCCCCCCTCGTCCGAGACGTTGATGCATATCGCCTGGGCGACGAAGAAATCGTCTTTCACCTCGCTCCGGCAGGCCCGGAACAACGTCTGGGCTGTGGCCGAGCAGAACCCGTCCTGTGCCAGCGCGGACCCGGCCCCGAGCATGAGGCCGATCCCGCAGGCGAGCGCGAGCCGGCGGCGGCCCTCGGGGTGTGCGTGGGGCGGGTACTGCCTATAACCAGTCGTCATGGGGTCTCTCCTCTCGTGATGAGGCTCTCGCGGGTGTCGATTCTCACATCCGGCGGCCGGGCCGCCGCGGGGGCGCGGGGCCCGGCCTTGGGGTGAGTCTCGTGGGCCGGCGACGGCCTGTCCATTGGCGGTTTGACATAGGAGGCGTTTCGGAGAGCGGGAGAGGCGCCGGGCACCGGCGCTTTGACATCAGGAGGCGGCTGGGGGGGCCGGGGGGGTAGACCCGCGGGCGGCGCCGGCCTTGTGCGCGCCGGGACGCAGCAGCGGGTGAGACATCGCGCTCGGATCGCGGCAAGGGTCATGAATCGCCCCCTCGGATCCGGCCCGTCCCTCACCGTGCCGTGCATGCTTCGCGTCACTGCCAGGTCCCCGGAGTCCCTTCCACACCGAACCCCCGTCGGCGGGGCCGCGAGCGTACCTGCCCCGACGGCACGTTATGGGTCGGGGAAGTACTCGATCACCTCATCGCGGGTGGCCTCGATGCGCTCCCAGTCCGGTATCTTGCGCATGCGGATGTTGGCCTCATCGATGTCCTGTTTGTCGAAGAAAAGGTAGATCGGTCTCAGCGCCTCGCGATACAGGTAGTTCCGGTGGTAATGCATTTCCGATTCGCCTTTGATGCGGCGATAGATCTCGCGGACCAG
>JBQTJM010000412.1:0-2288 GCA_052387115.1 Gammaproteobacteria bacterium | reverse complement strand
GGCGTGCGCTTCCACGACGGCCACGAGGTCACGGCCGAGGACGTGCGCTTCACCTACGAGGCCATCATGAACCCCAAGAACCTCTCGCCGCGCGGCTCCGACTTCGAGCCCATCAAGCGCGTCGAGGTCTTGGACCCCTACACCGTGCGGGTCGTCTACAAGCGCCTCTATTCGCCTGCCATCAACGCCTGGACCATGGGGATCCTGCCCGCACATCTCTTGCGCGAGGAAGCGCTCGAAAAAGAGATGGCCGAACGCGGGTTGTCGGAGGCGGCACGTGCGGCCTTCGGCATGCGGGACGCCGGCTTCAACCGCGAGCCCATCGGCGCGGGTCCGTTCCGCTTCGTCGATTGGCGCACCGACGAGCTGATCCACGTCCGGCGCAACGAAGACTATTGGGAAGGCGCGCCGGAGTATCGGGACTATTACCTCCGCATCATCCCCGATCTCCTGACCCAAGAGGTCGAATTTCGCACCGGCGCCATCGATTACTACGGGGCGCTGCCGCACCAGGTCCATCGCTACCTCAAGGACCCGAAATACCAATCGTTCACGAGCCTGGCCTTCGCGTATACCTACATCGGCTATAACCTGCGGCGTCCCTTGTTCCAGGACGCGCGCGTCCGCCGTGCGCTCGGAATGGCGATCGACGTCGGCGAGATCATCCAATACCTCCTCTACGGCGAGGGCGAACAGGTGACCGGGCCTTATGCCAAGGACTCGGATTGGTACGACGCCTCGGTTTCGCCCCTGCCCTACGATCCCGCCGGCGCCCGGCGTCTCCTGGAAGAGGTCGGATTTCGTCCCAATGCCGAGGGCTGGCTCGAAAAGGACGGGAAGGTCTTCGAGTTCAACCTCATCACCAACACCAACCCCCAGCGCAAAAACATCATGACCGTCGCCCAGAACGCCTGGAAGAAGATCGGCGTGAAATGCAATACGCAGTATTTCGAGTGGGCGGTGTTCCTAAAGGACTTCGTGAACAAGGGGGAGTTCGATGCCCTGGTGCTCGGCTGGAGCATGACGCCGCTCGACCCCGATCTCTACCAGCTCTTCCATTCGAGCCAGACCGGACCTGAGCAGCTCAATTTCGTCGCCTACAAAAGCCCCGAGGCGGACGACCTCATCGTCGAGATCCGCCAGGAGTACGATCGCGAGCGCCAGCGCAAGCTGGCCCATACGCTCCACCGGCGCATCGCCCTGGACCAGCCCTACACCTTTCTATACGCGCCCAAGAGCACCCGCGTGCTCGACAAGAAGATCGTGATCGTCGAGCGCGAGCCGGACGGCCGCGAGCGCTACGTGAAGATCTACCCGACCAAGGGCGGTAACATCTCGTACTATTTCAACCGCTGGCGCAAGCTCGATCACACCCCGGATTTCTGAGCCATGTGGCCCTACATCGTCCGCAACATCGCCCAGCGCCTGGTGCTCTTGTTCTTCGTGTCGATCCTGGCGCACTCCGTGATCCATCTCGCGCCCGGCGAGCCGAGCCAGGTCGATCCCTCGAACCCGCGCATGAAACCCGAGGACATCGCCCGCATCCGCGCGGCCTTCCATCTCGATGAGCCGCTCTATGTCCAGTACGCCTACTGGCTGCGCGATCTCGCGACCGGGGAACTGAAGTCCTTCAAGGACAGCCAGCCGGTGCTGCCGAAGATCGGGGAGCGTTTCCTGAGCTCCCTGCCCTTGTTCATCGGGACCACGCTCATCGTGTGGAGCCTGTCGTTTCCCGTCGGCATCCAGGCGGGGGTCCGGCGTGGGTCGCGCTTCGATCGAACGACGACGGTGCTGGCCTATACGCTCATCTCGATCCCGGGGTTTTTCCTGTCCTACCTCGTGATCCTGGGCGTAGTGAGTTTCTTGAATGTCCCCGTCATCGGCATGAAGACCTTCGGCACCGAGGACGCCGTGCCAGTGTTCCAGTTCATGGATCGGATCTGGCACCTGGTCATCCCTTCGCTCATGGGGGCCGCGGGGGGCATCGCGATCCTTTCGCGCTACGTGCGCTCGCAGATGCTGGAGGTGATCTCGCAGGACTACGTCCGTACCGCCCGGGCCAAGGGGCTGCCCGAGGAATCGGTCATTTACGGACATGCCCTGCGCAACGCGCTCCTGCCTTTCGTGACCATGTTCGGGTTCCTGCTGCCCGGGCTCATCGGGGGCTCGGTGATCTTCGAGCAAATCTTCGCCTGGCCGGGGCTCGGGAGGCTCGGTTACGAGGCGATCCTGGCGCGCGACTTCCCGGTGATCCTGACGCTCAACTTCATCGCCGCGGTCCTGACCTT
>JBQTJM010000411.1:0-25775 GCA_052387115.1 Gammaproteobacteria bacterium | reverse complement strand
GCTACGCTTCATTAAACCCAAAGGCTCAACGCCTTTATCCATCGAAAAGCGATCCCTTCCTGAAAACAGGAAGGGCAGTTTCGCACGCCTGTGTAAAGCTAGGTACTGTGATTATGATCGGTCCCGTGCCTTCGAAGCTCTGCCAGAAGATCCGCCAACGGGATCAACGCGATGCCGATTCCGGAATCTGAAAATCCGTATGGAAGCACCAGTTGATCGCCGTTGATGAGTCCACCGCAAGAGTAAAGAACGTTCGGCACGTAACCCTCGCGCTCCGTCGCATCCGGAATGAGTAGCGGATCTTGGAGATGGCCGAGAACGCGCCGGGGGTCTTCGAGATCGAGGAGCAGTGCCCCGATAACGTATCGTCTCATCGGTCCCACGCCATGCGTGAGCACCAGCCACCCGGCCCCCGTCTCCATCGGCGAGCCGCAGTTGCCGATCTGCATGAGATCCCACGGATTGGATGGTCTATGGAGCTCGGTCACATCGCTCCAAAACCGCACGTCGCTCGACGTGGCGAGGTGGAGGTTCTCGCGATCCTTGCGGGACAGCATGACGTATCTTCCGTCGATCTGGCGTGGAAACAAAGCCATGCCTTTATTCTGCGCAGCAGAGCCATTGAGCGTCGAGATCGTGAACGACACGAAGTCTTCAGTCTCGATCAACTGAGGAAGTATCTTGAATCCATCGAAGGCCGTATAGGTCCCGTAGTATTTCACGCTGCCGTCGCTCTCGATGAAACGGACAAACCGCGCATCCTCCATACCGCGCGTTTCGTGAGGTCCGGCCGGAAAGATGACGCGTTCCGTTAGTGCCGATTCCGCAGGGAAGCTCGTGACGTAATTCGAGGATGCGAGCATGCGGATGATCTTTTCGGTCTCGTAACTTATGGCGTGAGGAGGGCCGCGCACTTCCAGCAAGGCCAGAGAGCCCTCCAGCTCGGCGATCGTGAACCGTTCCGGGAGTCGGTCCAGGACGCTCCAGGCGATCTCGTTTTCTGCTTCCAGCTCGGCCAGCGTAGTGCGAAACTGCCGCTTGTCGTAGCAGCTTGGCGACGCACGGCGGCCGGTGACGAGCTGTGGTCCGAGCGGGTCGAATGTCAGGTTGCTCGCCGCGTCGATCACCCCGGAGCGGAACTCGATGGATGAGATGTGTCCCTCGCCGACCGCGCGTAGACTCATCACGAAGCGCCGCTCACCGATGCGGAGGTTGGCCTGGTCGGGTGCGAGCACGATCGACGGGTTGAAGAGCGCGGCGGCTTCAACGGAGTACTCGTGGGTGAAATAGGCGCCTATGAGCAGGCGTCGCTCGCGAGAGAGGTGATTGGCCGGACCGAGATGGTGGGCGACCAGATCGAAGTGGCGCTGCAGGATCTCTTCAAGCCCTTTGTGTCGGAACGAAAAGTCCGCCACGAGCCCAGCCAGGACCGCACCAACCTGCGCTTCCGGGATATCCAGAATCCGCTGCATCAGCAGTCCGGCCCGGGAATCGGCTCCGGGAACTATTTCCTGATCTGGCAGGTACGGATTGGCGATCACCCGGCGGGCGTCCGGCAGGAGCCTGTGACTCGTCCGCGTAGCAACGATTCGGGACATGCTATCGAGATTTTTCTTGTCTGCTCATGAGCGTGACGACGCGGATCAGGCCAGATCGACACACACCTCGGCGAGGGCTTTGCGCCGGGTGGTCGGCACCTCGGCCGGATAACCGTACCACAACAGCGCGACCACCGTCTCCACCTCGGGATCGGCCCATATCAGATCGTAGAATCCGGGATCGCGGATGACGCCTCCGGTATTCCACTTGGTCCCGATACCCTCGGCCCACAGGCACAGCATCAGATTCTGGACGGCGCAACAGCAGGCGCCGTAGTCCTCGCGCGCCTGGATCGGATCGGGAGAATTCAGGCAGGTCACCACGGCCCAGCCGGGCATCGTACGCCAGCGGGCGAGCTTGTCCGCCGCGGCCTTTGGGCCTTTCTTGCGCTCCGCCAGTTGGGCGTTCAGCGCACAGACCGCCTCGGCGGTCTCGGGACCGAGCACATAGAAACGCCATGGCTCGGTGAGACGATGATTGGGGGCCCAGCACGCCGCGTCCAGCGCCCGATCGAGCGCGTCACGCGGCGCTCGCTCGGGCCTAAACGCGTAGACGGTACGGCGTGAACGGATCAGCTGTGTCAGGGTCGACGCCGAGGGGGCCTTTTTCACGCGGGGGGTGTTTTCCACGCGCCGCCGCCTCAACCCGCCGCCCTTCCGCGGCCGGGGGATGCAGCATCACGAACACCTGCTTCATCTGGGCGAAAACCAGACCCCATCCGACCAGCCACAGCCCCAAGGCCCCAAAACGGCGCATGCCCTTGATGGCGCACACGAGGAAAAGCAAAACGGCGGGGAGACATGTGCCGGCTACGATAGCAACGATATGCCTAGGCATATAGCACCTCCCGCCCGCGTTCCGCAAGCTCGACCATGGCCTCGTCGCGGGTCAGAAAACGACCGTCTCTGACGAACCCCGCCACCACGGAGTCGCGGACGGCGGCCACGCGCCCGGCGGCGGTGCGCTGCACCACCAATTCGGGTGGCAGACCGTCCAGGAGGTGGACCGGCGCGGAACTGCCGTCAGGGAACTGGGAGAGATAGACGAGGCCGGTCCGGCTGTCGAAAAATGCGGGCCGGAACCCAGCGCCGCGATTTTCCGCGCTCACCCCGCCGCTCCCGCGATAGCGCCGGTTTTGTCCCTGCAGGCGCGCGAGACTCAGGAGACGCGCGGGTCGCCCGGCCGGCAGGGTCGCGTTCGATCTCAGTGTGGCCGTCAGTATGTTCATCGTACACCTCCAAAACACTTCGGGGAGTAGATGTGCATACCAAGTGCCAGCCATGCCTTCGGGTTGCGCCGAACCACCGGGGGCCTTTTGGAACAACCTGCGGCGCTCGCCGTCGCAAACCTGGGCCGCCCACGTAATCCTCATGTATTTCAATGCACTCCCCCGTATCTATCGAGGACAGTGCGGCGGCCGCGTAGCACCAGGATGACTTGCGACGGTATTTTTTCACAATCCGAGTCGGGTGCCGGAGCGGCTCAAATCGAGCTACCCATTGAGCTTCATCCACTGAGCGTCATCCGCGCAGCGCGGCCAGGGCCAGGTCGTAGTCCGGTTCGTGGGCGATCTCTGGCACGAGCTGCGTATAGATGACCTTGTCCGCGGCGTCCAGGACGATGACGGCCCGAGCCGTGATACCGGCGAGCGGCCCGTCCTCGATCAGCACCCCGTAATCACGGGCGAAATCCCGACTGCGCATGAGCGACAGCGTAAAGACGTTTTCCGTCCCCTCCGCCTTGCAGAACCGGCTCATGGCGAAGGGCAGATCGGCGGACACTATGAGGAAGACCGCCTGGGGATGGTCCTTCACCGCCGTGTTGAATCGCCGCGTGGACATCGCACACACCGGGGTGTCGAGGCTCGGCACGATGTTGAGGAGCTTCTTCTTGCCGGCGTAGGTCGCGAGCGTGACGTCGTTGAGCGCGGCGTCCACCAGAACAAAGTCGGGTGCCTGACTGCCGATCGGAGGCAGGCCGCCGCTGGTGTGGATGGGGTTGCCTTTCAAGGTGATGGTGGCCATGGATCTTCTCCGTTGTTCGTCGCCGTTATTGGTATCGGGGTCGTGTTTGCTATTTCTCTTCCGCCAGCATCGCCGCGTACTCGTCCGCGTCGAGGAGGCGTGCGAGATCGGCGGGGTTGTCCGGTCTCAGGCGAAAGATCCAGCCCTCGCCATAGGGATCGCGGTTGATGACCTCGGGTTCGCGTTCCAACGCCGTGTTGACCTCGACCACCTGCCCCGATAACGGGCAATAGAGATCCGACGCCGACTTGACCGACTCCACCACGGCGCACTCGGCCCGCGCCGGGTAGGCCCCGCCCGCCTCGGGCACCTCGACGAACACCATGTCGCCCAGCGCGTGCTGGGCATGGTCGGAGATCCCGACCTGCACCGTGCCGTCGCTCAAGATCCGCACCCATTCGTGGCTCGTGGTGTACCTCAGGTCCTCCGGTATCTGACTCATGCGTCAATCCCCCCTAGTAGTCGGTCAAGATGATTCAAACAGGCACGTCATTCCGGCATGGATTGCCGAAATCCGGAGCACATGGACGTAGTGCTGTCCTGCCTCCTGGACCCCGGCACAAATCCGCCGGGAGCGGATTTGGACGCGCGCAGCGCGGGGCGAAGCCCGAACCGCAGGGACGCGGTGAGCAATCCCTGCCGGGGTAACGAATCACTTCGATTTCTCTCGACGCCAATCCGATCACCTGAGTGCGGCATAGCAGGGTTGGCCATGACGCACGAACGGAGGTTTTACCGCCTGGGCCGGGAGCCACTTGCCCCGGACCTCCACCCGCAGCGTTCGCCTTGTCCCGACCGGTGCTCGGGCGAGGCCGATGGATTTCCCCAGCACCGGCGAATAACCCCCGCTCGTGACCCGTCCGGTCGCCGCGCCATCGGCCTCGACACGCTGATGCGCCCTCAGGACGCCTCCCTCTGCCAGCACCAGGCCGATCCGCGCGAAGCACACACCGGCCCGGATCCGTTCCTCCAGCGCCGCCCGACCCACGAACCCACGCCCATCAGGTCCCATGGCCACGGTGCCGGCGAGCCCGCACTCCAGCGGTGAGATGTCCTCATCCATATCGGCGCCGTAGAGGTTCATGCCGGCCTCCAGCCGCAGGCTGTCTCGTGCGCCGAGCCCCGCAGCAGACACCCCGCTTTCGTAGAGCCCCGCCCACAAGGCCGCCGCCTCACCGGCCGGGACTATGATCTCGAAACCATCCTCGCCGGTATAGCCGGTGCGGGCGACGCACCGGTCCGCGGTGAAGCACGCCGTATATGGCTTCAGGTCCCGCGCCGCTTCCGCCAGCGCCGCCGGTAGCAAGGGGTAGCAGCGCTCGCGCGCCGCTGGGCCCTGTACGGCGATCATCGCGAGGTCGCGCCGCTCCGCGACCCGCACCGCGCGCCCCGCGGCATGCCCCTCGACCCAGGATAGGACCTTGTCACGGGTCGAGGCGTTACTCACCATGCGGAACCGCTGCGAATCACGGGCGTAGACGACGGTATCATCCACGACCCCGCCGCGCTCGTTGAGGAGACAGGAGTAGAGCCCCTGCCCCGGGGTTCGCAGCCGCCCCGTCTCGTTGGCCAGAATCCATCCCAGCAAGGCCGCGGCATCGGGTCCCTCCACATCCGCGATCATCATATGCGAGACATCGAACATCCCGGCGGCCCGGCGCACCGCCATGTGCTCCTCGATCTGCGAGCCGTAGTGCACGGGCAGGGACCAACCGGCAAACTCCACCATACGGCCGCCGAGCTCGAGATGGAGGTCGTAGAGCGGCGTCCTGCAGGTCATGATGGCAGCACTTATTAAATAATTCTCAACTGTTCATCACCGCGATGATCACGCCCCAAAGCGCAAAAATCAAGACGATAGGCCCCCGATCCGAGCGTCGAGCCCACCCCCCGCTGCGTCGAAGCCGGGTCCCTAGGCTCTAGGCTTTAGGCTTTAGGCTCCAGGTCTAAGCCCTAGACTTAATAACTAGCCTATGGCCTGCAGAGAGCCTAGGCGCCCTGTTCGCGGATCGCTTCCCGGACCGCGGAGATGATCCGGTCTTGGACCAGCGGTTCCAGGTAGGGGTGCATCGGCAGGCTCAACACCTCACGGGCCAGGCGTTCCGCTACCGGCAGGCCTCGCGAGGGACGCGGAAACCCGAGATAGGCGCCTTGCAGGTGCAAGGGCTTGGGATAGTGGATGGCCGTCGGCACCTGGCGCGTCTGAAGGGCCGCGGCGACGGCGTCCCGGTGTTCGAGCCTGATGGTGTATTGGGCCCACGCACTCACCGCACCGGGGACCACGTGCGGCGTCCGGGTCATATCCCGCAAGCCCTCGGAGTAACGCACGGCGACGCGGTTCCGCGCCGCGATCTCGTCCTCGAGTATCGCGAGCTTTTCGATCAGGATGGCCGCCTGCAAGGTGTCGAGACGCCCGTTGATGCCCACGCGCACGTTGTCGTATCGATCCGCGCCTTGGCCATGGACGCGGAGCGACGTGAGCACCGCGACCACCTCGCGTTCATCGGTGAAGATGGCACCGCCATCCCCGTAACAACCGAGCGGCTTGGCCGGGAAAAAGCTCGTGGCGGTGAACCTGGCGAGCGTCCCGACCCTCCGGCCGTTGCGGGCCCCGCCGAAGCCCTGCGCCGCATCTGCGATGACGCAAAGGCTCTGGGATGCGGCCACGGCCTCGATGGCGCCGTAATCCGCCGGGTGACCGAAGAGGTCCACCGGGATCACCGCCCTCGGTTCCAGGCCCAGGCGCCGCGCTTCGTCGATCGCCGGGGCGAGCCCCTCGGGGTCGAGCAGGAAATCGTCGCCGACATCCACGAAGAACGGCGTGGCCCCGAGCAGGGCCACGGCCTCCGCGGTCGCGACGAATGTGAACGAGGGCACGAAGACCGCTTGGCCGGGTCCTATCCCGAGGGCCAGTAGCGGGAGCAACAGGGCATCGGTCCCGCTCGCGCAAGCGACAGCATGCCGCGCACCGCAAAACGCAGCCAGTCGGCCTTCGAGCTCCGCGACCTCGGGACCGTGGATGTACTGGCCGTGCGCGAGCACCCGCTCGATGGCCTGCTCCAATCGGCCCCGGATGCGGCGCTGTTGCGCGGCGAGGTCGATGAAGGGGATAGGCACGGCGCCGGCCATCGCTCACCTTAAACGCCCAGGCCGCGCCCCGTCAATTCGCACGGGGGCGACCGGGCGGGGCCCGCCTGCACCGCCCGCTCGCTATAATTCAAGTATGCGATACCCTGCGTCCGGTCGGGACTCGGCCCCCGTTCGTGTCGAGAGCGCCGGGGATGACTAGCCCGCTCTTGTGCCTCTCTTCCAGGCGGTTCACCCCGGGTTTTCCGGACCCGGCGCTGGCCCTGGAACAGCCCGAGGGGCTCCTGGCGCTCGGGGGCGATCTGAGTACCGAGCGCCTGCTCTGTGCTTACCGCCTCGGGATCTTCCCGTGGTACGAGGAAGGGCAACCGATCCTGTGGTGGTCTCCCGATCCGCGCTGCGTGTTCTTCCCCGAGCGTTTCGCCCCCTCGCGGAGGCTCAAGCGCACGCTCCGGCACGCCGCCTTCGAGATCACCCTGGACCGCGATTTCGCTCGTGTCATTCGGGCCTGCTCGGAGCCGCGTGGCCCCCTGTGTCAAAATAGCTGGGGTCAACATGGCGGGGGCACGTGGCTCAATGAGGCGATGATCGAGGCCTATATCCGGCTGCACCACCACGGGCATGCGCACTCGGTCGAGGCCTGGCATGAAGAACGGCTGGTCGGGGGACTCTATGGCGTCGCCATTGGCCAGGTGTTCTTCGGCGAGTCCATGTTCAGCCGCATCAGCGATGCCTCCAAGGTGTGCCTCTTCCACCTGATGCGGTACCTGACGGCCTGGGGCTACCGGCTCACCGACTGCCAGGTGCGTAGCGACCACCTGGCGCGGCTTGGGGCCACACTCGTGCCGCGCCGGGAGTTCCTGGCCCGGATCGAACGCTTGTGCGCATCGGACGTCAGCGCGAGCGCCTGGAAAGACACACCGTGACCGAAGCGTTCGCCGGCTCGCGCGCGGCCTTCTATACGACCCCGCCACACGTTTGCAGTTACCTGCCGCCGCGGAAGGCCGCCACGTTATTCGCCGATCCGGCGCTGCCCAAGGATCGCGGGCTGTACTCGCTTTTGTCGGAGCAGGGGTTCCGGCGCAGCGGGGCACATCTGTACCGGCCGAGCTGTCCAGGCTGTCGGGCCTGCATCCCTGTCCGCATCCCGGTCCAGGAGTTCCGTGCCCGCCGCAACCAGCGCCGCACCTGGGACGGCAATCGTGACCTGCACGTCGTTCCGGGCCGAGCCGGATTTCGCGCAGAATACTTCGATCTGTACCGGCGCTACCTGCGGGCACGCCATCCCAATGGCGGGATGGACGACCCGAGCCCCGAGGGTTTCATGGATTTTCTCACCGCACCCTGGGCAGAGACGCTGTTCTACGAGTTCCGGCTCGGGGATCTGCTCCTGGCAGTCGCGGTCGTGGATCGCCTGGAGCACGCCTTATCGGCCGTCTACACCTTCTATGACCCGGCGTGCCGGGAACGGAGCCTCGGTCGCTACGCCATCCTGCACGAGATCCAGGAGGCCAGGGCCCACGGGCTCGCGTGGCTGTATCTGGGATACTGGATCGCGGGATGCCGAAAGATGCGCTACAAGAACGAGTATCAACCCCTGGAATACTACGTGGGCGGCTGCTGGGAGCGCGCGCGGACGGTCAGCGCCGGCCGCTGATCCCTTTGCGGGCCGGCCGGCTTTCAGGCACAATGCGCCCCGACCAACGGTGAACCCCTATGCCGATACCCGCAAGCCCGATACCCGCCGTCACAGCCCAGTGCCGGTCGATTGCCCGACCGTCGATTGACCTGCCCTGGCCCCATCGCGGCCGGGCCGATTGCGGCACGTAGATCGGCCACGCGGTAGATCGGCTAGGCGATGGCAAGGGAAGAACACATCGAGATGGAAGGCAAGGTCATCGAAACCTTGCCCAATACCACGTTCAGGGTCCAGCTCGCCAACGGCCACATCGTCACGGCCCATATCTCCGGAAAGATGCGCAAGCACTACATTCGCATCCTTACCGGTGATTCGGTGACCGTGGAGCTCACCCCCTACGATCTGAGCAAAGGCCGGATCATCTATCGAGCGCGTTAGGAGAGGTCGCCTAACCAGCCTGGTCTCTACCCGCGGAGGATAACCACTCCTTTTTTACGACCACGAGCAATCCGCGCGCGGCGGCCTCGATGCGATCCAAAGCCTGCTCGAACAGCTCGGCACCACCTCCATAGGGGTCGTCGACCTCCAGGGTGTTCCATTCCGGGGCGAAATGCATGAGGAGATGGATCTTGTATCCCTGGTTCCGCGGACAGCGCGACAGCAGGGTCTCGTAGTTGTAGCGATCGAGCGCAATGAGGCGGTCGAAGCGATGAAAATCGTCCGCTCTCAAGGCCCGGGCGCGTATCGTCCCGATCTCGATTCCCCGCCTGCGCGCGGCGGACACGGCGCGCGGATCCGGTGGCTCTCCGGCACGGTGCCGTCCATGAGTCCCCGCCGAGCGCACCTCGATGGCGGAGCCGAGCCCAGACGCCGCGACGAGCGCGCCAAACACTCCCTCCGCAGTGGGCGAACGGCAGATATTCCCCGTGCAGACGAACAGGATCCTGAGCCTCGGCCCGCTGCTCCTCGCGGCCCCGGCGGCACGGCCACACGCCAGTGCCCAGGCACTCCGCCACCGACGCCACCGCAAACCGCCATCCTCAGCAGGCACGCTACAACCTCATACAGCCGTGCCCGCGGATCGGCGAAGAAACCCAACCGGGCTCGGCACCCCGATACTGCCCGCTATTGACGCCCCCGCACAGAGCAGCTCGCGTCGCTGTGTGGGGGTGCGCCGCCGCCGGTAAATCCGGACGTGTCAGACAACCGCTACATCTTCCGCGTGCAGACCCTTCTGCCCCTCCTTGATACTGAACTCGACCCGTTGTCCATCCTGCAGGGAACGATATCCGTTGCCGCGAATCGCACGGAAATGAACGAACACGTCGTCACCCTTGTCGCGTTGTATGAAACCGTAACCCTTGGAGTTATTGAACCACTTCACCGTTCCCTTTTCGCGTTCCGACATACTTTGATGACCTCTATGAGACTGACGATATACCCAACCGACCTGCGCCGCAGGCGCCACTGGAGCAGGCCCATCGACCCCGGCTCCTAAACCTGTCCCATCGTTGATTATTATCGTTGATTATTCTAGTGCGAGTACTGTGAAGCTGCTTCGATCGACGCCTCGACGAACTGCACTTCTTTGGCGCACTTCATTATGCGCCCCTCTTTGGTGCAGCGATCGCCTGGCGACGCGGAGAACGGAACTGACACGCGAGGAAGGTCTCGACGAAGCAACACCCTGTGTATCAAACAACGTGCATCAAACAACTCTTATATTGCTTATTTGGCAGCCCCTTATTTGGCACCCCAGGGGCACCGGGGGCATCCATGGATGGGGGCATCCACGGGAGCATCAGACACGCAATCCCAATTCCAACTTTCGCTTCATTACCGCTTGCAGCCGCGCTGCGTAACTCATCCGGCTACGCGTTTAGCTTATACCATAAATCTCATTGTGCAAACCTGTGCCCGGCGGCGGGCAGGGCAGAGGCCGTTGCGAGCCGCCGCCGGAGGCGGGCCAGATCGCCGGGGGTATCCACGCCGCCTTCCACCGGATCCGCGGCGATGCCAACGGCGATTCGATAGCCATAATAGAGGACACGCAGCTGTTCCAGCGCCTCGATCTGCTCGATAGCACACACCGGCAAGCGGCACAGGCGGCGCAGGAAGCCGGCGCGATACGCATACAGACCCAGGTGTCGGAACCACGTCCCTCGAGTCGGATCCAGCGACTCCGGGCGCACCTCGTCGGATCCGGCACGCGCAAAGGGGATGGGCGCACGGCTGAAGTACAAGGCATGCCCCGCGTCATCCATGACCACCTTGACGACATTGGGATCGAGGAGGTCCTCCCGTCTCGAGATCGGCGTGCACAGCGTCGCCATGGGCACATCCTCTGCGAGCAGAGCGGCCACCTCGGCGATAGCGTGCGGCGGCATGAACGGTTCATCGCCCTGCAGATTGACGATGACGGCATCGTCGTCCTCCCCGAGGCGCGTCGCGGCCTCGGCGATACGGTCCGTACCCGAGGCATGTCCGGGAGCGGTGATGCACACCGTGGCACCGAAAGCCTCGGCGCGCGCCTTGATGCGCTCATCGTCGGTGGCCACTACCACCCGCGCCGCGCCACTCTCCCGGGCGCGCTCGAACACGTGCTGCAGCATGGGCTTGCCCGCGATGTCGAGGAGGGGCTTGCCGGGTAGCCGCGACGAGCCATAACGAGCCGGGATGTAGACCCGGAAAAGCAACTATACGACCTCGTCCAGCGTCACCTTGCGGGCCTCATCCTCGAGCATCACCGGGATCTCGTCGCGGATGGGATAAGCCAACCGGCACGCCTTACAGACCAACTCGGCCTCCGTGCGCCGGTAGCCGAGCGGCCCTTTGCAGACCGGACAGACCAGGATGTCCAATAGATGTTTATCCATGACACTCACTCCGAAGAAGTTCGATGAGCCGTTGCTCGAATTCCGGGGGCAGATGCGCTGCTACCGGCAGGTACCAATGACCGGGAGCGGCGAAGCTCCGGCATTTTACCGCGTCCTTCTCGGTCATGATGACCGGGAGCCCGTCGGCAAACGTGATATCACTCGTGGCGAACCGATGGTGATCGGGATAGGGGTGGGGGATAACCCCAAAACCCAGGGCGACAAGGGTCGCGAAGAAGCGCTCTGGATGCCCGATCCCCGCGACCGCGTGCACCACGCGCCCCTGCCACGCAGTAGCCGCGAGCGCGTGGTCGTCCGCGAGCGAACAGAGCGGCAACGCCCGGCACTGCATGGGGTAGGCGACGCGCCCCGGGACCCGAAGAGGGGCGAGGTCTCGAATGATATCCCTCCCCACCTGCCCGCCGTTCTCCACCACCAGATCCACCGATGCGAGGCGGCCGAGCGGCTCTCGCAACGGACCCGCGGGCAAGAGCCGGCCGTTGCCGAAGCGCCGTACCGCGTCGATGACGGCGATCTCGAGATCGCGGTGCAGCGCGAGGTGCTGCAGGCCGTCGTCGCTCACGATGACATCGCAACGCTCCAAGAGGATCTGAGCGGCACGGTAACGGTCCGGCCCGGCGACCACCGGGCAGCGCGCCCGTCGGGCGAGCAGCACCGGCTCGTCCCCCACCACGGCCGGATCGCTGTCGGTACGCACCTCCTTGGGCCACACGCCTGCCTCGCCCCCGTAGCCCCGCGTGACGATGCCCGGTCGGTAGCCATGCCGGCGCAGGCATTCTGCAAGCCACACCACGAGCGGTGTCTTCCCGGTCCCCCCCACGGTGAGATTGCCCACCACGACGACCGGCTTAGTGCAGCGCGACACGCGCATAAGCCCCGCCCGGTAGGCCGCGCGCCTCAGCGCCACGCAAGCCCGGTAGAGCCAGGATAGCGGCGCGAGCACAAGACCCAGGGGATGGCCGCCGTACCAGATGGCCTGGGCGAGATCCGTCAGCGGCACATACGTCCTATTGCTACTGCTACCTGCGGGACCACCATGCGCTGCCCTCACCGCAGCCGATGTCAGGCGCTATAATGCCATTCCAATTCAGGCATTCTGATCCGGGCATTCCCGATTCAGATATTCGGACTCAGGCGCCACGATGCGAATACGACCATGACGGCCTCCTCTCTGCCATCCCTGGAGACCTTTCAAAACCCCAAACCGGATCGGGATTATCTCATCCGCATCCGCATCCCCGAGTTCACCTGCCTGTGTCCCAAGACCGGCCAGCCCGACTTCGCGACCCTGCGGCTTGCCTATGTCCCCGATCACCATTGCCTGGAGCTCAAGGCCCTGAAGCTCTATATCTGGTCCTATCGCGAGACCGGCGCCTACCACGAAGACGTCACCAACCGCATCCTCGATGACGTGGTGTCGGCCATCCGCCCGCGCTTTGCACGGACCGAGGCGCGGTTCAATGTGCGCGGCGGATTGTACACGACCGTGATCGCCCACTACCAGGCGCCGGACTGGGCCGCCCCACCCGGTCTCGATCTCGGCTGAGCGGCAGCAGTGAACGCCGCGCGGCAGTTGGCCGATGGGTTTCGGTATGGGCTCGTCGGCGTGCGCCTCATCGGCGCGGCGGGGATCCGGCGCTATGTCGCGATCCCGTTGGTCATCAACGCCCTGATCTTCTGCTTCGCCGCACTTTATCTCGTAGAGCGCTTGACCGGGCTGGCACAGCGCTTTCTTCCCGACTGGTTGCAGTGGCTGTTCTGGCCGGTGGTCATCCTCTCGGTCCTGGGGATCGTGTTCTTCGGCTTCACCTACCTCGCCAATCTCATCGCCACGCCGTTCAACGGCCGCCTCGCCGTGGCCGTCGAGAAACGCCTCACGGGACAGCCACCCGCGGACCCCGCGAGCGGCGCGGGCCCGTTCAGGCAGGCGCTGACGGCGTGGCTATCCGAGCTTCGTAAGCTGGCGCATGCGGCCCTGTGTATCATCCCAGTGACGATCCTGTTCTTCGTACCGGGGCTGCAAGCCATCGCGCCGCTTTTGTGGTTCGTGGTCGCGGCCTGGCTCCTGGCACTGGAATACGCAGACTATCCGATGGCCAATCATGGCATCGATGTGCGCTCCCAACGGGCGCTCTTGGCCGAGCAGCGGCCTTTGGCGCTCGGCTTCGGCCTCGCGGCCTTGTGCATGACCCTCATCCCCGTCGTGAACTTTATCGCCATGCCGGCGGCCGTGGCCGGCGCGACGGCGCTCTGGATCGATCGGCTCCGACCCGTCCGCCCGCCGGAATCGCGCGGCAGGGCCTCCCGCTAATCGCCCTCCAGTTAATCGACCTCCAGTTAATCGCCCTCCAGTTAATCGCCCTCCAGTTAATCGAGATACGCGAGGGTATTGCCCAGACGGCTCGCCAGGCGATAGCCGTGGGAGCACAGCAAGTGCTCGCAGGCCGCTCGATCCGGGCGGGGCAGGTGACGGTGCTCGTAGAGCACGATGCCGGGTCTCAAGGCCCGAAAGTCGATCTGCTTGATGACCTCGTAATCATGACCCTCGGTGTCGATCGACAAGAGGTCGAGTCGATCGACTCGGTGCTTCTCCAGGAGCCGGCGGAGGGGCAGACATTGCACCTGTTCGCGGACGATATAGCGTTCCAGGTCCGGGACCACGAAACGATGCTTGCGCACCACCTCCAGGTGGAAGGACGCGAGCCCCCTGCACCAGGCGGGCAGGTGCTCCACCTCGTCGCATATCCGAAACAGATCGCGCCGCTCCTCGCGCTCGGCGATGGCGAGCTGTTCGATGATGAGCCCGGGTTGACTCCGATAATTGGCGCGCAGGCGGGCGCAATAGGCCGGCACCGGCTCCACCAGGATCCCGCGCCAGCGGAAGCGCAGGATGAAGTCGCGCAGGTGGTCGCGCATGGCGCCGTCGTTGGCGCCAATCTGGATGAAGTAGAAATCGTCACAGGCGGACGCCCGCATCGACAGGACGCGGTCGAGCTTCTTCCAGCGGGGGACATAGAACCAATCGTCGGCGATCTTGACGAGGAGGGAGCATAGCGCGGCTGGCGTCCAAGGCATGGGGCTCAGGCTCCGGGAAGGCGGCACGGGTGCATCTTCATTGACTATATTTTGGCATTGACTATATTTTGGCATTGACTATATCTGGCATTGACTATAAATCCGGCGTGATCAGCACGCCGGTGCCGACCCGAACGGCATCGAACAACGCCACGATGTCCGAGTTCCGCATGCGCACGCAGCCGCGTGAGCCAGGGACACCCATGGGCACTTCGTCGGGCGCGCCGTGGATATAGACGTAGCGGCCGCGGGTATCGACATCGCCTCCCTGGTTGCGCCCGGGTTCGAGCCCGGTGAGCCATAGGATGCGCGTCAGGATCCAGTCGCGGCCGGGATACTGCTCCCGCAATGCCGGCGTATACACCTCGCCGGTCGGCCGGCGCGCCACGAACACGGTGTTCACGGGGCATCCGTGACCGATCTTCTCATCGATCGCGTGCCGGCCGCACGGCGTACACTCGCTACCCCGCGATTCGCCCGCACCATTCTTGGCGGTGGACACCGGATAAACCGCGCGCCTCTCACTACTCCGAAAGAGTGTGAGGCACTGCTGGCCGAGGTCGATCTCGATGCGGGTGGAATCGTGCATGCGGCTGGATTCTCCATGACTTGGGCGATCACTTGGGGCGATGACACGGGGCGAGGACTTGGGCCCCCGTCCTGCTCTATTCTATGATCTCGAGACCCACCCGTGGACCCCGAGCCCCTGTCCGAGCACCGCCCTGACATCCGCATGCCGAGCTCTTCGACCCGCACCGCATCTGCACGAGGCACTCCTGCGTCGTGTTCGACACTCGACATGCCTCTCGGGGAGGACCGTTTTCGATGTCCGGCCTCGTGATGCTGGATCTCCTCGGCACCGAGCCCTCGGCCGAGGAACAGGAGCTCTTGCTTCACCCCCGGTGCTGCGGGGTGATCCTGTTCACGCGCAACTACATCGGCCCCCGGCAGATCACGGCGCTATGCACCGCGCTGCACGCCTTGAAGAGCCCACCGCTCCTGATCGCCGTGGACCAGGAGGGCGGACCGGTGCAGCGTTTTCGCACCGGGTTCACCCGGCTCCCGCCGTGCGCCGCGCTCGGACGGCTTCATGATCGCGACCCGTTCCAAGCCCGACGCATGGCACACCTGTGCGGTTTCGTCATGGCCGCGGAGCTCCGCGCCGTGGGTGTGGATCTGAGCTTCGCTCCGGTCCTCGACCTCGGTCTCGGCACCAGTGCCGTGATCGGCGAGCGCGCCTTCCATCGGCACCCCGAAACAGTGGCCGGGCTGGCATCGGCCTATATCGAAGGGATGCGGGAGGCGGGCATGGCTGCGGTCGGCAAACACTTTCCCGGTCACGGCTCGGTCGGCGCCGACTCCCATATCGAGATCCCGATAGATGATCGCCCCTATGCCCGCATCGCGCGAACCGACCTGGTACCCTTCGCACGGCTCGCCCGGGCGGACCTCGATGGCATCATGCCGGCCCACGTCGTGTACCCGCAGGTGGATGACCGGCAGGCCGGGTTCTCGCCTGCCTGGCTCAAGCGGGTCTTGCGGACGGCGTTGGGATTCGATGGGGTGGTCGTGAGCGACGATCTCTCAATGGCCGGCGCGGCGGGTGCCGGCGGCTACCCCGATCGGGCCCGAGCCGCCCTCGAGGCAGGTTGCGATATGCTCTTGGTCTGCAACAATCCACAGGGCGCAGCAGAGGTCCTCGCAGCCCTTTCCGGCACCCGGCAGACCGGACCCCAGGCTCCGCTCACTCGGCTCTACGGGCATGCTGTGCGGCATGAGCGCGGGCCGAACCACACCGTAGATCGCCAGGAGGCGGTGCGGGCGGTCGCCGCCTTCGCGGCCGAGCCCGAACTACACCGCGCCGTTGCCTCTTAAGGATCCCCACATGATATCTATATTCGGGATAAAGCCGCTTGGCAATGTCGCCGAAAAAACGGCACGCGGCCGTGGCACTCGATTCATGAGCGTCGTAGGGGTCCTGCTGCTGATCGGCGCTTGGAGCCCACCCGGCGTATGGGCGCTCGACTGCGAACCGCTACCGGCGACCGGATCGGTAGCCCGGCACAGCGGGCGCTTCGACCGAGGCCTGTTGTTTCAGGTCACGAAGGCCGGGCACCCAGGGAGCCACGTCTTTGGAACCATCCACGTCGGCGACCCGCGCGTCCTGGCCTTGCCCAAGCCCGTGAGCGAGGCCTTCGAGAACAGTCGCGGCCTGGTCATCGAAGTCATGCTCGACGAGCGCGGGCTGGCGGCGTTCTCCACGCACATGCTCCTCGAACCGGGCAAGTCCCTCCCCACCGAGATCGGCCAGCCACTCTTCGAGCGCGCCGCGCCCCTCTTGGAGCGCTATGCGATCCCCCGCGAGGCGGCCCTGCGCTTGAGGCCCTGGGTCGTCTTTACGACGCTGAACCTACCGCCGCCCACCGATCTCGTGGCGCTCGATCTGGAGCTCATGCGCAGGGCGCAGGAAAGCGGCAAGGGGGTACAGGGTCTGGAGTCGGTCGAGGAACAGGCGGCGGCGCTGAGCGGACTGCCTCTGAACGACCAGATCGCACTCCTCAACGACGCCGTGTGCCATTACGACGCCCTACAACGGGAGGTCGCGGGGCTGTTGCGCGCCTATCTCGATCGCGACCTCGGAATGCTCATGGCGCTCGCTCTATATCGCACTTCCGAGAGATATCAAGCCAGCGGGCAAGACCACTACAGCCGGCTCATGGACAGCCTGTTATGGAAGCGGAACCGTCTCATGGTCGAGCGCATGGCACCCCGGCTGGCCGAAGGATCCTCGTTCATTGCCATCGGCGCCCTGCACCTGGCCGGCGAGCGCGGCGTGCTGGCGCTACTCGAAGACCTCGGTTATCGGGTGTCGCGGGTTTACTGAAACGTGCGACCCGGACGATCGACGACCCTGGGACTGACCACGCATACAGCGACGCGCGCGGGAAGGGATCACCGCCACCTCGCCGTAATTAAATAAACCATGCCGACACTCACCCGCCTCTTCCCGGCGCCGGCGCGGACCGTCCCGCTGAGCGGTCTCTATCTCGGCCATGCCCCCACCTTGCGCCCCTCTCCGCCTCGCCCACGGCCTTACGTCTACAGCAACTTCATCATGAGCCTGGATGGGCGCATCGCGCTCGATCACTCGGAGACCGGCGAGCGGCTGGTACCGGAGTCGATCACTAACCCGGACGACTGGCGTCTCTTCCAAGAGCTGGCAGCGCTTGCCGACGCCATCGTGACGAGCGGCCGTTATCTGCGCCAGTTGGCCCGTGGTCGGGCCCAGGACCTGCCGCCGGTGAGCACCGCAGCCGAGTACCGGGATCTCATCGATTGGCGCCGGAGTCACGGGCTCGCCGCGCAACCGGCCATCGTGGTTCTGAGCCAGCGCCTGGATTTCCCCCTCGCGCAGCTCATCGCGCGGTTCGGTCGGACCCTGTACATCGCTACCGGTAGCGAGGCGCCGCCGGAACAGCTAAGGGCACTGGAAGCCGCGGGCGCCGGGGTCCTGCTAACGGGGGCAGGGCGAGGGGTGTGCGGCGCCGAACTGATCGAGGTGCTAGGCGCCCATGGTTTCAACAGCATCTACGCCACAGGCGGCCCCGGCGTCTTGTCGACCTTGCTGACGGCCGGTGCCGTCGATCGACTGTACCTCACCCAGGTACACCGCCTCCTCGGCGGAGGATCCTTCGATACCCTGTTGAATGGCCCGCGCCTGTGCCCGCCGGTGGATTTCACCCTGAGCGGCCTCCACTACCAGGAACCGATCGGTGACACCGGCGGCCAACTGTTTGCGGTCTACGATCGGGTCCAGGGCCCTCGGGCCTGCGCGCCAGCGAGCGGTTCTTAGGCGGCACTCCGCATCGGAGCGGCGAGCCTTACCTGCTCGGCTATCCAGGAATAGGTCCGGCGCATGCCTTCTTCCAGCGGCATGGACGGCGTCCACCCGAGCGCCGTGTGAATGAGCGCGTTGTCCGAGGTCCTGCCGCGGACCCCGATGGGGCCCACGATGTTCTTGATGGAGAGCGTCTTTCCCGAGATCCGGATCACCATCCTCGCGAACTCGTTGATGCTGATCATCTCTTGGGAGCCGACATTGACTGGGCCGGTGAAATCGGATTGCATCAGACGCCGGACGGCTTCCAGACACTCATCGATGTAAAGGAACGACCGCGTTTGCTTGCCGTCACCCCAGATCTCGATGCGGCCGCCGTCGGCCGCTTCCGCGACCTTGCGGCACAGGGCCGCGGGGGCCTTCTCACGCCCGCCGTGCCATGTCCCTTCGGGCCCGAAGATGTTGTGAAATCGAGCGATCCGCACGGCCAGCCCATGGTTACGACGGTAGGCCAGATACAAGCGCTCGCTGAAGAGTTTCTCCCATCCATACTCGCTGTCCGGCGCGGCCGGATACGCGGAGTCTTCCGAGCATTTTGGGTTGTCCGGGTCTTCCTGGTTGTATGCCGGATACATGCACGCCGACGAGGAATATAAGATCTTGTTCGCGCCGCAAAGCCGTGCCCGTTCGGCGATGTTGAGGTTGATGGTCGCGGAGTTGTGCATGACGTCCGCGTCATGGTCCCCCGTGAAGATGTATCCGGCGCCGCCCATGTCGGCGGCTAGTTGATACACCTCGTCGTAGGGTCGGTCGAGCAACTCCTTGCACAGCGTCTGGTCACGCAGATCGCCTTGGACGAACTCATCCGCGGCCGTGTCGCTGAACTCCGGGTACTTGAGGTCGACGCCGAGCACCCAGTACCCCTCTTGTTTGAGCCGCTTCGCCAGATGGCTGCCGATAAAGCCACCGGCCCCGCACACCAAAGCAGTCTTTCTTGCAGTCATACGCCACACCTTTCTCCTGTGTCGGTCAGGTCATCCGTCTCGCCCGCGCCGGTCCTGATCAGATCCATAAAATTATAGAAAATAAACAGCGGCACCACCTCGGTGTACCGCCGATACAAGCGCCGCGGCTCGGTGCACAAGCGGTAGAACCACTCGAGCCCGAATCGCCTGAAGACCCCCGGGGCCTCCTTGACGCTTCCCACATGAAAGTCGAATGCGGCCCCGATCGTGGCGAGGACATGCACGCGGGTGAACCGCGCCAGACGGGTCGCGAACACCTCCTGCTTGGGGGTGCTCAAGCCTACCCACACGATATCCGCGTCACTGCGGTTGATCTCACCGGCGAGGGCCTGAAGCTCCCCATCGCTCATCTCGCGAAACGGTGGCGAAAAAACCCCCACGCAGTTCAGATTCCCGTATCGATCCGCGCACTCGTCTCGGAGCTTGGCCGCGACTCCCGCCTTTCCGCCGCAGTAGAAGTGCTTGATGGGTCTATCCGCCGAACGGTCGATCACGGCCTTGAAGAAGTCGCTGCCTCGGCACTGCCGCATGGCGGGGGCGCCCTTCAGTCGCCGTCCCACCCAGGCGACCGGTTTGCCGTCCGGCAGGTTCAAGAAGAAATCCTTCAGGACCCTTCGAAACCCCGCGTGTCGCCTGGCGAAGACGAGCCCGTGGGCACTGGTGGCGCTGACCAGACGATTGTCCTTGTGTTGAGCGGAACCACACACAGAGATCACCCGATCGACGGCATCATCGAGCGAGCCGCCGTGCATGGGTATCCCTAAGACTTTGGGCATGATGTTTTGTCCGGAAACCTCAGGCTCGCTGGCTCGCACGTCTCGGCGGGGCAACGCGAACTTCAGCTGGCGCTTGCAATCTGAGTGCCGCACCCCCCCGGATACGATACGTACAGGTCCTGTGTCATGTGAACGCCAGGGAGGGGGCGGGCGGCGCGCATTACTCCCGTGGGCAACGGCCGTTTTTCCCGATCGACCGCCGTTCGGCGACCCCCAAGAGCACCTCGAGCAGCGGGCGGAGCGTCGGACCGGGTACGAAAACGTCGGCCTGTCGAGACACTGCGGGCCGACGGACGACACCGCCGAAACCGATGACATAGACTCCCGCGGCCGCCGCTTCGAGGTCCGTGACGCCGTCTCCCACCATGGCCGCCGCCACCCCGTTACGCAGCGCGGCCCGGCATACCGTGGCCTTGCCGCCGGCACGCGCCAGTGGCGAGCCTCGGTCGTAGTCGATGTATCGCCCGGTGGCATCCCAGATCACCTCGACGGCATGCACGCGCTCGGCCGGGATCGCCAAGGCCTCGCCGACTCGGAGCACGGCTTGACGGATCCCGCTGCTCATGACGTGAACCTCCTTGCCTAAGGTCGTGAGCGTCCCGACCACCTCGTGCGCCCCCTCCACGAGCGTCTGGAGGTAGCGCTCCCCGAGCCACTCGACCGTATCGCGTCCAGGTCGGGTCATTTCAAGACGCTCCCCATAGACGGCTTCCAGTGGCAGCCGCCCCTCCATCGCGGCTTCGGTCAGCGATGCGACCTCGGTGCTCACCCCGGAGCGCCTCGCCAGCTCGTCGATTCCCTCGATAGCACAGAGGGTGCTGTCGCAGTCGAAGAACACGACCTCGAAGGGTGGCCCTAAGACCATCGCGCCTTCTCAGAAGGTGAGCTGATAGACCTGATGGATGGCGGGGGTCGCGGCCACCCGCCGGAGCGTTTCGGCGCTCAAGGGGTGCGAGATCCCGATGACCGCCAGGGCCTCCGGCCCCGAGGCCACGCCGACCTGCATGCGCGAGATATTGACGTCCTCCCGGCCGAGCAGGGTGCCCAGTGCGCCGACGACACCGGGTCGATCCTCGTGTCGGGTGATGAGCACGGTACCTTCCGGGACGCTCTCGACCTCGCAGTCGTCGATGCGCACGAGCCGCGCGTGCCGTTCCCCGAGCAAGGTCCCCGCGACGCTGGTGCGACCGCCGTTGTACCGGCCGGCCACCGTGACCAGCGAGAGATATTCGTCCGTTTCCAGGGAGCGAGACTCGACCAGGGTGATCCCCTGGCGGCGTGCGAGATGCCGGGCATTGACCTGGTTCACGGGCACCGATAGCTCCGCCTCCAAGAGGCCGACCAGGCACTCGGTGGCGATCGGATGGGGATCGAGCTCGGCCGCGCGCCCGCGCATCGTCACCTCGACCTCCTGCAAGGGGCCCGGCACCAGCGCCGCGAGCAACCGCCCTAAGCGGTGGCCCAGCACCTGGTAAGGGCGTAAGCGGTTCAAATCGGCGGGCGTGATGCGCGGAAGGTTCACGGCATTGATGGCCTCGCCCGTCTCGAAATAGCTCACGATCTGCTCCGCGACGGCCAACCCGGCGGCCACCTGGGCCTCCTCGGTCGAGGCACCGAGGTGCGGGCTCAAGACCACGTCGGGTCGTTCGAGGAGCGGCGAGCCCCGCGGCGGCTCCTGCTCGAACACATCGAGGGCCGCGCCGGAAAGCTGTCCCGTACGCAGGGCCTCGAACAGCGCCCCTTCGTCCACGAGCCCCCCGCGCGCGCAGTTGATGAGCCGCGACCCGCGCTGCATGAGCCCGAGACGGGAGGCGTCTAAGAGCTTGCGGGTCTTCTCGCTCAGGGTGCAGTGCAAGCTCACGTAATCGACCTTGCCGAGTAACTCGTCGAGCCCTAAGGGGTCCACCCCGTCGGCTTCCATGACCTCGCGGGTCACATACGGGTCATGGGCCAGCACCCGCATCTTGAGGCCCAGGGCACGCGCCGCCACCAGCCGCCCGATGGTGCCGTAACCGATGACGCCGAGTGTCTTACCCGCGACCTCGGTGCCCAGGAAGGACGCCCGGCGCCATTCTCCGGCCCGCACCGAGCGATCGGCCTGCGGGAGATGTCGGCTCAAGGAAAGCAGGTGCGCGACGGTCAATTCCGCGGTCGTCGTGGCGTTCGCGTCGGGGGTATTGAGGACCACGACCCCGCGCTCGGTGGCCGCTTCCACATCGATGTTGTCGACGCCGATCCCGGCGCGCCCGACCACCCGCAGGCGCAGGGCCGCGGACAGGATCGCGCGCGTGATACGGGTGCTGCTGCGGACGATGACCGCGTCGCAGTCCGCGATGCAGGACACCAGGGCCTCGGGACTCTCGCCCGTGGCCACCACGACCTCGAACGCCGGCCGGGCACGTAGATACGTCAGGCCCTCCTCGGCGATGGCGTCGGCGATCAGGACCTTGTGCATGGTGCCGCCTCCCTCAGCTGTCGATATGCCCAGTCGATCCAGGGCAGTAGCGCCGCGACATCACCCTCTTCCACCGTCGCACCACACCATACCCGGAGTCCCGGTGGGGCCTCGCGATAGGCGGCGAGGTCGAAGCCCGCGCGCTCCTCTTCGAGGATAGCACACAGACGCTTGATGATCTGCCAGCGCGCCTCATGACCCTGGCCGGTGAACCAGGGGTCCACGACCTTGAGACAGACCGATGTGGTCGAGCGCGTAGCGGGGTCTTCGGCCAGGAACTGCACCCAGGACGTCTCGGCGACCCAGGCATCCACCCGATCGAAGTTGGCCTTCGAGCGGGCGATGAGCGCGGGCAGGCCACCGATCCCCTCGGCCCAGCAGAGCGCGTCGAGGAAGTCCTCCACACACAGGAGCGACGGCGTGTTGATCGCGCCGCCCTGGAAGATGTCCTCGTCGAGGCGACCCCCCTTGGTCAGCTGCAAGACCTTTGGGATCGGCCATCGCGGCGCACAGCCGTTGATCCGCTCGACGGCCCGCGGGCCGAGCACCAGCATGCCGTGCTGGGCCTCGCCCCCCAGGGCCTTCTGCCAGGAGAAGGTCGCCACATCGAGCTTTTCCCAGGGGAGATCCATGGCGAAGACCGCCGAGGTCGCGTCGCAGATCGCGAGCCCCGCCCTTGCGTCGGCTATCCAACGCCCATCGGGGACGCGCACCCCGGAGGTCGTGCCGTTCCAGACGAACACCACATCGCGATCCCAGTCGATCGTGGAGAGGTCCGGCAAGCTGCCGTAGGGCGCGTCGATGCGCCTCACATCCGGGAGCTTCAACTGCCCGAGCACATCCCTCTGCCATGCCAGGCCGAACTGCTCCCAGGCCAGGCAATCGACCCCGCGCGGCCCCAGGAGCGACCATAGCGCCGCCTCCATCGCCCCCGTGTCCGAGGCCGGCACGACCCCGATCCGGTAGTCTTCAGGCAACCCGAGCACGGTCCGGCAGCGCCGGGCGATTTCCAGGAGCTTGGCCTTGGCGGCCGGTGCCCGGTGCGAACGACCCAGGACCGCTTCGCCCAGTACGTCGGGAGCCCACCCCGGGCGCTTGGCGCACGGACCCGACGAGAACATCGCGCGTTCAGGCCGGCGCACGGGCCGCGTGGGGTCTGACATTCAGAGGACGAAAGGGCGGTAGAGGGCCGGAAATTCTAACTGCGGACGCCGGAGCACGCTACAATCTTGGGCGTCGAAACCTGATTTACTTGCAACCTGTAGGGCGCGGGGCTGACACAATTCAAACAGCGCGAAGGGGTATGCCTATGTCGGAACAACAGTTACGGGAGCAACTCGAAACCCTAAGGGCGCTCGTCAACGAGATCGGGACAGAGAGACCGGACTCGTTGGAGCGTCTGAATCGCCTGGTGAGCGACATCGAAGACCGCTTGGCGGACCGCGGCGCCGCCCGGCCCGATGGGACGGACGCGGTGAGAGAGGCGATCCGGCACTTCGAGGTCGAGCACCCGCGGGCCACGGCAGTCCTCAACGACATCATGGTGACCTTGGGCAATATGGGGATTTGATGGCTGGGGGGATCTGATGGCCGGGCCGGTTGCGACCCGCGCCCAGAGAGCCTATCACCATCAATCAGTTGCAAGAGAAGACGCCCTTTGCGTCATGAGTGATCCCATGAGTGATCCCATGAGTGATCCAAGACCAGCACCCTCGGCTCCATCATGTCGAGGATCGCGTATTTCGGTCCTTCGCGGCCGAGACCGGAGTCCTTCACGCCCCCGTACGGCATCTGATCGGCGCGGAAGGTCGGCACCTCGTTGACCGTGACCCCGCCCACCTCCAAGTGCTCGAAGGCGTAATGGATCTTTCTATAGTCTTGCGTGAACACCCCGGCCTGCAGGCCGAAGCTGGAGTGGTTGATGGCCGCCACGGCCTCGGCGAAGTCGGTGAACTTCTCCACCACCACGATCGGCCCAAAGGCCTCGAGCGCGTTCACCTTCATCGTCCGCCGGGTGCCGGTCAGGACCGTCGGCGCATAGACGGCGCCGTCCCTCTGCCCGCCCATCACCACGGTGGCTCCCGCCTCACGTGCCTCGTCCACCCACTCCGCGATGCGCCTGGCATTACCCTCGTCGATCATGGCCGAGACATCGGTCGCTTCCTCCTCGGGATCGCCGACGCGAAGCCGCTCTGCCTCGGCTCGAAAACCTTCCAGGAACGCATCGAACACCGAGGCCTCGACCTGGATGCGCTGGGTGTGGATGCAACTCTGGCCGGCATTGGTGAAGGCACCGATCACCGATTTCTTGATGGCGCGTTCCACATCCCCGTCCCGATCGACGATGAGCCCGGCATTGCCGCCCAATTCCAAAACCACCTTCTTCTTGCCGGCGTTCTTCTTCATCTCCCAACCGACATCGGGCGAGCCGGTGAAGGACAAGAGGTGGAAACGCGCGTCGGTCACCAGCCGGTTGCCGGTCTCCCGGTCCATCGGCAGCATCGAGACGCCGCCCTTGGGCAGCGCCGTCTCGTCGATGATCCGGGCCAGTAACAGCGCCGAGATGGGGGTCTTGGATGCCGGTTTCAGGACGATCGGGCACCCCGCGGCGATGGCCGGGGCGATCTTGTGCGCCACGAGATTGAGCGGAAAATTGAACGGTGAGATCCCGGCCACGAGCCCGACCGGAAAATACTTCACGATCGCCTCCTTGCCGTGCGCCACGGGTGTCCAGTCGAGGCGCAAGAGCTCGCCGGGGAGGCGTTTGGCCTCCTCGGAGGCGATGAGGAAGGTCTGCGCGGCGCGCTCGGCCTCGAAGCGCCCGGTCCTGAGCGGTTTGGCCGCTTCCCGCGCCATGATCCGGGCGAACTGCTCGCGATGCTTCAGTATTCCCGCGGAGATGTCCTGGAGGATCTGGTAGCGGCGATAGGTCGGAAGCACGCGCATGGCCTCGCGCGCGCCCTCTGCGGCCGTGACCGCCCGCTCATATTCTTCCTCACCGCCGAGGTAGGTCCGGTAGGTGGCGACACCCGAATACGGGCTCACGACGTCGAGGGCCTTCGAGGTCGTCGTGAACTCGCCGCCCGCGTAGATGGGAAAGCTCTCGCTCATCATCGTCACCCCAAGCGATCAGACCTCGTGGCAGAAACTCCCTCCCCTGTCCGCGCCTTTGCGGACGGGGGAGGGCAGGGGTGGGGGTCACGCCGGCACGTGCTGACCACCGCCCTTCGCTGCGGGGGCGCTTACCCCCACCCGACCCCTCCCCCGCGATCGCAGGGGAGGGACTTTCCTCCCCGGTGATCCCGAGCGCAGCAGATTTTTTTCACCAGCTCTCAGGCGATACTAGTCTTTTCCTGCAAC
>JBQTJM010000410.1:0-5111 GCA_052387115.1 Gammaproteobacteria bacterium | reverse complement strand
TGTGGTCGGAGACCCGCGCCGCCTGCTGCATGTTGTGGGTCACGATCAGGATCGTGTATTCGGTCTTGAGCTCATAGATGAGGTCTTCGATCTTGAGCGTCGAGATGGGGTCGAGCGCGGAGGCCGGCTCGTCGAGCAACAACACCTCGGGCTCGATGGCGATGGCGCGCGCGATGACGAGGCGCTGCTGCTGCCCGCCCGACAAGGTCATGGCGCCATCGTTGAGTCGGTCCTTGACCTCCTCCCACAGGGCGGCGCGCTTGATGGCCCGCTCCACGGCCTCGTCCAGGACGCGTCGCTTCTTGACCCCCTGGAGCCTCAGCCCATAGGCGACGTTCTCGTAGATCGACTTCGGAAACGGGTTGGGTTTCTGGAACACCATCCCGACCCTCCGCCTGAGATCGGACACCGGCGTGTCGGCGGCGTAGATGTTGTGGCCGAAGAGCCGGATCTCGCCCTCGATGCGCACGTGATCATAAAGGTCGTTCATGCGGTTGAAGCAGCGCAGGAGCGTCGACTTGCCGCAGCCGCTCGGGCCGATGAAGGCCGTGACCTGGCGCTCGGGGATCGCCATCGTGATGGCGTGGAGGGCCTTTTTCTCGCCGTAATAGAGGTTGAGGCCCGCGACCTCGAGGCATACCTTGTGGCCCGCCGCCGCCAGTTGTTCGGGCCTCTGTGCCTGGAGAGAAGAAGAGGATCCTGGGGCCCTCGTATCGATACCCTGGCCGTCTGGGGCCTTGGTATCGAAACCCTGGAAACCATGCGTGGCGGCAGGTCGGGCCGTGCCCTTGGGGTCCACGGCCTTCAAGGCCGGTTCTTCAATGTTCCGAAGCACGGTATTTCTCCCGCAGGCGGTTCCGTATCCGGATCGCCGCCAGATTGAGGACCACGACGATGACGACCAAGAGCAACGCGGTGGCATACACGAGCGGGCGCGCCGCCTCGACATTGGGGCTCTGGAAACCCACGTCGTAGATGTGAAACCCGAGGTGCATGATCTTGCGATCGAGGTGCAGAAAAGGGAAATTGCCGTCCATGGCCAGCGACGGGGCGAGCTTGACGACCCCCACCATCATGAGCGGCGCGACCTCGCCGGCGGCGCGCGCCACGGCCAGGATGAGCCCGGTCATGAGCGCCGGGCTCGCCATCGGCAGGACGATGCGCCACAGGGTCTCGGCCTTGGTCGCCCCGAGCGCCAGGCTGCCTTCGCGGATGTCCACGGGGATGCGGGCCAGGCCCTCTTCGGTGGCGACGATCACGACCGGGACGGTCAGGATCGCTAAGGTGAGCGAGGCCCACAGGAGACCCGGGGTCCCGAAGGTCGGGGCCGGCAGGGCCTCGGGGAAGAAAAGGCGGTCGATGTTGCCACCGAGGAAGTACACGAAAAACCCGAGCCCGAACACGCCGTAGACGATCGACGGCACCCCCGCGAGGTTGTTGACGGCGATGCGGATGGTACGGGTCAGCGGGCCCTGCTTCGCATATTCCCGGAGATAGACAGCGGCCATGACGCCGAACGGCGCCACCAGGAGGCTCATGATGAGGACCATGAGCACGGTGCCGAAGATGGCCGGGAAGATCCCGCCCTCGGTATTGGCCTCGCGGGGCTCGTCGGTCGCGAACTCCGCGAGCTTCGTGAGGTAATGGCCGAGCTTGTCGATGGTCCCCATCTCGTTCGGCCGGTACACGCGCACCACCTTGGCGAGCGGGATGGTGAGGTCCTCGTCCCCGGCGAGCCTGAGCTGCAAAGAGTCGCGCTCAATCTCGTGACCGAGCGCGCCGAGCGCGACGCCGAGACGCTCGTACTCGGCCTCCAGCGCCAGCCGCTCCTCCGCGATCGCTTGCAGCGCGTGCGGGTCCGGCTGCCCGCGGAGCTCCAACGCGCGACCCTCGAGGCGCAGTTGCTCTATGGCGTAGCTCACCGCGCCGATGCGGCCGCGCTCCAGGCGACCTATCTGTTCCTCGAGGGCCCGCTTGCGATCGAGCCGCACCCCCACCTCCGCGAGCGGCGGTCCGTCGGTGTCCGAGGTCGTTATCGCTTTACCGTCCTCGCGGATCTCGACCAGGTAGCCGTAGGCATTGCCCCATTCCTCGCGCTCCACGGCCAGAAGCGCCGGGGGATAATCGATCCGCTCGATGCCGGGCGCCGCGAGCCAGCGGAAATCGAGGCCGTAGACGTCGCGATTGCCGGTCTTGATGAGCAGTCGCTCTCCGGTCACGACGCCCTCGGGGAGCCGATACCCGTTCTCTGCCAGCCGGGCGGCCGGCACCTCTTCGCGGTCCACGACCTCGCCGTAGAGCTTGACCTTGGTGCCGTCGGGCTCGCGGTAGTCGATCGCGGCGATGCGCCCGGGCCAGAAGTGCCCCATGCCGTTGACGGCGATGAGCAGGAGGAGCCCGAAGACCATGCAGAGCGAGACACTGACCGTGCCCGCCGTCAACCAAACCCACGGGCTGCCGGTCTTGACCCATTCCCGGAAGTCGGACAGGCGTGTCATGCGATGTCCGTCCATACCTTACAGATTGCTGTAACGCTCGCGCAGGCGCTGGCGAAAGACCTCCGCGACCGTATTGAAGAGGAAGGTCGCGAGGAACAGCACCAAGGCCGCCAGGAACAACACCCGGTAATGGGTGCTGTTGACCTCGGATTCGGGCATCTCGACTGCGACGTTGGCCGATAGCGCTCGGAAACCCTGGAACGGGTTCCAATCCATGATGGGGGTGTTGCCGGTCGCCATGAGCACGATCATGGTCTCACCCACCGCCCGACCCAGGCCGATCATGACCGCCGAGAAGATCGCCGGGCTCGCGGTCAGGATCACCACGCGCGTGAGCGTCTGCCAGGACGTGGCGCCGAGCGCCAGCGAGCCGAGGGTGAGGTGGCGCGGGACGCTGAAGATCGCGTCTTCGCTGATGGTGAAGATCGGCGGGATGACGGCGAAACCCATCGCGATCCCGACCACCAGCGAGTTGCGTTGATCGAAGGGGATGCCGAGCTCGCGGGTCAGCCAGGCGGGCATGTCGCCGGCGAAGAGCGTCGCCTCCAGCCACTCACCGGCGGCGAGCGCCGTGAAGATCGCCGCGGCCACGACCGGCAGGAGCAGCGCGGCCTCCGAGCCCTCCGGCACCCGACGGCAGAGGGCCTCCGGCAGGAGGCTCCAGAGATAAGCCGCGATGAGCACCGCGGCGGGCACCACGATCGGGAGCGCGAAGACCCCGGCGAGGTTGGCCTCGACGAAGGGCGCGAGCCACAGGCCGGCCAGAAAACCCAGGATGACGGTCGGCAAGGCCCCCATGACCTCGATGCTGGGTTTGACGATCTGGCGCATCCCCGCGGACATGAAATAACCGGTGTAGACGGCACCCATGATGGCCATCGGGACGGCAAACAGCATCGCGTACACGGCCGCCTTGAGGGTCCCGAGCGTCAAGGGGCTGAGGCTGAACTTGGGCTCGAAATCGCCGGTGGCCGCGGATGATTGCCACAGGTACTCCGGGCGCTCGCGGCTCTCGTACCACACCTGGCCCCACAGCGAGTGCCAGGATACCTCGGGGTGTTCGTTGTGGATGCGGAAGAAGTGCAGACGACCGGCCAGACGACCGGCGCCGTCCTCGACCAAGAGGGCGTCCGCCCGCGGGGACATCGCCACGGCCTCGACCGGCGAGGCCGGTGACTCGATGATCCGCTGGACCAGGAGGGTGCGCTCGGCGGTGGCGTGATACAGCCCGAGCGTACCGGACTCATCAACGGCCGCGAAACCCTTGCGGAAGAATTCAGGTGCGATCCGGGTGATCGGATGCGTCTGCGCGGAGAACGATCGCACCCGGCTCAGGTTGTAGCTGTTGCGGTCGTCGCGCACCGCGAACCACTGGGTGATCCCCCCCGCCGAGTCACCGACGAGCAGCGAGATCCCCCCACTCAGGAACTGCATCGCCGTGACGGTCTGGCCGTGCCCGACGGCGCCGACCTTGTCGACCAGGCTCGGGGCGGTCTTCTTGGTGATGTCGTAATAGTGAATGGACCCATCGCGGCCGGCGGTGTACAGCTCGCGCTGCAGGAGACCGAGAGCCAGGTGGGTGATCGGACCGGTGTCGCCGGGGATCGTGGCGGCCTGCCGCGTGATCGTCTCGCCCTCCTCCAGGAGTGAGCGCGTCGCCGCGAAGTTGGCCACCAAAAGGCGGCCGTCCTCGGTCACGGCCGCGAGCGTCGTCTGCCGGTCCTGGCTCTGGACCGCGAGGTGGGTCAGGGCGTGGCCTTCGGGGTCGACCGCCACCGGTGCGGGGCCGAGCGGATAGGTGATCTCGGGGGTCAGGGTGCGGACATCGTTCGGGAAGCTCACGCTATATCGATGGCGGAAGACCAGGGCGGTCCCGTTCGACAGCCCCACGGACAGGGTGGCCGCGTGTGGATCGCCCGCGGCGTAAGCAGTGATCCGCGCCTCCTCGGGGAGGGCCAACCGTTCGTCGCTGATCACCTGTCCGTCACGGGTCTTGAAAAACACCGCCCGGCCATCGTCGCTCAGCCGGAGGCCGATCTCGGCATACTCCTCGGTGCCGAGCCACAGGGTCTCTGCCGGCCCGCCGGGGACCGGATAGCTCGCTTGAGGCTGGATCGAGGCGCGCGCGAAGAGCGGCAGGACCACGTACAGGAGATAGACGAAGATGAGGAGAATGGTGATGATGACGCCGACCCCGCCCGCGGCCATGAGATAGCGGGTCCAGCGGTCCTCCAGGAGCCGCCAGCGCCGATGCGCCTTCGACTCCTGGATCGCCGCCGGCTCGCGGCCCGTCGCCACGGCCGCCTCACCCTCCAGCGTCGTCCCTCTCACCGCCCCACTCATCGTTCACCGCTCTATTCATCGCGGCCATCGTAAGCGTGCCACATGACGGTTATGTTACACCCCCGGCACGCCGGGAACCCAACAGGGCCGTCGAACGCATTGTCAGACGGCCGCTCTCCCATTGCTCTCTTGTGACATGCCACTCGATTCGGCTCCAACCCCGAGCAGCCATCCAAGCTGGAGTAGGCCGCGTCGTTGCCACCGCCCCGAACGAGCTTGCGAGACGCGCAACACGAGCATTGGCGCTCACGGTGCCGCCGTAAATCTCTC
>JBQTJM010000409.1:0-1853 GCA_052387115.1 Gammaproteobacteria bacterium | reverse complement strand
GGAGTCACCGCGCTGACCGCTGCCGCGGTCCTGCGTTGGTTTTCCTGAGCGGCAGCGGGTCGCGCGAGTGATCGAGCACATCACTCGGTAAGCGAAGGCCAGGAACCGTCTTCGTGAGTTTTTGCGGATCGCGTGTGCCGGCACGCCGCTCGCCGCGCCTCTTGTCCCAATAGCTTACCTGCGTGACGGTCCATTAGATTTAGAGTCGCAGCTTGACCGATGGGCGGGCATCACCGATCGCGGGGCGCATCAGGTGCGACAATTTGCCGCATTTGCGCAGGAAATCCGACCGCTACAATAGCTCCGTGGTAACAACAGGATGCACTATTCGCAACTCCCCCACGTCCTGCCGCGCACGCAACGAGCTCCGTGCGACGATGAAAAACAGGTGCGGCAGTTTGTCGCGCGACAATTTGTCACATTCCTAACCGCTAGGGCGTGTGCTAGCCTATGTGATATCTGAGGCAGAGCACACCGGAGGGCATCGCCATGAAAAGGCTCTGGGCCGTATACAGCTATTCCGGCTCCATGTTGACACCGAACCTAGTATTAAGGGAAATGGATACCGAAGGGGCGCCCACGGCCGTTTCCGTGGCGAGCCCCTGCGGAGAGCCACACGCCTCTATCATCGATGATCTCAGTCGTGAGACGAACGAATCGGGACCCGCATCGGTCCTCGATCCGAAACCGTTTGTCACCGCTGCGGAGGGAGGTGATCCCCCACACCGGTGACCTTTGCTCAGGGTGCTATTGGTTGTTGGACCGTCGCAAGGCGCCTCGAGTCTGTACCTCCACCACCTTACCCCCGCGCCCGCGGGGGCCTTTTTTAGCAACACGCGCCTCGCCATCGTTCCTGCCGGCCGCGCGCGTTCGAGCCCTGCGACAATTTGTCGCATTGCGCCGCGTCATGGCCGTTGTTACCCTACTCGCGAAGGCTCCGCAGGTGCTCGTTGTCTCGGCCCATGGCCGGGGCAGAGGCCTCGGGGACACCCTCTGCACACACCCCGGAGAAGGCTCGGTGCAGCCATGCCGGAACGCAGCCGGTATTTCATTCAGCATTCAGGCATTCAGGAACTTTTCCAGAGGCACCGGCGCGATCTGAGCGCCTCGGTGGCCGGGCGTGTGAGTGCTGCGGCGGATGTCGAGGATGTGGTGCAGGACGCCTACCTGCATCTCCTGGAGCAGGGCGATCTCGATTCCGTGCGCGAGCCCCGTGCTTATCTCTTCCGCACCGCCGATCATCTTGCCATCGACACCTGGCGCCGGGCGCGGAGGCGACGGGTCGACGCCGCCCTATCCATGGAACCGGACCGCGTCCCGGATCCCGCGCCGGGTCCCGAAGCGATCGCGGATGGCCAGTTGCAGTTGAAGTGTTTTCTGGCCGCCTTGGACGATCTGCCCGAGCCCTGCCGTCATGCCCTGGTCTTGAACAAGTTCGAGGGAATGACCCACGCCGAGATCGCGGCCCGGCTGGGGGTCTCGACCAAGACCGTGTGGCGCTATCTGGTGAGGGCGATAGCCCATTGCGCGGCGCGTCTCGGGCGCTAAGAGGTCGTGAAAAAACCGTCGCGAGCGAAGGGAGGTGGCGCTGCATCCTCGGCGCGCCAAGCAGGGCCACTCCCTGGCCCTGGCTTCCCGCCGGAGCGCAGGACCGTTTCGCCGGGAGCGAAACGGAGCGCAAGCCCCGAAGGGGCGAGTCCCAAGGACGGGACGAGCAACCGGAGTGTATATTGAAATACATGAGGATTCCGAGTACCGCCGGAACGCGAGATCCCGAGCGTAGTAGGTTTTTCACAAACGCTAAGACTTCGGGCGCTTGGCACCATACTTCGATCGCCCTTGCCGGCGAGCCG
>JBQTJM010000408.1:0-2622 GCA_052387115.1 Gammaproteobacteria bacterium | reverse complement strand
ACCTCGGACCGCGGAAGGGCCCGGAACATCCCACATCCTGGACCGACGGATCGTGTCATTGACAACCCACAGGTCCATCGCTACTCTTCCTCTCATCGAAAAAGGGCCTTTGAAATTCCTATACCTTCCCGGCATGACGAGGAGACCACCGAGATGATGCGGCAGAACCCGGATTTGGATTTTCTGTAGGGCCGCTAGAAGCTGGATTGCTGCCACCTTTAACGTTGAAGATCTCTACGATGGCGAGCGCATCCAGGTCGAGGAACCGAACGAGAGGGCCATGGCCAAGAACCTTTTCTCCAATCCCTTGATTATTGCCATACGCGGCATTTCCACGTGGCCAGCCTACAGAGGCAACCGACGAGGGATCGCGGTCCTCTTGGCCGGGCTCCTGAGTTTCGGGCTAGTTACAGCGGTGCAGGCGAGGCCCGGGGACCTTGACCCGAGCTTTGACGCCGACGGTAAGGTGCTGACCCACTTCAATGGCTTTGAGGAGGCGTCCGCCCTCGTCGCGCAACCGAACGGCAAGCTCGTCGCAGCCGGCACCCTACATCGTCGGCGTACTGGGCAAGGGATGTTTGCACTCGCGCGTTATCGACCCGACGGTCAACTCGATAGGGGCTTTGGCCGCAAGGGTCGCGTGGTCACGGTTTTCGGCGCTCGATCGGCAGCGGCAGCGGCACTCGTGATACAGAGCGACCGCAAGCTCGTAGCGGCCGGTTCCTCTAGCGCCGATGGGGGGTCCTTTGATTTCGCCTTGGCCCGTTACAACCCCGACGGGAGTCTGGATCCGAGCTTCGGTTCCGGTGGGCAGGTCTTGACCGACCTCGGCGGTTCTGATCGGGCGAATGCGGTCGCGCTACAACCCGACGGCAAGATCGTAGCCGCGGGTGTGTCGGGAACGGCCTTCGCTCTCGTTCGTTACAACCCCGACGGAACCCTGGATACCGGCTTCGGTTCCGGCGGACGAGTCCTGACCCGGATCGGCGCTCTTGCCGCGGCCAGCTCCCTGGAGTTGCAGGCCGACGGCAAGCTGGTGGCAGCCGGTGCTTCACAGGGGACCTTCGCTGATTTCGCCGTGGCCCGTTACAACCCCGACGGGAGTCTGGATCCAAGCTTCGGCTCCGGTGGGCAGGTCCTGACCGACCTCAGCGGCTCTGATCAGGCGACTGCGCTCGCGCTACAACCCGACGGCAAGATCGTAGCCGCGGGTGCGTCCGGAGCCGGTTTCGCTCTTGTTCGTTACAACCCGGACGGCACCCTGGATACCGGCTTCGGTTCCGGCGGACGGGTCCTTACCGACATCGGCGGTTCTGACGCAGCCACCTCTCTGGTGCTGCAGGCCAACGGCAAACTAGTGGCGGCGGGTATTTCGGCCGATGGTCCCGACTCCGCTTTTGCGCTCCTGCGTTACAATGTCGACGGGAGTCTGGATGCTACTTTTGGGAACGCCGGAGTGGTGTTTAGTTTTCTCGGAGGGGACACGGAGTTTGTCAAAGCCCTCGTCTTGCAAGACGGCAAGTTGGTCGCGGTCGGCACATCCGATGGCGGCTCAGTATTCGCTACGCTTCCAAACATATCCGTAGTCGACTGTCATCCTCTTTCTAAGCTTCTCCCGCTACCCCCGTCCCCGTCGTCGGTCATCAGAATTTGTATTTCGCTTCGGCCGGGACAACAGGTACACGACACGGATTTCGCCCTCGCACGTTACTTAGTCAGGAACGCACGACCACAATTACCTCCGAAGTGTGGCGGTCGGCCGGCGACAATCCTCGGAACGGCCAAGAGTGACACTATACGCGGTACCGCGGCCGAAGATGTCATCCTGGGCCTCGGAGCAAACGATACGATTCGCGGCCTTGAAGGTAACGATATCATCTGCGGTGGACCGGGAAATGACAGGCTCCTGGGAAACGAAGGAGACGACAGCCTGCTGGGCGAAAGTGGCAACGACCGACTTTTTGGCGATACGGGCGGAAATAGTCTTGACGGAGGAAGCGGCACAGACTCCTGCAAGCCGAATCGAGGGAGCAAGGACTGTGAAACACAAGGCGCTACCCGCCCACGCGATCCGCCTAAGCCGACCGTTCCAACTTGCTCGCCTGTAACGAATGTGCCATGTGTGCAGAGATGATCCTATCGCCTGCTGGTTCCCAAGCTCCCAATTGGGAACCCGGTAGCCCGGGGATGCGGTGAACGAGGGAAAGGAAACCGCATCGCTCGCGAAGTAGCCCGTAGGGCGGGTTAGCGGCTTTATCGCGTAACCCGCCTTCCGGACGGCCGCTTTTAACATCGGCACCGGAAGTGCCTCTCGATTGCTTTAGATGGCGCAAACGGCGCGCCTAACCCATCCCAGATGGACTATTCCGAGATGGGCCCCCAAAAATTACGACGTATCCCTAAGCACCTTCAAGGCTTCGTCTACCCAGCGACGGTAGAATGGAAGGAAGGCCTCACCCGCCTCAATTCGGTCTCTCAGGTTTTCTAGGAAGAGCCCCATCCCGAGCTCCTCGCCCCGGTCTTGCAGATCGTCCACCGGGTCATTTCCACCTTCCTGATCCAACAAGCGGGACGCAAGCGGGCTGAAGCCGCCACCGGCGCCGTTACGCTGATACAGCGTTT
>JBQTJM010000407.1:0-2695 GCA_052387115.1 Gammaproteobacteria bacterium | reverse complement strand
CCGTGAGGCCTCCGCGCGGCCCTGCTGTTTCATGCTATAGACTGCCCGCTCCAGGGCCGCGGCGAGGTTGGTGCGCCGCCCGCGATAATCGAGCCCGTCGAGTTTCTGGTTCAGCGCATCGGCCGTCGTGTCCCCGAGGCGGGTCAAGGGCAGCACTTCGCGGGCATCGCTGTCGAAGAACACCATCCCGATGTGAGTATCGGGATCCATCTGCGCGACGAATGTCGCGACGGCCTGCCGGGTCAAGGCCGCGGGATCGTTCTGGCGCATGCTCCCGGAGTTGTCGAGCACCAGGACGATGTCCCTGGCGAGCGCGGCCGGCGCCGTCGGTTCGGGCTGTGCGAGCACGCCGTCGCAGGCCAGGAGGCCTGCCATGAGAAGAGCTGAAAGACGGTTCATTGCTGTCATCGGATGGGACCTGGAACGAGAACCTGGGATCGGAAGGGCCGCGGGCGAGGCGCTACAGAGAAAGCGTGTCCGCCACGGCCGCTTGGCCGGGCTCCGTGGCCTTCTCCATAGTGCCCCTCTGTAACGCCAGCCGTTCGGTGGCGGCCTCGAGTACCATGCCGAGGAGCTTGGAATAGGGGATCCCGGCAAATTCCGCCATGAGGTTGAGCTTGCCGTCCCAGCACCAGCCGGGGTTGGGGTTGGCCTCCAGGAGCTTCACGACACCCGCGGTATCGGTGCGAAAATCGAAGCGCGCGTAATCGCGGCAGCGCAGCCGTTCGAAGAGACGCGTCGAGAACTCCACGAGCGCGCGCTGCCCGGCCTCGGACAGGCTGGCCTCCTGGTAGCGGATCTGGGTCCAATAGGGGGAGTCGGGGAGCCATTTCGACTCGTACCCGAGGATGCGGGGCAAAGACGGTTCGAGGTCGCCGTAATCGACCTCCAGGATCGGCAGGGCGCGCAGGCCCGTGGCCGGGTTTCCGATCAGACCGACGCTGTACTCGGCCCCCGGCAGGAACTCCTGCACCAGCACCGGCCGACCCGGATAACAGTCGAGCAGCGTCGAGAGATAGGCCACCAGCTCGCCCGGCGTCGAGACCACCGCATCCTTGGTGATGCCGATGCTGCTGTCGCCGAAGTTGGGCTTGAGCAGTGCGGGGAAGATCGAGGGCAGGGTGGCGGACTGGTCGCCCGGCTGCACATAGGTCTCCAAGGGCACCGGGATGTCCAGCTCCGCGGCCAGCGCGCGCACCAAGGCCTTGTCGTAGCAGAGCGCCAGACAGGCCGGCCCGGCGCCCGTGTAGGGGATGCCCGTGAGCTCCAAGAGGGCCGGGACGTGCAGCTCCATGAAGGCGTCGTTGTGGTAGCCCTCGTCACACAGGTTGAAGCAGAGCTCCGGCGGCTTGGCCTTGAGATCGGTCCCGAGGCTCGCGTGGTTGTCGAGATAGGTGAAGCGGTATCCCGGCAGCTCCCGGAGGGCGTCCTGCAGGCGCGCGAGGGTCACATGGTCCTCGGGGTTGAACACGCCGTCCTTCTTGACGGTATCGGGAAGCCTGGGGTCGCCCAGGAGCACGGTGACGGGCAGGACGCCGCGCCCCCGCACCGGTTGCGGCGCCGCCTTGTGCGGCCCCTCTGCGGTGATGAAGAGGCGCCTGCCCATCATGCCGAGGTCCTGTCCGCGCGTCGATGCCGCCCGCAGGTTGTCGTGCGTCCTCGGGTTCCGGAAGCCGAGGCGTTCGAGCAACGCGAGGATGCGCTCGCGGGAATACAGGCGCTCGGCATAGAACTGGTCGGCGACGACACCGCGCTCGGCGTGTACCACGACCTCGCGCGAGACCAGGCGCGTGGCGTCGGCGGTCAGCGAGCGCTCGCGGCACACGAAGAAATTCTGATCGATCCACTCCCAGGAACGCGGCTCGAAGTGGCGCTGCATCCATTCGCCGTCGGTGACATCGAGTGCCAGGGTCGCGCCCGAACGCAACGACCCTTTGATCGAGGCGAGCACCTTGACATCGCCGTCTTCCACATCGAAATAGCCGAAGGAATTGCCCATCACGAACACGCAGTCGAGGCTGCTGTCGGGGACCCGCAGCTTGCGTGCATCGCCCTCGCGGAAAGCGATCTCCAGGCCGAGCTTCTTGGCCCGGCGGCGCGCGAGCCGCACGAGATAGCGCGAGCGGTCCATGCCCGTGAGGTGCTTGAAACCGCGACGGGCCAGCTCGATGGCATGCCGCCCCTGCCCGCAGCAGAGGTCGAGCAGCCGATCACCCGGCCCGATGCCGGTCGACTGGACCAGGAGATCGACCTCGGCGATGGTGTTGACGTCGTTCTCGACGACATCACCGTCGGTGCGCAGATACAGGGAGTCGAACAGCTCCCGCCACCACTCTCCGGGGAGGTGGTGCTCGAGATCGGCGACCGGTCCGAGCGTCCGTGGCCGGCGCGCCGCGGGCCGCGCCGGCCGCGGTGGTATGCGTTTTTCCATCGGATCGGGACTCTGGTGCGATGCGGTACTCCGCCACCGCGAATTTAACGACTAACGAGGCCGCGCGCAACGGCGGGGGCGAGGGGCATCCTCGGCCCTAATGCGGTTGCTCGTACCGCCGCCAGGCGAAATAGGCCGGCACGCCCAGGGCCACGATCATGAGACCGGGCCAGGTGTACTGGGGTTTCTGGACGAGGAGGTTCGCGACCACGAGGGCCGTGAGCGCGAGGTAGGCGGCCGGGAGCCAGGGGTAGCCGGGGGAGA
>JBQTJM010000406.1:0-16337 GCA_052387115.1 Gammaproteobacteria bacterium | reverse complement strand
CGCCGAGGATCGCGTGGCTGCTCTACATCGCCACCGTGCTGTGGGCCGTGGTCTACGACACCATGTACGCCATGGCCGACCGCGAGGAGGATATCCGCGCCGGCGTGAAATCCACCGCGATCCTCTTCGACGAGGCCGATCGTCTGATCATCGGGATCGTCCAGGCCCTCCTGCTGGCGGTCCTCTTCGTCGTCGGTTTCCAGTCCAAGCTGGGTTTCGCCTACCACCTGGGCGTCGCGGTGGCGGCCGGCCTGTGCGCGCATCATCAATATCTCATCCGCGACCGGGACGGGGAAGCGTGCCTGCGCGCGTTCCGCAGAAGCCACTGGCTGGGGGCCGCGGTGTTCGCGGGGATCTGGGCCGATTTTCTGTTGCGACGGTAAGGCTACGGTAACAGCACTCCCCGAGCGCCGTGCTAGAATAGCCGGAGGGGGAGGGAAGGAGTGTCCGAGTCCGCTACCACGGGTCTTCGTGCAGCCGCGGCACGGCTGGAGGCGCAGGCGTCGACTCGGGCGCGCCGGCGAGGGCCGGCAACCATGCCTGAGGGGGGTGCTTCGTGGCGCCTCGAGGCGCGGCGGGTCCCATCGCCCAAACTGTGGCGAGCGGCCACCGGAGACCGACATCGATCTCGTGGTGGTGCGCGGCATCAGCCTGCCGCCACGGGTATAAGTTGACAAAACCCATCAGCAGGCGTACAGAACTGGCTCATGCCCCTACAGCACATCCCTTTATCACAAGAAGGAGGTCGGCCGACTTGAAGTAATCGCTGCGTCTTTATCCCTTCGTAAATCGAGACTGAGGAGACAAAACCATGCAAGCTTATGCCGCTTTCGCCAAGGTCAATCCTGATTTTGCCGACCACGACTGGGCCGTGGCAAACCTTAAGGAGGAAGGTAAGCCGAATGACTTCTCCACAGTCTGGACAGGTCGAGATTCCGATGTCGAATTGAAAGAGTACGACGAGGCGGTCTATTTCTACGGAGGTCGAGACGCCATCTACCAGGCGCTGGCAAATTACGGACTCGCAAAGATTACAAATTCTGTACCTAGACATTACCGCGTTCCGATACATGTCTTCAGCGCGGTGGTCAGAACCCTTGGTGGCAGGAAGCAGATCATCATGCTCGCGGTGGGCGATGCCGCGCGCGACCGGGAGCTTGCTGCCTTTCGCGATCAGGCACTCGAAGAAGAAAGTCCCACCTATAGAATGTTCGATTTTCGCGTGAGGATGAAGAAGAAGTGGCCCGATATCGGCTGATCGGGGTCGGCGGGACACATCGCAGCAGCCTAGGTATCCAACAGCCGAGGGCTTGAATGTCTATGGAAACTCTGAATCAAGACTAGGAGACAACCATGCAAGCTTATGCCGTTATTGCCAAGGTCAATACTGATTTCGCCGATCACGATTGGGCCGTGGAAAACCTGAAGGAGGAAGGTAAACCGGATGACTTCTCCACAGTCTGGGCAAGCGCAGCGACGTATCGCGGTTTGAAAAATTACGACGACGCGGTCTATTTCTACGGAGGTAGAGACGCCATCTACAAGGCGCTGAAAACATTCGAATTTTCGACGATTATGAATCATGTATCCGACCATCGGGATGATCCGATACATGTCTTCAGCGCGGTGGTCAAAACCCGTGGTGGCAGGAAGCAGATCATCATGCTCGCGGTTGCCGATGCCACGCGCGACGCGGATCTCGCCGACTTTCGCGATCAGGCACTCGAAGGAGCGGACACCACCGCTGAGTATAGAGTGGACGAATTTCGCGCGAAGATGAAGAAGAAGTGGCCCGATATCGGCTGATCGGGGCGGCGGCACGCATCGCAGCAGCCTAGGTATCCAGGAGCCGAAGGCTTGAATGCCTAAGGAAACTCTGAATAAGCTACTACTACGCTCATAACGCTTTTTCGGAGTTTCGCTGAAGCTGAGCTTGACTATCTCGGGTCTTTATCCCTTCGTAAATCAAGACGAGGAAAAACCATGCAAGCTTATGCCGTTATTGCCAAGGTCAATGCAGATTTCGCCGACCACGACTGGGCCAAGGAAAACCTTAAGGAGGAAGGTCTCCCGGATGACTTCTCCACAGTCTGGGCACGTTCAGCCTATCTCGATTTGAAAGATTACGACGAAGGGGTCTATTTCTACGGAGGTAGAGGGGCTATCTACAAGGCGCTCGCAAAGTTCGAAGATTCAGCGATTCGAAGTATGATAGTTGGCCCTCATCGGGAGGATGGGATACATGTCTTCAGCGCGATGGTCAAAGTCGATTACGGCAAGAAGAAGCAGATCATCATGCTCGCGATTGCTGATGCCAAGCGCGACGCGGACCTGGCTGCCTTTCGCGATCAGGCACTCGAACTGAAAGGGGGTAGCAGTGTCAACTATACAATGCGCGAGTTTCGCAAGAAAATGAAGGAGAAGTGGCCCGATGTCGGCTGATCGGGGCCGGGACCCCACGCAGCGGCCTACCTTCCGGCTGCCATCGCCAGCGGTGCGGCAGCACAGACCGTCTCCGGCGGAGTCATCCATTCACGATTATCCAGGGTGAAGCATGCGGGTTCGGGAGGCAGGGCTCATGGAAACCGTGGAGATGAGCACAAGGTGGAGCGAAGTACGGACGTGAGCAAGTGAACAATCGTTACGGGATCGGACCAGATGGATAGCGCAGGCGGTGCTCCTAAAGGGGGGTGGCGGGTCGTGATCCGATCGGTCGGAACGGCCGCCGCGCACATAGTCGGCACACTCCGACAAGCGCTCCCGTTCTCCGAGGAACGCTTGGCTGCCGGCATTTATCAAGCCCCAGCGGAGTTGCTTGGTCCCCTGGATCGCGCGACCGCGGAGCACTTGACCCAAGCGCTGGTGGCGGCAGGTCTCGAAGCGGAGATTCTCGGTGCAGACGAACCGTTCACGCCGGGCGGGCCGGACTACGATGTGGCGCTCGCCGTCCAAAGAACCGATAGCCTGGTCGAGGTAGTCCGTGAAACCGCGGCGTTTCTCGGCGTTGCATTCGATCAGGCCAGGCAAATCCTATGCACTTGTCCCGCGGAGCTCATCGGCAAGGTGTCTCAAAGCACCGTCGAAAGCATACGCCGCCGCTTCGAGCCCTTGGGGGTTGCAGTCGATGCCTCGAGACGTGACGATGCCCTTTATGATGTGTTCCTCAGTCCTTGTCCGGCGGCCCAGCGGGCGCAAGTGCGGCGCGAACTACAGGCGGCCGGCTTTGCTCTGGATGGCGGCGATGACGAGAGCGACGGGGATCACGTTCTTATCGGCACAGGACTTCGCAAGAATGTCGTAGAGGCGCTATTGCAGCGGGTCATGGGTTCTGGATCTCCACTTAAGATTGTCAACCGCGATTTTCAGCGCTTCGACCTGCGTCTTGATGAGGCGTGCGATACACCGGAGATGATCGGATTCCTGGTGGTAAGCTCCGGCATGCCGGAGACGGTCGCGAGGAGGGTTCCCGCGCGGACCCCGATCTTCACTCACCACAACCTGCGCTATCAGGAAACCCGGGAGGTGCTGGATCAGATAGCCCGCCTCGGGGGGCGGGCTTCGGCCCATTTGCTCGCGCTGCAGAGGTTTCGGCTGCAGCTCGCAAAGATCGGCGATACGGATTCCACCACGCGCCTGCTCGAGGTATTGGGCGGCGTCGATCCGGAGCGGGCGCGCGAGATGGTGCGCTCCATGGGTACGTTGGATCGTCCGGCGACGGCGCCGCAAGCCCGTTGGCTGCAGCACGAGCTGAGACGCGTCGGCACCGACACCAGGATGCTCATGGCATGAGCGCGGATCAGGACTCGATCTCTGCGCCCGAAGCCGCGGCGTGGGCATCGCCCGCCGTTCACCTGGGGATCGCCGAGCAGGGCAAACTATACGCCCTGGCAGGGAAGCACGACCGGGCGCTGGCCTACTATCGCGAGGCGATTCGCCTGACCGTGCAGGCGGCGGAACCGGAGATCGTGTTCCGTCATTATCTCGAGTGCGTTCTAGAGTCCCTGGAGATGATGGGCTCCTATCAAGAGGTGCTCGATTACTGCGACAAGGCCGTCGATCTCTTCTTGACGAGTCGGGAGGCGGCGGCGCAGACTGGAGCCGAGCTGGCGCATGTGTATCAGCGCCAAGGCGCGGTGCTGCTCAAATCGGGCGATCGGGAAGCGGCGGCGCGGTCGCTGCGGAAGGCCGTGGAGCTGGGGGCGACGCATGGCTTGTCCTTGCCGCTGGCAAAGACGCTCCTCGGTTGGGTGGAAAGAGGATTACAGGTCGACGCCAGGCGCGTGCTCGCCGAGCAACAGCGCACGAACTACTTCAACGTACGGCAGGATACCGTCGATAGAGCTCGATCGGTCAAGCTGCCGAGCGAGCATCTGATCCTCGGCATGACATCCGTCTAGGTGACGAGAGGAAGCAAGCATGGCACGAGATTTGACGAGAACGGCGCAAGTCCTTCACGAAATCCCCATAGCAGATATGGTGAAGGCGACCGCCATGGGCTTGATCGAAGCCCAGTTCGAGCTGGACCGGAAGATGATCGAATTGACCCTGCAGATGGGCGATCCCTACAACGGTGTGGTATTGGGAGGCAGGAGGCGTTCTCTCTTGGAGCTGGGATTTACCCCGAGCCTCTATCAATTCAAGGAAGCCGTCATTACCCTGACGATCGACATCACGGTCGCGGAATCGGAAGAATTCAGCGTATCCGGTACATTGACCCTGTGACGGAACGGATTGTCCGACCAAATACTCGGTGACAACGTAAGACGACCGGTTCGGCGGATCAGCATAGAGAAACCACCATGGCAGTGAAGTGGGAAGAATTGAAAGCGGCTTCGACCTTGATGGTCAAAAACGCGGCGCAGGCGGTAACAGACACAGCGGAATTGCAGGCCACCGTGACGGAGGCGGCCGCCAAGGCTTCCGGCACCGACAAGACGGCCTGGGAGGGAGCGGGAACGGAATTGGCCACTTTGCTGGCTGAGGCAAAGAAGGCGGAAGCCGCTTCTAAAGAGCTCGACACCATTGCAGACGGGAAGAAAGACGAAAAAGCCGGGGATGCCGAGACGCAACGGCAGATCGCTCAGACGGCAGCGGAGACGGCAATAGGCATTTCCCAAAGTGTATTGATCAAGCTAGAAGGGATCACGGGGGCGGCAGATGCGCGAGAAGACCTAGAAGCATTGGCCACCCCGTTGAAAGTTGTCAAGACCCAGGCCGAAACCAAGGCGAAGCCGGCACTGGGGGAGGCGTCGCCTACACCCACGCCCCCCGCCGCAGTGACTCCGGGCACGACGTCCACCACGACCACGACGACTGGGAAGACGGCGGCAGAAAAAGCGGTTGCCGCGGCAACGGAGGCCGAGACGGCGGCGACAACCGCCGACACGGAAGCGAAGAATATTGACAAAGCCACCGACGTAGGAGCCGCGAAGGCGGTAGCGACCAAGGTCGTTACTGCGGCGACGGCGGCCAAGACAAAGGCGGGGGAGGCTGCAACCGAGGCCACGAAGGCGAAGACCGAGGCCACGGGCACGGCGAAGACCGCGTGGGAAGAAGCCGTCGGGGCGGCGAACGCGGCCAAGACGGCGGCCCAGACCGCGGAGACGGAAGCGACGGGCGTCGCCACTGCCGCCGACCTGGCCGCCGCGAAGGCGGCGGCGACGAAGGTCGTCACAGCGGCGACGGCGGCCAAGGAGAAGGCGAGCATCGCCAAGGGAAAGGTGGACGCGGCGAAGTCTCCGGGCACCGCAAAAACGCCCGAGAAGACCGCGGAAAAAGGCGTCGACAAGGAGGAGACGAAGGAGAAGAAAAAAACCCCCGGTGCCTTCGGCATGTCGGTCACCGCAGCGTACAGCAAAAAATTCAGCCTGGAAACCAAGATGCACTCCGAGATCAAGGTGACCATGGTGCCGTATCCGCCGCCCGCCCTGTTTCTGGACTGGATACGCGATCACTTTGAAGAGGAAAAGAAGAAGCGTGAATAGCGTGGATGGGTTGAACGCCTCGCAGGGGTACGCGAGCCCCCGTTAGCCAATCTGCTCGATCACAACGGAGACATTGTGTGGCCAACGTCAACAAGATGCTGGAACAGTCACCCCTGCCCCACTTGGTGGAGAGCCTGGGGAAGGCCATTGCGGAAGCGCAGCTCCAGTTGGACAAACGCTCCATCGAAATCGCCGGGCTCCTGCAGAAACCGATCAAGGTATTCCCCGGCGCCCCCGAGCGCTCCATGCTCGAGCTCGGCTTCACGCCCACCTTCTATCACTTCACGGAAATGACGATCAAGGCCAGGGTGGCGTTCAGCAGCGCGGAATCCGAGGAGTTCAGTGTCGGCGGTTCCGTGGGCGTCCAAGCCGGCGTCTTCACCGCGTCGGTGAACGCGTCGTACAGCAACAAGTACTCGTTTACGGCGGAAGGCTCGAGCGAGATCAGCACGCGGATCGTTTCCCTGCCGCCCCCGGCGCCCCTGGCGCAGCTCATCAACGCGAACCTGGCGAGACGCGATACCGGGGAGTGAATTGAAACTCGCGCGTTCTAAGCGTTCTATTTGATCGAGGAGGCAATATGGCAATCGGCGGTGTTAACGTAGGTCAGGAGCTTCTCAATGTCCCGATGGGGGACATGATCCGCTCCATGGCGCTGGCGATCGCGCAGGCGCAGTGGGAGCTCGACAAGTCCAGCATGACCGTGACCGAGTTGATGAGCGGCCAGCGTCTGCTCCGCGATCTCGATACGGGCAAGTTGCTTGATAAGGACGGTAAACCCACTGGCCAGACCACCCAGCCTATCATCATCGATTCACGGGTGTACTTCGGCTACACCTACGCGACGTTCGACGTAGCCGGGGATGGCAAGATTGCTGGCGCTACACCAACGGCAGAACAGGCGAAGGCAATCAAAGATGCTACCGGTAAAGACGTCGCAAACCTTACTCCCCAGGATAAAGAAACATTGAAAAAGGGGATTAGAGTTCCTCAACGACTGAGCATGGTCGAGCTGGGTTTCGTGCCGACCTTCTACCAGTTCGTCGAAACCATCATCGAGGTCCGGATCAGCATCTCCATTCATGGCAGCACCGACGACACGCGCTCTAGCACCGCCTCGGCGAGCACGCAACAGAACAGTTACAGCAACTCGGGGTACTGGTGGTGGTACAACCAAGGCGCCCATACGACCAATGTGTCGACGTCCCAGGTCAACGCGTCGTATTCGAGCAAATACAGCTACGACGTGACCGGCTCGAGCTTTCTGCGCACCAAGCTCGTACCGGTGCCGCCCCCGCCGATCCTGGAAGTGCGGATCCGCGAGCTCATGGATATCGAGCGGGCCTATTTGTTGGGGAACCCGGAGAAAGCCAAAGAACCGGTCCGATGAGCAAGGCGATGCGTGTCGTGGGGTTTCGCAAACGTCCGTCTCCGGACCGGAGGTCTCGCGTCCGTGCGGATGATTCATCGGTAACATGTAGCCTCAGGGCATAGGCCCGGGAGAATTGGTCATGGCAATGGCAAACGTAGGCAAGGACCTCCTGCAGGTCCCGTTCCCCGAGATGGTCAAGGCCATGGCGACCGGTATCGCCGAGGCGCAATTTGCGCTGGACATGACGAGCTTGAAGATCGCGAAGCTGATGTCCGGTGCCGATGAGCCCAATACGAAAGACGAGGATAAAGGCAAGAATCTGGTTACGTTCGGCGGAGGGAAATATTCGCTGCTGGAGCTCGGTTTCACGCCGACCTTCTATCAGTTTGTCGACACCATCATCGAGATCAAGATGTCGATCAGCATGAGCCAGGAGGAGTCGCAAGCGACGAGTAGTTTCGATATGGACTCGGAAGCAGGTTTCGAAGCGGGCGTTGGTTTCTTGAGCGCGCGGGGCAAGGCGAGCTTGAAAGTCTCGACGGTGAGTGCCTCGTTCGCGTCTAAGTATCAGTACAGCGCCGAAGGCTCGAGCCTCATGCGCACCAAGCTGGTGCCGGTGCCGCCGCCGGCTATTTTGGAAAAGCGCATTCGAGCGATGCTGGAAGAGGATTTCCCCAAAAATAGGCAGCCGAAACCGAAATAATAAGGAACATCGGTAAGAAGATGCCCATCGACCCCTACCTGAGCTGGGAAGATCTGATCGAGGATGAGTCGCCGGAAGACGCCGCCGGGGCGGCCCAGCCCGCTTACACCGAGAGCGTCGACCGGGGCGGCGCAGGAGCCGGTTTCCCTGCAGACTTCGAACCGCCACAGGAGCTCCAGGCGCTCTTTGCCGAGAAGGAGCGTCTGGAGCAGGCACTCAAGGAACTGACGGGCGAGGCCGAGCCCTCACCCGAGGACGAGCGCATGAAGCGCATGTTCCCGGTGAAGGCGCACACCAAGGAATCGCGTATCGAGGAACGCCGGCTTCGGTTGCGGGATGAGCTGAGGCGGATGCAGGAAAAGCGGGTGCTGGAAGACCGGCGGATCGTCTTCCGGATGGACCAGCGCCGTGAGGAACTGAAAACACAACTGCGGCGCAATGAGGCGGAAGAGCGGCTCTTGCGCGAGCGTTGGGCACGGGAACGGCACGCGGCCTTGCGCGAATCGGTACGCAGAAGGGCATTGGAAACAGCCTGGCAGGCGCGGCGTGAAGCACTGCACGAGCTCCGCATCGCAGAGTGTGTCCGGGATAATCGGCAAGACGAGCATGCCTTTGAGGCCGCACGCGATGCGGCCAGGCAGCGGGCGCTGGAACAACGGGCAGCGACCGCGCCTGCCGAGGACGATTGGCGCGGTCGTGCCTTCGACGACAGTCGTCAGCGTATCGAGAAGAGTGCGTATGACGAGCATCGCGAAAGTCTGCGACAGCGTTTGTTGGCGCAGGCACGCGAGCAACGGGAGCTCGAAGAGGCCCGGGAGGCACAACGGCGCGCGGCTGCGGGCGAGGCGATCGCAAGACGCGAAGAGGCCCGGGCGCGCGACGCTGACCGCGAAAGCCGGAGGCAGCTCCTCCTGGAAAAAAAGCATAAGGAACGCCGGCAGGAACAACGCAGCGCGCACCGTGGAAGGGTGTAGAGCGCATGGACGGGGCCGGTCTGGCTCGTCCTTGCCTTCTCTCCGACTGCTTCAGTCACGAGCCCGGGCGGCAGCTCGACATGGCGAACGGTGTTTTTCCGGGCGACCAGGGAAAAGGGGTGTTGACCGCCTGCCTCGAACTAAACATCCAGTTGAATAAGATCCACACCGCATGGCCGACAACGAACTGATTAACACGAGTGTCGACGAGTACCTGATCAGCCTGGCCAACAGCATCAATCACGCCCAGCGCTACATCAGCCAGCTCCGCATTGCCGGTCAGGACGGTCAGCCTTCCGTTACCTACCAGCTTCCGCGGGTCGAGTTTGAGCTCAAGCTGCAGTTTCAACTCGACCGGCGACATCCGCCGTCGGGGCATTCCCAACGCAACGTGGCGAAGGGCGAAGGCGGTGGCTTCCTGGAGGCCAGGCCGCTCAGCCTGGAGGCCGGGGAAATGGATAGCTCGACCGCGGCGGCGGCCAGCACCATCAAGGGCAGCTTCGTGGCGGTGCCTGTCCACGGTGGCACGCCCCCTCCCGTGGTCACGATCGCCTGGAAGCGCGCGGCCGACGGCGCCAGGCGCATCGCGATCACGGTGTCCGTGCGCTCCGCGATCGGCGAGCCCTTGATCGGACGCGAGGTGCAGTTCAATCTGGACAAGGACCTCGCGAGAAGGCTCAACGCGCTTTGGAGCAGCGTGCCGGATGCGCAGGTGCTCAAGAACACCACGTTGCAATATGGTGTTCAGCCGACCAAGGGCAATGGCAAGGCCGAGAACACGCTGACCATCGGGGACGCTTTGCCCGAGCTCAAGGTGCCTGTCGTGATCGACGTGCTGGGCATCACCAAGACCATGATTTTTACACCGGCTTAGGGGGCAGAGTCGGTTTTACGGGAGCTCGATAGCGTATGTATGAAACGTTGCCCTATTCCATCGTCGTCCCGGCCCTTGTTCTCCGTGATCGAAATGAGGCGATCATCGATTTTGAGCGCGCGCCCCTCGATCTCGCAAACCTATTTTGTATCGAGCTCTGGTTCAAACCTGTGGCCTATCCGCAGGAGGATTCGTGGGCCATCCTCGGGGCTGGCTTCGAAACGGCCTCTGGCACTAAGGACGAATTGGTTTTGCGCCTCGGCGCCCAGCACTTGACCCCTTTTTTTCAGCACCGCCTCGAGCCATTGCCTAAAGTTCCACCACTGGGACAATGGACTCACCTGGCCCTCGCTTACAACCGGGGTCAATGGCGACAGGCCATGTACCCTCACGAAGAGCAAAAGTACTACGAGGGAAATGCCCATCTCGACGCGAAAGACTATCGGCTAACCTGGCTGAGCTTGCGCGCCATGAAGTCGGCGGAGAATTGGTTCGCGGAGTTGCGGCTTTGGCAGTCACCGAAGGACCAAAAGGATCTGGCTGATAATCGCTATCGGCCTTTGGACGGCAGCGAGCCGGGACTCATCGGCTACTGGAAGCTCGATGAAGGATCGGGCACCTTGATGGTCGATAGCTCAGATCGCGGTAACGATGGAAAGATTCAGGGTGGCGAATGGCGGCGAGACTCGGGCCTTCAACTGCAGATGGGTACTTTCAGTTCTGGAGGCCGGCGCAGCGGCGGTGTCTACGATTCCGGAAGACTCACGCTCGAATATGGTCAGGCACGCGCACAATGGACACTCCCGCCCCGCCTAGCCCTTCAGATTGCACACCTCGAAACGCTTGTAGCGCGCCGACAGCAAGTGAAGGGACAATTGCATAACCCACTGCAAGCGCTAAGAAGTGAGGTGTCCACGCTCAAAACAACAGAGGCCGGTGAGGAGAATAAGTTAACGCAGAAACAGCAGGAGCTCGCCGAGGCTGAGCAGCAAGAGCGGGATAAGATAAGTACGAAACGAGAAGAAATCGATAGTCGCAAGGCGAAGACGCTCGATGACATCGAGTCTTCCCGCAAGATCCATCTGAAGGATTTCATCCTGCGCTTGCAGGAGGATATGGCCCGCGGCCGGGAGAGCATCCGCAAGGAATACGGGCGCGTGTATGGGCTCGACAGCGTCAGCATGGATGTCAAGGTGGTGCCCGGTGTGGGCGGGGTCGGACTGCACTTGCCCGATCCGGATACGCGCATCGATCCCGGTCGGCTTAGCACGCTCAAGCTGCGGTTCCGGGCCGTTCCGGCGGAGGGAGAGGAAAAAGCAAGACTCTCCATGGTGCCGTGGCTCGAGGGCGGCACGGAGGACTTCGCGCGGCGCAAGCTGGCGCAGGCCGGGTTTCGCGTCGCCGTCGTCTATCAGGAGGTCGTCGATCCGGTGCAGGACGGTCGCATCCTGGCGCAGATCTATGACGTCAAGGAAGGTGGCCAAGCGGAACTGGACAGCGTCATCACCCTGGTCGTCGGGCGGCGTCCATGAGCTTCGGGCGATGTCATTCGCCGAAAGGATGCCGTGGGGTCATGCCCATCTTGGTGACGGAACGGACCAGGGCGACGGCGCATGGCTGAGCTGCCGGTACCGGCGATCAAGCTTAGGAAGGCGACTACCCTAGGGGAACTGTACCAAAGGATCAGGAAGGGGGTGGGTCTCGAAGCGCTTTGGGCCGATCCCATTCCCGAGACGATCGTATTGCCCCTCGATTGGCAATATAGCGGATCCGGTAGCGGATACGAGTTTACCGTCGAGTTGAGCGCCCGTGGGCCTACCGGCCTCTCGTTTTTTTTGCACCTCATCGTTGAGCCGCGCCCTTCCGCCCTCGCCACGATCGCTTTCAGCCAGAACCAAGTGAACAGCATGGGTGGAGGCCTACCGCGTGTCGACTGGGGCCAAAACGACTGGGTGCGATGGTCAATTACCGTCGGTCGGTTTGAGGTATCCTACCGAGCGGCCAAGCACGTACCTCTGCGCGACGCGTTTTGGGACAGGAGAGATCTCCCAGGCCTCAATCCTCCCTATCGGGTGAGGGCCATCGTCCTCGGAGCAAACGATCTCGATTCGCTGTCCATCGCAGAGGTACGGCTCTGGGACGGTGGATTGTTTGCCAGTAAAGAGGATCAGCTCGAATTCGTCGGTGGTCGTCGCCTCGACGGGCGCGAATCCAAGCTGGTCGGCTACTGGAAACTGGCCGAAGGCCAGGGCACGCGGCTCATGGATTCTTCCCGCTTCGGCAACCACGGCACGCTCACCGGCGGCGAATGGCTGGATGCCACCCAGTCTGGCTTACAGCTCGATTGCGGCTTCGAGGTGGCGAGACAGCGCCGTGAAGAACTGCGTCAGCTCTGTGAAAAGATCCAAGACCTGAAAGATGAGGCCGCGGGTCTTGCGCAACAAAAAGATCTTCTCAACAGCAATATTGAGCACCTCCGGAATGAGCAAGCACGCCTTGACAGCGACATGCAGGCGATCGATATGGACCTGAAACTCGAATTACAAGCCTTAGAACAAGAGTTCGCCGAGTGGAAGAAGCTCATCAAGGACGGTGGTAAGGTCGGGCTCGACGATTTCAGCGAGTCGGTGGCCAGCGAAGTGCAGGAGGCGAGTGAAGCGCTCGGCGAGGCGAAAAGCGCCTACCAACTGCAGAGCGTTGGGCTCGAGGTCAAGATGCTGCCGGTCCAGCGGGAGGGCGAAGAGGATTTCATGGTGACCTTTCCCCAACTGGATGACGAGCAGGTTCAGGCAGGCCAGCTCAGTACCCTGAATCTGAGCCTCGAGCCGCGCCCCCCATCGCCGCCCAGAATAGAGAAGCCCGTCCCCGACGTCCGCGGCTACACGGAACTGGTCGCAAGACGCCTCCTCGGACAAGCCGGTTTTCGAGTCGACGTCATGGATCATGCGGCGGAGAACGAGGCGGAGTTCGATCGCGTGATCGGTCAAGAACCGGGGGCGGGAACTAAGACCGGGCTCAATAAAACGGTAACGATATTCTTGGGTCGGGCCAGCGGGGCTGCGGCGGGGTAGCCGACCCGATGCAGGGAATAGCGACGTACGAGGGGCATTGAGATGGCAAGAGCGGATGACCTGGCTGAAATCACACGCGCGCTATCGGCTCCGTTGGGGGAGTTCATTGCGGCGGTCGGGAGGGGGGTTGCCGAGGCGCAGTGGGCGCTGGACCAACATACCGTGGACACCTTCAAGGCGGTTTATGGCGGTGACGAGGCTGTCTACCAGGAGCTCCGCCAACTGGGCTACCAACCGACCTGGTATCGTATCCCCGAAGTGGCAGCTGAGATCTACGTGACGCTGTCGGCCAGCGGGGAAGAGCGATTCCGTCTCGGTGGTGGTTCGCCTACTCCAAATGATCAGACCTTAGCTCAAGGAGAGACAGGTCCTGGGCGCATACAGCTTTATACCACGCCGGTTGACGCCAGCTATAGCAACACCTATGACTATCAGTTGCGGGCCTGCAGCCAGCTCAAGTTTCGGATCGTTCCGGTCCCGGCCTCGGGGCAGGCCGATGGCATGAAGGTGGTGCCGAAACTGGCCAGGATGGAATACCAGGCAGCGCGGGCCATGCTCACCCAACTGGGGATGCCGTATGAGCTTGCGGATCCCGACTACGAGCCGAAAGGCCATGAACTCATCACGAGCACGGCGCCGGAAGCGGGGAGTATCCTTCCCGGCGGGCAGGCGCTGGTGCTGACCCTGGCGATCGGATAGAGGTCGATCCGATAGGAGAGGGCGTACGAATGGCGATAGAACAGCCGAACAACTCCGAGGAGCTCAGTGGCGCTACGCTCGCGGACGTGATACACGCGGTTGCGGTGGCCATCGCCGATGGGCAGTTTCAATTGGACAAGGCCAGCATGCGGGCGGCGGAGTTCATGAGCGGCCATGTGCTGCTGCGGGATATGGATTCCGGCCGACTCCTGACGCTTGAAGGACAGGAGACCGACTTACCGACGCTCGTCGATACCCGGGTCTATTTCGGGTACAGCTACGACGCCGACGGAAACCGGCTGGCCAACCGCCTCAGCATGATGGAGCTGGGCTTCGTGCCCAGCTTTTATCAATTCGTCGATACCGTCATCGACATGAAGCTGACCCTGCGCCTTCGCAGACAAAGCACCGAGACCAGGGCTCTGAAGGAGATAGCGACCACAGTACAGTCGGTTGGCAGCGAAGTGGCGGGCAGATCGCGTCGGCCCAAGCCCAAGACGGTGATCACCGCAACGCCCGTGGATGCTCGCTATTCGAGCTCGTACAACTTCAGCGCGGAGATGACCAGCAAAGTCAGCACCAAGCTGGTGCCGGTGCCACCACCCGCCATCCTGGAGACGCGTATTCGGGCCCTCATGGATCAGGAACGTCTCGATAGAGATCGAATGACCCAGGGATCCGCAGAGAAAGAGGCGCGGAACCTGTCGAAGCAACCGCTGGGCGGCCCGGTTTTGGAGGGCGACTGTTACGAGATCGGAGACGTCCACCTCGCGAAGGCGCTAGTGTCGAAAACGTTTACCGTGGAAGCCTGGGTTTCCCCTAAGGCCCTCGGAGCGCGGGCCAGGGCGGTAGGCGTCTGGATGGGCGATGAAAACGAACCAAAGGGTTGGTTGCTCGGCGTTTTCGATGGGGAATTCGGGTTCGCGCTTGCCAGCCGCGACAGGCCGAAGGCAACCATTGTGAAGGCGCGAGGCAGCTTCTCTCTCGGTCAGTGGCATCACCTGGCAGCAGTGTACGACGGCGCCAAAATGCGTCTATACGTAGATGGGCAACGCAGAAACGGTTCCGTCGAGCAGTCGGGAGAGATCGCCTATCCCGATGAGGCCCGGCTGCTCATCGGCGGCTATGGCGATGGCGAAGGGCTCGTAGCGTACGCCGGCCGCATCGACGACGTGCGTCTGTGGAATCGGGCGCTCACAGGTGCCGAGATCAAGGACAACATGGATTACCGCCTGCAAGGTGTGGAACCCGGCCTCGTGGGCTATTGGCGTCTGGACCTTTGCAAAAACGACATTGTGCCCGATGCGGCAAAGGAAAGGCATGATGCCCGGAAGCGTCATCATGGCCGCCCTTACGTCGAGGTATTCAGCACCGTCCGAGGGTTCGACCTGAACGACATAGAGGTAAAGGCGGGCAGTTCGAATGTATCAGTCGCCGAATCTGGCGTCCTTCGCGTGCGAGGCGCGGCGTGCCTGATGATGGGCAAGCGGAACATCCCGTTTGACTCCAGTCTGTATCGATTCGAGATCATGGCGAGACAAGCCCAGGAGCCTACCACAGGTGGCAAAAAAATCCATGTCGGCGGGGCCGGCTTCAGCAATGACACCACGCTGTGTAACACAAAAGGCGAAAACACCACCCACCTGCAACACTATTGTGCCGTGAATGGAGCCGATTTATCCGGGGAGTGGACTACGTATACCGGTTACATCCAAGGCACGGCCATCGCCGGAACGGGAGACACCGCCGAAAATGAGACTAACCCAGGCAAGTTTCATCGCGACGTGCGGTCTTTTCGTCTGATCGCTTTTCTCAATTGGGAAAAAGGCAACGGTGTTGTCGAGATTGCGAGACTTACGATCTCGAAGTCCGCGAGTGTATAAGGAAAATGGAGAGTCTGTCGAAGACAAACAGGAGGTACCATGCTCGAAATCACAGAAAAAGCCAAGAAGCTCATTCTCGACTTCGAAGGATTGAATCAGCCGTCCAAATGGCCCGGAGGCGGCTCCGGGATCACGATCGGGATCGGCTACGATCTGGGATTCGTCACCGTGGACCAGTTCGAGTCGGACTGGGGTCCGCATCTGACCGAGGACCAACTGAAGAGACTCAAAACCGCGATCGCCAAATCGGGCATAGCTGCGAACAACAGGGCCCCGCAGTTTGCGGATATCAAGATTAAGCGCGGGCCTTGAGATATGGATCAACAAGGAGCTTGACGGTCTGTTGAAGAGAAGGGAGGCCGAGGCAAAGCTGGTCGAGTCAACCATCGCTTAGAGGGAACACGCCGTGTTCCCCGTGCAAACGGCGTTCACGCTGACCGAGTGAGTCCCATGCAGTGTTGCTGCCCAGGAAGCCCGCATTCTCGAGCCTGGAACCGAGGACCGGATCGGCGTCCGGGCATTTCTCCAGGATGGTGCTATAGGCGGCGCGGAAAGAGATTAACCCTCTGGTTTCCGCTAGTATCCAGCTCGCTAGTGGTAGCCAGTGAGGGAAACCCCGTAGCCTTCCGACCCCCTGGCCTTCGCGGCACAGACCGGGGGCACGCCGAGGATCGCGTGGCTGCTCTACATCGCCACCGTGCTGTGGGCCGTGGTCTACGACACCATGTACGCCATGGCCGACCGCGAGGAGGATATCCGCGCCGGCGTGAAATCCAC
>JBQTJM010000405.1:0-2858 GCA_052387115.1 Gammaproteobacteria bacterium | reverse complement strand
TCGCGGGAGGCGATCTCGTGCTTCGTCATGGGTCGAAGGCCTTGCGTTTCGAGACCCTGCCGCAAGCCTCGAGCACGGTTTGGGGCGGATCGCCCGGCGCTACGAGCTGGCGAATCGATACGGTTCTGAATTTGCGCAGCGGCACGAAGTCCTTTCCATTATTGGTGTTGACGGCGCTGAGCTTGCCGACCCCTGCAGCATCGACCTCCCAGGTACCCAGAAACATCGTGGGCAAAATGAAGCCCGGTTCGGTCGGATCGAAGATCGTCGGCTCACAGGCGTTGGGCCCCAGCGCCACCGAGCGGATGTCATAGATGTTCGATATGAAAGTCTTTCTGGGGTCTAATCCCGTGGCTGTCCCGATCACGATCAGATCGATGCCGTTGTCGATAAACGCGATCCGGGCGCGGACGGTCGAGACACCGATAGGCGCCAGGGTGCTGCTCCCGAAGCGGATGATGGGCGCGCCATCGGCCGGAGCCTCTCGCGCGCCGACAAGTGCGGTAAGGATCAGTAAGATCCACAAAGCGCTCTGCATGGCATTCTCCTCATCATGGATGATCCAGGTGGGTGCCACTCACCCAGCTCGTTCCTGGGTTGGCGAACGTCAGGCTATAATTCTGGCGAGCCGGAAGCTAGCGAGTGTTTTTGAAGGGTTTGTTCGATGTCATTGAATTCCAGGCTGACGCTCGATGCCTTGAAGGTGCTGGACGCCATCGACCGCAAGGGTAGCTTTGCGGCAGCTGCCGAAGCGCTGTACCGGGTCCCTTCCACGGTGACCTATACGGTGCAAAAGCTTGAAAGCGAACTCGGCATCGCGCTCTTCGACCGGCAGGGACAACGCGCGGTGCTGACGGAGGCCGGGCGCGAGCTGCTCGCAGGAGGCCGCCATGTGCTCAGGGCGGCGCAGGCCTTGGAGTCTCGCGTCAAGCGGGTCGCAAGCGGCTGGGAGGCGGAACTCCGCATTGCGATCGACGGCATCATTCCCGTGGTCGATTTTCTCCCCATCGTCGCGGCGTTCTGTGCCGAAGGTACCGGCACTCAGATCCGCCTCCTGGCCGAGGTCTATGGCGGGTGCTGGGACGCGCTGGTCGGCGGGCGCGCCGATCTCATCATCGGGGCCCCTGGCGAGGGACCAGCGGGGGGCGGCTATGCGACCTTCCTCATCGGCACGGTGCAGTGGGTCTTCGCCGTGGCACCGGACCATCCCCTCATGCGCTCACCGGAGCCGCTCACGAGCACGGAAATCGGCAAGCACCGCGCCGTGGCGGGGGGTGATACCTCCCGCTACCTTCCTGCGCGGACCTCTGGAATCGTCCCCGGTCAAGAGGTCCTGACGGTCCCCCACCTGGAAGCGAAGGTCGAAGCCCAGTGCCTGGGTTTAGGCGTTGGTTTCGTGCCACTCTGCTGCGCCGCGAGTGCGCTCGCCCAGGGACGTCTGGTGATCCGCGAGGTTCAGGAACCGAAACCACCGCATCAGCTATGGATGGCCTGGCGTACCGAGCGGACGGGCAAAGCGCTCGGTTGGTTCATCGACCATGCGGAGACCATCAACTCGGTGCTCGCCTTGGCGCGATCGCAAACGCATGGCAGTCGATCGCAGAGCCATAAGAGTATGAATGGCTGTATGACTTTAGTTGAACTAAACCGCTTACGCGGTAGGGGGGGTTCTCCTCACGCGTAGCGGGCTGCTGTTCCCATCCTCAGTCTTCCGGTTCGCCTCTTTTTCTTCTATCTGTCTGCCGCACGGGCATCGCATGATGCCTGGGGCGGCGTGCTCGGTCGTGCCGATCGGTTCATCCTGTACCTCATAAAGGCCGGGCTCCTGCCCGTTCGGTTCTTCAATCTCGAAGGTGATCATCATGACGGCATTACGGCAACAGATGGAAAACGATATGGTTCTGCGGGGGATGGCGGTCCGGACGCGGCAGTCGTATATCGAGGCGGTGCGGGGTTTGGCGAAGTTCTATCGGCGGAGCCCCGATGCCATCTCGGTTGAAGAGGTGCAAAGCTATTTCATCCTGTACCTCCCAAAAGCATGACCTCCCTGTCATTCCGGTTGCTGCACCTCCTGCGGGAGCGGGGCCTCTCCTACAGCACCTGCAACCTCGTCACCAACGGCCTGCGGTTTTTCTATCGCATCACCCTCGGGCAGAGCGAGACGGAGTTTTGTCTCCCGCGTCCCAAAGTACCTCAGCGGCTGCCCGAGATCTTGAGCCACGAGGAGATCGAGCGGCTCTTCGCGGTCACACAGAACCGAACGGGCAGGAGCCCGGCTTTTATGAGGTACAGGATGAACCTCAAGCACCGGGTGCTCCTGATGGCGACCTACAGCGCCGGGCTGCGGGTCAGCGAGGTCGCACGGCTCAAGGTGTGCGACATCGACAGCCAGCGCATGACCCTCCGCGTCGATCAGGGCAAGGGGGCGAAGGACCGCTACACGCTGCTCTCCAAGCGTTTGCTCGCGGAGTTGCGCCGGTACTGGCAGGCCTACCGGCCCCGCGAGTGGCTCTTTCCCCTACGTGATGGGCGGGGTCCCATCGATCCACGCTCGGCCCAGAACTACTACCACGCCAAGGAAAAGGCCGGGATCCGGAAGCGCTGCGGGATCCACGGCCTACGGCATGCCTTCGCCACGCACTTGCTGGAAGCGGGAGTCGATCTCCACCGCATCCAACGTCTCTTGGGGCACGGACACATCACCACCACGATGCGCTATTTCCACCTGGCGCAACGCCACTTGGAAAGCACGGCCTCGCCACTTGATCTCTTGACATTGCCTCAAAAGACCGGCGCCTGAGCCGTGTGCGTGTCCCCGCATCCCAAGACGGGGGCGGGGCGGCTGGAGCTCGCGCAGA
>JBQTJM010000404.1:0-20879 GCA_052387115.1 Gammaproteobacteria bacterium | reverse complement strand
GCTGCCGCATGGGCGATGGGGGGCATGATGGACCTCGAAAGGCGAGCCGAATGGTAGGAAGGTCGATAACGGCTGTCAACGGACAACGTTTAACCGGGGGGGCGTGCCGCTGCCGCGGCCGGCAGCGCCACCGCTCGACCTCCCAGCCCCCGACCTCACGCCCGATCCGCGCAGCGCGGCTGGGATGAGCACGACCCTGTCGCAGTTGAGATATTTCCGCTCGCTGAACCTGCACGAGAAGCTGCAAGCGGTCGAGGGAATGGCAGACCTGGTCCGCCACTTACAGCAGATCCGAGCACAGGGCGGATTCAAGCCGGCGTCACGACAGGCGGACGAACCGGGAGCGACCCACCCCTCCCGCAATCCACAAGTTGCCGATGCCCTGTTGATGGTCGCGCCTCCATGGATTGGAAACAAGTCGTGGCGCGGTGGCGCAAGCAGCCCGCGAGCGAGCAGCGGCACATCCGTCTGGCTCGATGCTCGCCACCCATCCCGAGCGCCGTGCCTCGTGGGCTACGTCGGCGCTACTCCATCGCGCTAGGGGGCTCCTCGGGTGGCGCGTAACTCACAGGCCACCGCGTTTTGACCTGAACGACCACCTCTGGGGGGAAAGCCCGGGGGCGGCCCGGGCGGGATTGCTCCTCGACCCCGCGAGCCGTCACTGGAAGAAGCGCTTTCGCCAGCGGCTGACGATCTCGCGGCAGGTATCGAGTCCTTTACCGATCGCGTCATTGTCCAGCCCTCGGCGGCGAGTAGGATCATTTTGGCCCGGATCACTTGATGGTACGGTAATGTATACTTCGCAGCTATCGCAAGGGCGACCTGATCACGGGGTTTCGGGACCTCGGCGCACCGGACACCCAGGTCTTCCGAGCGGGCACGACTGCCGAGGGCGGCGGGGTGGTGACGGCAGGCGGCCGAGCGGGTACGCTCCTAGTGCCGGAACCGTGCGGGCGCCACAGCGATTCGGTGGCTAACGGTTCCTCGCGATCGTCCGGACAGATACCCAAGACACTCGAGTGAGGCTGGTATGAGCAAACCCACCGACTTCAGCACCGGTTTACGAGGAGGATTTCCGCGGAGGCTGTTCAGGGCTGCCAAGATCTGTCATCAATATCTACATTGGCGGCGCGGAACATCGAAGAAACTGCTGTTTATCGTTGGATGCCAACGCTCCGGCACGACGCTGCTGCATGACCTGCTGGACCGTAGGTTGGACACGAAAGGATACCGTGAATCCAGTGAGATCACGTCCAAAGACCCGACAAACCGGCTCCGCCTCATCGACCTGGATCGCGTGCGGGTGATCATCGATGGCGCCTACGCGCCGTTCATAATCATCAAGGCCCTCGTCGAGACGCAGAATGTGCACAAGCTGCTGCAAGCCTTCCCAGGCTCGCGAGCCATCTTTCTCTATCGCCACTACGAGGGTGTTGTCGCTTCCGATCTCCGGACATATGGACTACAAAATGGAATCGCAAACCTGACTCCGATCGTCGGAGGAGACCCCAAGAACTGGCGCTCTGAAGGAACGTCGAGAGTTGTACAGGATATTATTACGCGGTACTTCCGCGCAGACATGAATCCGTATGATGCAGGGGCGTTATTCTGGTTTTCGCGCAATGCCCTTTTCTTCGACCTGGGTCTCAATCAACTAGAATCGGTACGGCTACTCCGGTACGAGCGGCTGGTCGCGCAGCCGAGCATAGCGGTCTCCCGGATGCGTCAGTTTGTCGGTCTGGATGGCAACTGTCGATTCAAGGTCGAACGGGTTCGCACGGACTCGATCCGAAAAGGGAGTGACATAGGCATTTCCAGCGATGTACAGGCCCTGTGCAGCGAACTGCTGGACCGCCTCGATGGCTGTTCCGGTCGGCAACTGCTCCAGTGAAAAGAATGCTTCGGTTTCGTTACACGTGTACACATGTACACCATGAACTCATGAACTCATGAAGCCACCGCGCGGCCGACGTGATTAAGGCTCAGCGACCTCGGGAACCCGACACCGCCGAAAACTCCTCACCGATCCGCGCGCGCCCTTCGACAATCAAGCCGAGCGCGATATCCGCATGCCGAAACTCAAACAGAAGATCTCCGGCGCCTTTTGCACGCCGGAAGGCGCGGCCACCTTCGGCACCATCCGCTCCTATCTCGCCATGCTACGCAAGCCGCGATCTCTTTCAGTCCCTCGTGCTCACCTTCAGAGGCGAACCCCCTGAGCCTATCCTCTCTGGCTGAAGGCGCTGAATAGTGACGATCTCGGATTGAACCCGAGGTCTGCGAGGGCCGTATGCAGCCCCGCTGAACCGCGGTTTACGCGTACCTCGTGGGCCGAGAACTCGCGGCGCTCGCGGTAGTTCGCCCGCAGTGCGTCGAACGAGCGGCCGAGCGCGCCGCCGGCTCCCGACAGGCAGGCCCGCAGCGCCCGATCGTCTTCGCGGACGTCGTAGGCGACAAGGACCGCCTGCCGTTGTGCCTCCCGTGGGTCCCGCGAGACCAGTGCGATCTCCGGTCCGCTCCGACTCGATGGCGACCAGCGGCAGGGGATCGCAAAGAACGCGCACGCGGCGGCGTACAACATCGATGTCGCCCGGAGCTTGGCGTCGGCGCTGTATCCGGCGATATGCGGCGTCGAAAGTGTGGAATGGCTCGCCAACTCGGGATCGATGTGCGGTTCACCTTCCCAGCAGTCGATGATCGTGGCCATTCGTTCATGGCGGGCCAAGTGCTCTTTCAGGACGGATTCATTCACGATACCGCCACGCGCCGTATTGATCAGGATCACATCGGATTTCATCCGCGACAAGGCCTCTCGCCCGATCAAACCCTGGGTGGGGTAGCGGCCTTGGCTCCCCAAGGGCACGTGCAGGGTCACGATGTCGGCAGCGAGGGCTTCGTCCAAAGGCCGATACCGGGCGTCGCCGCTGGTGTCGGCGAGGGGCGGGTCGTTGACCAGGCATCGTATGCCGAGGGCGGAGAATAGCCGGACGACCCGGGACCCGACCTGACCGCCACCGATCACCCCGGCCGTGGTCTTGCCTAAACAGAGACCGCGCACCTGGGCCACGACCAGGACGGCGCTCGAGACATACTCGGCGACCGCCTGGGCGTTGCTGCCCCGGGCTGTGGCGAAGGCGATGTCTCTGCGGGCGAGATAGTCGCGATCGATGTGGTCGACGCCGCTGGTCGCCGTGCCCACGAAGCGCACGCGGCTGTCTTGCAAGAGCCCTGCATCGACGCGCGTCACGGAGCGCACGAGCAACACATCAGCATAACGGACCAGAGAGGGCGTCCACTCGCGCCCCGGCACGAGTCGCACGTCACCCAGATCGGAGAACGCCTCGGCGACCGAGGCGATGTTCGGATCGGCGACGATGTGCATGCCGCTGCCCCACTTTTCTCTTATCTGATTTGGGGGGCGCCTTTCGCTGTCAGGGCAGGGGTGGGGCGTGGAGGGGCTATAAGCGTTGCTAGGGCCGCTCGGCGATCCCCGCGCCTTCTTTCTTGACGGGCATGAGATCGGCGCGGCTCACACCCAGGAGCAGCGCGATGGGGCTGGCGATATAAATCGAGGAGAACGTCCCGATCACGACACCGATGATCAAGGTCAACGCGAAGTCATTGATGACATCGCCGCCGAGGAAATAGAGGGCGGTCAACGTCATGAGGCTGGTCGGACCGGTGATGAGCGTCCGCGACAGGGTCTCGTTGATGGAGCGGTTCATGACCTCGAGGGGCGACTCCCGGCGCAGCTTCCGGAAGTTCTCCCGGATCCGATCGAACACCACGATCGTGTCGTTGATCGAGTAGCCGGCGACCGTCAGGATGGCGGCCAGCATGGTGAGGTCGAACTGGAGTCCCAGGACGCTCACGAGCCCGGTCGTGAGCAGGAGGTCATGAACGGTCGCGATCACCGAGGCCACGGCGAGCCGGAGCTCGAAACGCAAAGCGACATAGACCAGGATCCCAAACAGCGCAAAGATGAGCGCGAGCCCGCCGTCTTCGACCAACTCTTCCCCGACCTGCGGGCCCACGAACTCGACCTGGCGCATCTCGACCGCTGCTTGCGTGTCTTTTTTCAGGGCGTCGAGCACCCGGTTACTGATCTCCGCGTTCTGCATGCCCGCGCGTGGGGGGATGCGCACGATCACGCCCTTGGCGCTGCCGACATGCTGCACGATCGCCGCATCGAAGCCCGCGGCCGCGAGCTGTTTGCGCACCTCGCCGAGGTCCACGCCCCGGTCATAGGCCACCTCGATCAGCGTACCGCCGGTGAAGTCGATCCCGAAGTTCAGGCCGCGCGTCGCGAAAGCGATGAACGACAACACGAACAACACCACCGACAGGCCGATGGCAACCTGGCGCGCGCCCATGAAGTCGATCTTCGGCGTGTTCTTGAAGAAATCCATGAGCGTTCCGAAGGTGCTTTATAGATTCGTTGGGTCGGTATCGAAACCGCCTTTAGACCGCCAGGCGCGCCAGGCGCCGCCCGCCGTACATCAGGTTGATCACGGCCCGCGTGCCGCTGACCGCCGTGAACATGGAGGTCAGGATCCCGAGCGACAGGGTCACGGCAAAGCCCTTGACCGGCCCGGTGCCGAAGGCGAATAGCACGATACCCGCGATGAGGGTGGTGGTGTTCGAGTCCAGGATGGTGGCGAAGGCCTTTTCGTAGCCCGCGTTGATGCTGGCCTGCGGCGTATTGCGACTGCGCAACTCCTCGCGGATGCGCTCGAAGATCAGCACGTTGGCGTCGACGGCCATGGCGACGCTCAACACGATCCCGGCGATCCCCGGCAGGGTCAAGGTCGCCTGCATGATCGACATGAGCGCGACCAGGAGGACCAGGTTGAACAACAATGCCAGATCGGCAACGAGACCGAAGACCCCGTAATAAACGCCCGCGAAGATCAAGACCAACACGAAGCCGACCGTGGCGCCCCGCACGCCCATCTCGATGTTGTCCTGTCCAAGGCTGGGACCGATGGTGCGTTCCTCCACGATATCGATGGGCGCGGCCAGCGAGCCGGCGCGCAGTAGGAGGGCGAGGTTACGGGCCTCCTCGGTGCTGTCGAGCCCGGTGATCTGGAATCGTTTGCTCAACTGCTCGCGGATGGTGGCGACGTTGATGACCTCCTCTACGGTGCGTTTGACCTTCACGGTCTGCCCACCCAGGGTCTTGGTGTCCATCTTGTTCTCGATGAACACCACCGCCATGGGCCGGCCGACGTTGTCCTTGGTGGCGCGGCTGAAGATCCGGGCGCCCTTGCCGTCGAGGGTGATGAAGACGGCAGGCTGGCCCTCGGTCTGATCGATCCCCGAGGCGGCATCGACGATCCGATCGCCCGTCAGCATCACCTGACGCTTCAAGAGCACCGGTTCACCTTTGCGGTCCTTATACAGCTTGGCGCCGACCGGGACCTTGCCCGCCGCCGCGGCTTGGGGATCGCCGTCTTCGTGCACCATGCGGAACTCCAAGGTCGCGGTGGCCCCGAGGATCTCCTTGGCGCGGGCGGTGTCCTGTATGCCGGGGAGTTGCACTACGATGCGAGTCTCGCCCTGCTGCTGGATGATGGGCTCCGCGACCCCGAGCTCGTTCACACGATTGCGCAAGGTGGTGAGGTTCTGCTGCAGGGCCTGCTTGCGTTGTTCTTTCACATACTCGGGTTTGACTGTTAGCCTGAGCGCCGGGTCCGTCCCCTGGTCCTCTTCTGCCGCGGACAGGTCGGGGGCTTCTTCGCCGATGGCGGCCGCCGCCTTGGAACGGTTGTCGGCATCGCGGAAGCTCAGGAGGATACCGTCGTCCTCCTCGCGCGCCACGGTCTTGTAGCGCAGTTTCTTCTCCCGCAGGAGCGAGCGTAGATCGGACACGAAGCGCTCCTCGACCATGCGCCCGGCGGCTTGCATGTCTACCTCCATGAGGAAATGCACTCCACCACGGAGATCGAGACCCAGGAACATGGGCTCGGCGCCGATGGTCCGCAGCCACGTCGGGGTCGCGGAGGCCAAGTTCAAGGCCACCACGTAATCGTCGCCGAGCGCGCTCGCGACGGCCTCCTTGGCCTTGAGCTGGCGCTCGGTATCGTCGAAGCGTATCAGGATGCTACGAGGTCCGCGTTCCATCGACAGGGACTTGAGCCCGGCACCCTTGAGGGCGTCCGCGATCCGCCCCTGCAGTGCGGCGTCGATGGGCGCCGCGCGCACCGGGTTGACCTGCAGGGCCGGGTTGTCGCCGTAGAGGTTGGGCAGGGCATAGACCATCCCGAGCGCGAGCACGGTAAGGATCAGCAGGTTCTTCCACAGCGGATAGCGATTCACGAGCGGGCGCCTGCCGGGGCGTCTTTAGAGAGGGGACTTGACGGTGCCCTTGGGGACCGTATTGGAGATGGCCTGGCGTTGGACCTTGACCTTGATGTCGCTGCCGAGATCGATGAGCACGAAATTGTCGCCCACGTCCATTATCTTCCCAAGCAGCCCGCCGCTGGTCACGACCTCATCACCCCTGGTGAGCGATTCGAGCATCTTCTTCTGTTCCTTGGCGCGCTTGCTCTGGGGGCGGATCAGCATCAGGTAGATGAGCCCGAGGAGGAACACGATGGGGAGCATGTCGACGAAGGCGGCCAGCCCCCCCGAAGACCCCCCCGCTCCAGAACCCTGCGCATAGGCATCGGCGATCAAAAATTCCATTCCACTCTCTCTGTATTTGGGAAAATAGGAAAATAGGGGTCAGACTTATATTTATTGACGACCGTTCATACGTTGCGGCGGGCGCGGAATAAATATCAGTCTGACCCCTATTTTCCCACGGTGGGTCATTATGACACAGGCGGCGTGCCTTGCGAGCGCCGGGCATAGAACGCCGCGGCGTAGCTATCGAGGTCGCGGGTCGCGATGGCGGAGCGCAGGCCCCGCATGAGGTTCTGGTAATAGCACAGATTATGGTAGCTCTGGAGCCGTGCCCCCAGGATCTCGCCGGCCCGATCCAGGTGATGGAGGTAGGCACGGCTGTAGTCCCGGCAGGTCGGGCAGGGGCACTCCTCATCCAGGGGCGCGGTATCGCTGCGATAACGGCTGTTGCGGATGCGGACCACGCCGCGTGAGGTGTAGAGGTGGCCGTTGCGGGCGTTGCGGGTCGGTAGCACGCAGTCGAAGAGGTCCATGCCGCGGCGCACGGCCTCGACCAGGTCCTCCGGGGTGCCGACTCCCATGAGATAGCGCGGACGGTCCGCGGGCAGGCGCTCCGCGAGGTGTCCCACCAGATCGAGCATGTCGGCCTTCGGCTCACCCACCGACAGGCCGCCCAGGGCGTAGCCGTCGAAGCCGATCTCCAGTAGACCGGCGAGCGAGCGCTCGCGGAGATGCGGGAAGACGCCGCCCTGGACGATGCCGAACAGGAGTCCGGGGCCGCTGCCGTGGGCGGTCCGGCAGCGGGCGGCCCAGCGGAGCGATCGCTCCATGGAGATGCGGGCCTCGGCCTCGGTGACGGGGTAGGGCGTGCAGTCATCGAAGACCATGGAGATGTCGGCCGCGAGCGCCCGTTGGACCTCGATGGCGCGCTCCGGTCCCAAAAACACCCGGTCGCCGTTGATCGGCGACTTGAACACTACCCCGTCGGGGGTGATGGTCCTGAGTGCCCCCAGGCTGAAGACCTGAAATCCTCCGGAATCGGTCAGGATAGGCCCCGGCCAGTTCATGAAGCGGTGCAGTCCTCCGTGCGCCGCGATCACCTCCGTGCCGGGGCGCAGCAGGAGGTGGAAGGTGTTGCAGAGGACCATCTCCGCGCCGAGCGCGGCAAGCTCCTCGGTGCTCATTGCCTTGACCGTCGCCCGGGTCCCGACCGGCATGAACGCCGGCGTCTCCACGCTCCCGCGCGACAGCGTGACGCGGCCGCGGCGCGCCGCGCCCGCGCGCGCCAGCACTTCAAAGCGCATGGCCGTCGATGAACATGGCGTCGCCGTAGCTGTAGAAGCGATAGCCGGCCCCGACGGCATGGTGATACGCCGCGAGCACCCGCTCCCGGCCCGCGAAGGCGCACACCAGCATGAGCAGTGTCGATTCCGAGAGATGGAAATTGGTCACGAGCGCGTCGACGCTGCGAAAGCGATGGCCCGGATAGATGAAGAGCTCGGTGTCGCCCCGGAAGGGCCGTAGCTCGCCGTCGATCGAGGCTGTCTCCAGCGCGCGCACGCTGCTGGTCCCGACGGCCACGACGCGCCCACCCCGCCGGCGGGTGTCCGCGACGACACGGCACAGCGGCTCGTCGATCGCTATAGACTCCCGGTGCATGCGGTGTGCTTCCACGTGCTCGACACGCAGCGGTTGAAAGGTCCCGGCGCCGATGTGCAGGGTCAGGTAGCTCATCGCCACCCCGCGTCGTTTTAGGGCCTCGATGAGCACGGCGTCGAAGTGCAGTCCGGCCGTCGGGGCCGCGACGGAGCCTGGCCGGCAGGCATAGATCGTCTGATAACGGTGCCGATCGTCGGGCTCGTCGGGCCGGCCGAGGTAGGGGGGGAGGGGGGTATGACCGATCGTCGCCAGGATGTCGGATATCGGGGCCGTAAATGCCACCTCATAGAAGCCATTCTGATAGACCCCCTCCTGATAGAAGCCACCCTGATACGATGCCGGATCCCGATAGGAGAGCTGCGGAACCGTGTTGACAGTGGCCTCCAGGGGGCCGGTCCCGGTCTCGCCTTCGAGCACGATGCGCGTGCCGGGCCGCGGCGCCTTGCTCGCGCGGATCTGCACCAGCGCCGCATGCGTGTCCAAGAGGCGTTCGAGTAGGAGCTCGACGCGCCCGCCGCTGTCTTTGCGGCCGACGAGGCGCGCCGGGATGACGCGCGTATCGTTGCATACCAGGAGATCACCCTCTCGCAAGAGCGCGGCGAGATCCGTAAACAGGTGATCGGCCAGCGAACCGCTGTCCCGGTCGAGGTGCAAGAGGCGACTGCCGCTGCGCGTTCGGGTCGGGTGCTTGGCGATGAGGTGTTCCGGGAGGGTGTAGGCGAAGTCCCCGCGCTGCATCCGCGCCATGATAAACGATGCGGCATATAAACGATGCCGCGCCCGCGGGGCGCGATCGCTTTTCGGCGTGCCGTTCCTTATACTACTCGGCCCTCGGCCGAGGTGGCGGAACCGGTAGACGCGCTGGACTCAAAATCCAGTGGGGGCGACCCCGTGAGAGTTCGATTCTCTCTCTCGGCACCATTTCTGAACCACTATGAAACGCATGACCAGGACCCTGATGGCGTCCATCCTTTCCCTCCTGGCCGCTGCGGGCTGGTGTGGCGAGGATCCCGTGAAGCCGGCCCAAACGCCACGAGCGGGTCTAAAGATGCATGTCGATCCCGTGACCGGCGAGCGCTTGGAGCATCCCAACGAGACGATGCCGCCTCTGGAGTTGGAGGTCCCGCACGCCACCTCCTCCCGGGGGCTCCGCGAGGTCGAATCGCCTGAACCCGGCGGTGGCGTCAGCGTAGACCTGGAGGGGCGTTTTCAAGTGCCCCTGGAAGCCACCGTCGGGCCGCAGTCAGGGCCGGCGATCCGGCACCGGGAGGCGCCACCAGCCGCACGCCCGACCGCCCCTTGAAGCGGGGTCGGGGCCCCGCCTGCAAAGGGTCGATCTATGTGGCAGGGAAGTCTCTAAGCGCTGAACCATACCGCGCACGGTCACAAATTGTGCTTCCTCACCCTAACCCTCTCCTGGAGGGACCCGGAGGGAGAGGGGATCTAAGGGGATCTTAAGGAGACAATTATGACCGTTGCCAGTGAAGATCGATGGGCAGCATCGTGAAGCTCATCGGGTTTCTGGTCTTGACCAGCGCCATGGGTCTCGCCCAGGCGGGGGCCGACATCACGGTCATCCCTCGCGACGGGGCCGGCGAGGGGTTCAACGACCTGCGCGCGCCCGACGGCGATTCGACCGCCGGGGGCAACCCGGGGATGACCCTGGGCGCGCAGCGCCTCATCGCGTTTCGGCACGCCGCCGGGATCTGGGCCCGGCTCCTCGACAGCCCCGTGCGGATCCGCATCGACGCGAGTTTCGACCCCCTGCCCTGCAACGCCTCGAGCGCGGTCCTGGGGGCGGCCGGGGCCACCACCGTGCACCGCGATTTCGATGGGGCAAGAGTCGAGAACACCTGGTATGTCCAGGCCCTGGCCAACGCCCTTGCAGGGCGCGATCTCGCGCGCGGTGTGAGCGACATCGAGGCGGAATTCAACAGCGCCGTGGGCACGACCTGCGCTCTTCCCGCTGTCTGGTACTACGGTCTCGATGGCCGGCCACCCGGAACCACGATCGACTTCGTGACCGTGGTCTTGCACGAGATCGCGCACGGCCTCGGATTCCAGTCCTTTGTCGATCTGGCGACCGGCGAGAAGCTCCGGGGGCTCGACGATATCTACATGCGCCGGTTGGAAAACTCCAGGACCGGAAAGCGCTATCCGCAAATGACCGACCGCGAACGCATCGGCGCGAGCCGCAGCGGCAACGCCCTCAAGTGGACCGGCAGACGAGTCACTGCCGCCAGCGGCCTGCTCATCGATGGGGTGGACCCGAGCGGGCAGGTCGAGATGTTCGCGCCCCGTCCCCAGGAGCCCGGGTCCTCGGTGTCACACTTCAGCACCTCACTCTCCCCGAACCAGTTGATGGAGCCCGTCTTGACCGGCCCGGACCACGTCCCGGACCTCGACCTGCCGCTCCTGCTCGACCTCGGTTGGAAGCGAGGGGTCGGTGCCGATCTCTCCATCGACGTCTTGGATTTTCCGGATCCGGTGCCGCAGGGCCACGCCCTGACCTATCTCATCACCATCCGGAACGATGGGCCTGAGGTCGCAACCAACGTCACCCTCACCGATACCCTGCCGGACGGCGTGACCTTCCTCTCGGCGGCCCCGAGCCAGGGGGCTTGTCTCGGGATGGAGACGGCGACCACGACTTGCACGCTCGGAACACTCGCGGGCGGGGCCGTGGCCACCGTCTCCATCCAGGTCCTGGTCATGGAACTGGGAGTGATCACGCACACCGCCATCGTCACCGGGGACCGCGACTTCAACGCGCAAAACAACACCGCGGTGGACAGCAGCGTCGTCAACGTGGTTCCGGCGGGCCTTTTGTGCAACGGCCGGCCCGTCACGTTGGTGGGGTCGGAAGGCCCCGACACCATCACCGGGACACAAGGGCCTGATGTCATCCACGCGCTCGGTGGCAGCGACGTGATCGACGGGTTGCAGGGCCGCGACCACATCTGCGCCGGCGCGGGTCGGGATACTGTTCGCGGCGGTCCGGGGGCCGACTTCCTGTCCGGACAGACCGGTAGGGACACGCTCATCGGCGAGTCCGGTCGGGACCGGCTCAGTGGCGGGGCCGGGGTCGATCGATGCGAGGGAGGTGCCGGGCGCGACAGGGCCCGCGCCTGTGAGCAGGTGAGTGGCGTGCCCTAGGTCCTCAGGGACCCGTTGGTCGCGCTGTGCTCGATCAGCGCGCCACGATCTCAACGAGGGGCGACTCGGCTTCCATGGAAGCCAGGATCACGCGGTCGAAACGGCGCGTCAAGGCCAACGCCCAGCGCGCCGCCTGGCGCGCGACCACCGCGATTTCAACGTTGTCCACCATGTTGATGAGGGGAACCATGGTCGCCTTCCCGGCCCCCTTGAGCGCCCCCTGCTCATCGGCGAGCAAGCGCGCCACGAGGTCTGGCGTGATGATGTCGCCGGGTTGGGCACCGGTGATGGCGCTGATCCGATCGATGCGATGCGCGATGTCCTCGCGCAGATGCTCGCCGATGGCGAGGGCCGAGACCACCGGGATCACGGTATCGACCCCCTCGGGGAGCTGGGGCTCGTCCGGATCAGGGGCCTTGATCCATCGCGATCGCGCCCCGTCGGCCTTGACCAGTGTCACATCGAAACCGGCGCTTTCATGGATCCTCGTCACCTGCTCGGGTGAGAGGCCCGCGAGCCGGTCCGGTTTATCCGAGGGACGGGCAAAGGCCACGATGCGATGCTCCTGCGCCTCTGCGACGAGCGCCGGGAGCGTGCTTGTCCCGGCGACGATCACATGGGCACCGAGGTCTTCTGGGAACGGCGGGATGGCGACGGTCGCAGTGATGCCGACACGACCTAGGTGGGCCCGCGCCAGCCGGTATAGGGTGGTCTTCTTACCTCCCGCGCCCACCAGCGCCACGAGCCCGCGCGTCGCGCCCAGCGCTTCCAAGAGCGCCTCGCGATCTTCCTGGGACCATTCACTCACAGACACCGACCTGCACGGACAGGATCCGCGGAAGAAAGCTCGCGAGCAACTCCCAGTGTGCACCCACATCGCGGCTGGCGAAGAGATGGCCGCTGGAAGTGCCGAAGTAAACGCCGCAGGGGTCGAGCCCGTCGGTGGCCAGTGCCTCTCGGAGGACCGTGACGTAGACGTGTTCCTGCGGGAGCCCACGGGTCTCCGGCTCCCAGCTTCGTCCCCCATCACCGCTGCGATAGACGCAGAGCTTGCGCCCGACCGTGGTGCGCATATGCCGGCTCTCCTCCGGGATCACGAATACGCTGTCGGGGTCGGAGGGGCAGACGGCGATCGCGTATCCGAAGTCGCTCGGGAGGCCCGCGGTGATCTCGGTCCAGCTCTCACCCCGGTCGTCGCTGCGATAGGTGCCGTTGTAGCACTGCCGGTAGAGCCGCTCAGGGCGGGCCGGGTGCATGATGAGGCGGTGGATGTTATGACCGGTCTCGGGGTAAGGGGTCGGAAGATTCTCAGCACGTACGCCGCGGTTGATGGCCTTAAAGCGCATGCCCCGGTCGTCGGAGCGGAACGCGCCACCGGACGAGACCGCGGCATAGATCCGCCGCGACTCCTTGGGGTCGACGAAGATCGAATGGACCGCGAATCCCCCGCGTGCCGGCTCCCAGGTCGGGCGCGTCGGGTGATCGTTCAGCCCCGTGACGGGCTCGAAGCTGTCCCCGTGGTCCTCGCTCACGAACAGGCCGGGCGGATCGATACCGGCATACATCACCCCCGTGGCATCCGCCGGTCCCGGCGCCAGGAACCAGATGGCGTCGAGGGAGGGTCCCTGGCGAGCGGATGCATGGCAGGGGGCGCGATCGAGGGCCTTCCAGGTCCGCCCGCCATCGTCGCTGCGATGGACGTGCGCCCCCCAGATCGGGTGGTTGGCCGCCGCATACCCGCGCCGGGGTAGACGCGGGTCGAGCCAGGCATGAGACACCTCGTAGCCGGCGATCCGGGGCCCCTCGATCGACCACCGCCGCCGGCCGCGATCGGAGCGAAAGCAGAACAGACCCTTCTGAGTACCGACGAGCACCACGCAATGCCGTTCGAGTGACAGACCGATTGACCTGGTAGGACCGAATGGTGATCTGACGCGATCCTGTCGCGCCCGTCAATCACCCGGCGTAGGGATCAGTGCAAGGGCGTCCCCACCTTGATCACCGTCTCCCGGTCACGCGTATCGACGGTCCGCATCATCACCGGGCGCCGCCACACCCGATGGATGTATTCGAGGACCCTGCGGGCATGCTCGATGTCGAGGCCGCGCCGGTCGCCGCCATGGTCCTGGGTCAGCGCCAGGCTGCCGTCGTTGTCGAGGGACACCACCGAGATGCGCGGCGCACCGAAGTGATAGCGTGGAGCCAGGAGATCTTCGCGCAGCGCGTCGATGTCCCAGTCACCGACCTTGATCTCACCATTGCGCCTGGCCTGGAAGCGGAACAGCCCGAGATCGCGGGCCAGGTCCGCGTCCAGAAAGTTGTGCAGGAAACTGTAATCGTCTTCTTCGCGCATGATGTGGCGCGCAGCGTCGAGGTCGTGGTCTTCGATGATCTTCTCCCACAGCGCAAATCCCAGGTGGTAGGGGTTGACGGAGAGCGCGATCTCCCGATCCCCGGCAAACGGCCTCACCACGTCGGAATGCGCCTTCAAGGCGTCGAGATAGACATGATTGGGCAGGAAGCCGGCCTCCCGCAAGAGCCGCGCGTGCCAATACGAGGCCCAGCCCTCGTTCATGATGTGGCAGGCGAACACCGGATGGAAGTAATACGACTCCTCGCGCACGGCCAGGAAGATGTCGCGCTCCCAGTCCTCCATCTCGGGCGCGTAGTGGGCAATGAACCACAGGAGATCGGACTCCGGGTGCGGTGGGATCGAAACGCGCGCGTGCTCGCGGCCCATCGCTGGCGGCTCGTCCTCACCCGGCAGGCTCTTGAAGCGCTTGCGAAAGCCTTCGATGGTTCGTGGCTCCGGCACTTGCGGTTTTTCGGGGTAGCGCGGACGTGTCAGTAATTGATCGTCGTCGATGTGCTGCTCCAGGGCCAGGGCGGCATCGAGCACTGCCTCGACGCGGTTCTGGCCATACTCGGCGATGGCGTTCTCGATCTGATGGGCGTGGGCGGCGGCCTGCTCCACCACGTGAAAACCGACCTGTTCCTGGGCGCGCCTGAAGAGCAGGTTGTTCTTCGAGAAGTCCGCATGCCCGAGGACATGCGCGATGACCAGGGTGTTCTCTTGTAAGGTATTGGTGTTGGCCAGATACGCCCGTCCGGGATTGCCCGGGAACACCACCTCGAAGATCTTGGAGTGGCCCATGCGGTGTTGGACCAATTGATAGATGTAGCGCACTCCGAAGGACCAGTGCGGCATGCGCACCGGCAGGCCATAGACCGCCACCTCCATCATGAAGCTCGGCGGGACCACCTCGAAATCGACCTCATAGAAATCGAGCCCGAGGTCGCGGGCCATGGCCTCTATGGGAACGCGGTAGGTGTCGGCGGTCCTGCCCATCTTTGATTACACAGGGGCTAGGCGGCCTCGGCACCGGCCTGCTGCTTGAAGAATCGCCGGATGCTGGGCCAGATGTCCTCATGGCTGGTCAAGGGAAAGCTGCCGATCGGGAGCCCGGCGGCGGCGAGGTCGTGGACCAAGGCCCCCATTTGGGTGTCGAGGGCCTCGCCGGCGGCGTGGCTGATCTCCACATAACCGATGAAGTTGAGCAGGGCGCCCAGTTGCTGCAGCGCCATCCCGGTGGGCTCGCGGTCTTCGATGAAGTTATCGCCGTCCGAGGCGTAGAACAGATAGGCGTTGTAGCGAGCGGGGCTGTAGCGCTCGTGCAGGATGTCGAGCGCCAGGGTGAAGGCGCTCGAGGCCTGGGTGCCGCCCTGGGCCGTGACGCGGAAGAACTCCGCCTCGGAGAACTCCCAGGCCATGGCCGTGTGGGCGATGAACACCGTGTTGATCTCGTGGTACTGGCGCCTGAGCCCCTGCAGGGCCCAGAAGAAGAAGGTCTTGGCCAGCTTGCGGTCTGCTTCCTCCATGCTGGAAGAGGCATCGAGCAGGAAGAAGATCACGGCGCGGGTCGCCGGGCGGCGGCGACGCGCGAGCTGGCGAAAGCGCAGGTCCTCGTTCGAGAAGTCCGGCCCGTCGTGCTGCACCGAGCGGCGCTTGATGGCCTCTTTCAGGGTACGGCGCCGATCGAGCCGCGAGCGCACGCCGCGCCGGTCCCAACCCTCGCGTACATATTCCTCATCGACCAGCGCGTCGCCCGGCCGGGGCTCGAGGTTGGGTAGCTCCAGCTCCTCCCACAGCCAATCGACGATGTCGTCAATCTTGAGCTCCAACACGAGCTCGAATCCGCCCATCTCGGACCCGCCGCCGCGCTCCCTGGGATCCAGGGGCCCCTGACCGGGCCGCAGCACATCACCCGGTTTCACCTGGCCGGGCTTGCCCTGACCGACGGATTGCTGCGCCTCCGGATCGCGCAGGCGAAAGCGATAGTGCTCGAGGAAGCGCACCGGGACCTGGACCGTGCGGTTGTCGGGACGCGAGATGACATCGGAGTTGGCGACGAGCTCCGGGAGATGTTCCTTGACGCTGTCGCGAACCTTGTCGTTATGGCGCAGCCAATCGCGTGCGCCGCGCGAGAAGAGCTCGTACCAATCGGCCTCTTTGGAGTCGCGCGACTGTTTGTCCTCGTCACTCCCAGAAGAAATGATAGGGGTCATCGGCCCATGCGCCTTCGCTTACCTCATCCTGTCGAAGTATATGCCTTACGATCGATGCAATGGCGATGGATGCAATGGTGTATCGATGTCAGGTCCCCTTGCGCCCACCGGTCTCCGATCCCGCGCCACGAGCTTTTGGATGTTTAGATAGGAGCTCTGGCACACAGGAGCTCGGGTCGTTCTCCTTTTTTATTCTTGAGACAGCAGGGTAGTGACATAATTCAACGCCTCCTTGGCACTGTGCTCGTCATAGCCGTATTCCTCCGCGAGCCGGCGCTGCACCGCCGAGATCTTCTGGCGTGCCTCCTCGTCGGGACGGGTGGTCGAGGTCACGAGCCGGAGCACATCGCGGCGCTCCTCGAACAGGTACTGCTCGATGGCCTGGTGCAGGCGCGCGTGCGAATCGAGGGTGAACTTCTCGCCCTGCTTGTAGGCCACCATCGCCTTGCGTACCACCTCCTGGCGGAACGACACCTTGCCCGACTCCGAGATGTTGATCTTCTCTTCGACCGCGCGCTTGAAGCGTTCGTCGGGCGACCGCCGCTCGCCGGTGATGGGATCGACGATCTCGCGATGGTCCAGGGCCGCCTCCACCTCGTCGAGGTACTTCTCGAGCAGGCCCTGGGCCTCCTGCTCGAAGGAGGCGAACAGGGCTTTGTGGACGTCTTCCTTGACCCAGCGATTGTAGAAGTCCTTGCGGGCGATCACCAGGAAGTCCAGCCATTGGCGCTTCTGCTTGGCGTCCATGCGCGCATCGGACTCGATGGCGTCCTTGAGCGCGAGCAACACCTCCATGGTGGTCAGACTGCGTGCCTCGCTCTTGCTGATGGCCTTGGAAAGGGCGTTGATCACGAAGCGCGGGCTCACCCCCGACATCCCTTCCTCGGGCGACTCGCCGCGGATCCGCTGGACTTCCGAGGGGCTCACGCCCTCGACGTCCTCGCCGGCGTACAGCGAGACCTTCTTGGTCAGGTCTAGCCCTTCGCGCTCCGACTTGTGGACCCTTGTCAGGACCGCGAACACGGCCGCGACCTGCAGCGCGTGCGGGTCGAGGTGGACCTCGCGGAAGTTGGGTGTGGCCGAGATGAGCTTGGTGTAGATGCGCGCCTCGTCCTTGTAAGACAGGGTGTAGGGCACCTTGACGATGACCATGCGATCCAAGAGGGCCTCGTTCTCGCGCTCTTGGAGGAACTTGTGGAACTCGGCGAGATTGGTGTGCGCCAGGATCGTCTCGTCGAGGTAGATGAGCGGGAAGCGCGACACCTTGACGTTCTTTTCCTGGGTCAAGGTCAAGAGCAGATACAGGAACTCGCGCTTGACCTTGAGGATCTCGATCATCTCGAGCACCCCGCGGCTCGCGGCGTAGACCGCCCCCGACCACGACCAGGCCCTGGGATCGCCTTCATCGCCGTACTTGCTCACCTTCGAGAGGTCCACGGACCCGACCAGATCGGCGATGTCGGCGGTGGTGGGATCATGCGGCGCGTAGGTGCCGATCCCACTGCGTCCGGCCTCGGAGATAAAGATGCGATGCACGGGGAACTGCATGAAATCGCCGCTGAACTCCTCCTCCAGGCGCATGCGGCAGTAAGGGCAGAGCTGTCCGGCGATCTCGACGCCGTAGGTCTCGCGAAAGTTGCCGCGCAGGGTGTGAGGCACCAGGTGCAGCGGGTTCTCACTGGTCGGGCAGCCCTTGACCGCATAGAGGACGCCATCGTCCGTGTGGGAGTATTCTTCCAGGCCGCGCTTCAGGAGGATCACCATCGTGGACTTGCCCCCCGAGGGCGGGCCGAGCAGGAGCAACAGCCTGCGGCCGACCTCGGAGCCCGCGCTCGCGGCCTTGAAGTAGTCGGCAGCGCGCTCCAGGGCATCGTCGATCCCGAACAGCTCGTCGGCGAACAGGCCGAGCTGCTTGGGCTCTGCGTCCTCCTCACCACCATTGAGACCGGCCCGCCGCAGCATGTCCCAGACGTATTGGTGACTGTTGCGTGTGAGACTGTGAGGGTGTTCCGGCAAGACCTCGGAGAGGAAAGCCGCGAACGAACCTTCCCAGTGCCGCGCTTGATGTTCCTTCGTGAACGCGGTCAGCGAATCGATGAACCGAGCCTGCGAATCGTTGGTCATGTGGTTGCCCGTCATTAGACCTCCCCGGGGATCGACCTCCCTGGGGATCGACCGTCTTCCTGCTGCCCCTATCCTATACCAATCCTCCGCGCCTTACCCGCCCAGGGTGCAGTTTTTTGAGCGCGCCTGCGAGCGAATGCTTCGGCTCGGTTTGAAAGACACCCGCTTTTCTTATCTTAGAGCCAGGTCTCGGGATAATAAACCCGTGCTGGTCGCGGGGGAGGGTGGGGGAGGAGGTCGCCAGGGATCAGCGCGGGCTCCGCAGCAGCGCCAGCGCCCGTGTGAGCTTGTCACGCGGTGTGTAGAAGTGCGGAGACCAGCGGATGGCGCCCCCACGCACCGCACAGACGACCCCGTGTTCGCGGAGCCTCCGGTGCAGGGTGGCGACGTCTCCGTCTCGGGGGCGGAAGCTCACGATGCCAGACAAGCGCTGCGCCGCGCCTCGGCTCAGCACCATGGCGCCGAAATTATTTTCCAGTTGATCAAATAGATAAATCGTATTATTGATCACCGTTCTACTGATAGCGGCGATACCTATCTCCAGGATCAGCGACAGGCTCGCCGAGAAGGCGTGAGCACCCAGGAGGTTCGGACTGCCGCATTCGAAGCGTCTGGCGCTGTCGGCGACGCGCCAGCTCTTGCTGTCGTAGTCGCCGGGACGAGTGGTCATGTGCCAGCCGTACTCGCTGGGCCTGATCCGGTCCCAGACGCGTTCGGCGACATAGAAGAGGGCGATGCCCTCGGGTCCGAGCAGCCACTTGTGGGCGTCGGCCACCACGAAGTCCGCGTGACAGGTCGCGACATCCAGAGGCAAGGCCCCCAGGCCCTGGATGGCATCGATACAGAACAGGATCCCGCGCGCCCGGCAGAACGCCCCGAGCACGTCAAGATCGACGCGGAATCCGCTCGCAAACTGCACGGAGCTGATGGTGAGGAGCCGCGTGTGACCATCGCAGGCCGCCATGAGCGCCGTTTCCAGATCGCCGTCCGGCGGGAGCGCGACCTCACGCAAGGTCACGTCGCGCTCCGAGAGCGCCTGCCACGGGATGCGGTTGCTCGGGAACTCCTGGTCACACGCGACAATGTTGTCGTCGCGGGACCAGGACAGGCCGCCGGCCACGAACGACAGCCCCTCGGAGGTGTTCTTGAGGAGCGCGATCTCGTCCGTCGAACGGGCGTTGATCAAGCACCGGAGCTGCTCCCGCAACGTCGTCTCGGTCTCGATCCACCGGTCGTAGTGCAACGGCCCGGAGAGGATGTTCTCGTCGGCGAAGCGCTGCACGGCCAGGGCGGCGCGGCGTGGCCAGGGCGAGATCCCGGCATGGTTGAGATAGACCAGGTCCTCGGGCTGGGGGAACTCGAAAACCAGATCGGCGGGGGTCACGACGAGACGGGGGTCGGCATACGCTAGTTCGTATAAGGTATATTATGTTAAATTCCAGCGCGATTAACGCATGTCAGTCGGCATCGCGTGGCAAGAGCTTCGGTCGCCCACGGATCTCCACGGCTCCGAAGTGGCGCAGGTCCAGCGTGACGATGACCTTGCTGTGCCGCCGTTCGGCTATCGCGATCACCACGGCATCGACCAAGCCCAGGCCCAGCCCCCGATAGCGCTGATTGAGATCGTAAGCCCGCGTCAAGTCTGACGGGAGCCCCCAATCGATCGCATAGATCCCTTCGGCAACGTCCAACAGGAACGCGCGCGCCGCCTCGTCACCCACATGGGACGAGACCAGGTAATCGACCTCCGGGAGCACGGCCCAGGGCACCACCCAGCGGTCCGGGTCGCGCTCATAGAGGTCCCGCATGTACCCGTGGTAACGATCGTCCGCGTCGATCAGGGCGACCAGCGCGCCCGTATCGGCAACGATCAAGCGCGGCTCCCCAGCCCCACGAGTAGCTCTTCGGCCTTTTCGCTAAGATCCGCTCGACCGCTACGCCCGATCCCGAGGCTCGCGGGCCGGCGCCGCCCGCCGTGGCGCGCGGCATACTCGATGATCGCCTCGCGCACCAACTCGGCCGCTGGGCGAAGTTGCTGGCGGGCCAACGACTTGAGCACCCGGTATTCCGCTTCCGGTAGGTATAACGTGGTCTTGGTCAATGCGCTCATATGGCGACGGTATACTGCGCCATATATTTCGTCAAGCCCATCGTGTAACGGGGTTCCATGCCCGGCCGGGCACACCGAGTCGTAGGGCGAGCTCCTCGGCCGGGAGCGCCGGGCTGAACAGGAAGCCCTGATGCTGATGGCAACCGTATCGGGACAGCAGCGCGCGCTGCGCTTCGGTCTCGACCCCTTCGGCGACGACGCGCAAGCGCAAGCTCCTGGCCATGGCGGTAATCGCCTTGACCAGCGCGGCGGTCCTCGGATCGCTTTCCATCTCGTGCACGAAGGACTGGTCGACCTTGAGTGTGTCCAGGTGAAAGCGCTTCAGGTAACCCAAAGACGAGTAGCCCGTGCCGAAATCATCGATGGCAAGCCCCACCCCCAGTTCCGAGAGCGCCCTCACGGTCGCGACCGTTTTCTCTTCCACCATCGCCCCTTCGGTGAGCTCCATCTCCAGGCATTGCGCTGATAGCCCTAGCTTGGCAAGTAGATCCGCCACGGCGCGCGGGAACCGCGGTTCTGTAAGTTGCCGGGGCGAGACGTTCACGCTGATCCGAGGCACCGTGAGCCCCTGTGCCCGCCAATCATTGATCTGACGGAGCGCCTCTTCGATCACCCAGTGGCCGATCACCTGGATCTG
>JBQTJM010000403.1:0-19833 GCA_052387115.1 Gammaproteobacteria bacterium | reverse complement strand
CCCAGCTCCCCGACCTCGACCCCGAGCTCTTCACCCGCTGCATGGCCGAGCCCTCGCAGACCGCGGCCGTGCGTGCCTATCGGCAAGCCTTGCGCGCAGCCGCTCCGGGCGGCGCCTGATGGCAGCGGCGGGTCCCGCCCCCGGCGCCGACGGCCCGGCGAATGAGTCCGCCCTCGTCGCCGCCCAAGCCGGGCCCCTTTGCCTTCTCCACCCGGTGTGTGAAGGAGTCCGGTCCGCCGCCACCGGTGATGGGTGGCGACGGACCGGTTCCTAGAGCGAAGCTACGCGATGCCTACTGATTCTGAACCAGGGCTGATTGATTCCCGGCCACGGCAACAGCACCGATAAAGCAATCTAGGAACACCACGTAGCCCTCACCGCCGGCCTGCCCCTTGTTGACCAGCGCCAGGTAGTTGCCCGGACCGGGGCCAACCCCTATTACGGTCGGGGAAGGGCCACCAAAATCAGGGGCAGTCGCATTCAAGGCGCCGCCCTGGGGGTCGACTATCTGCACGCTGACAAAGATCCCATTGGCGGCGATTCCACCATCATTCACGTTGGCCCGTACACTGGTCGTGCCTAGGGGACACGTCATTCCGTAGACGTCCGTGGCGCTCGCGGCTGCCCCCAGGAACCCGCCGAACACGTCCGCCTGAGCCGAGGACATCGCACCCAGAATGGCGAGCAGCGAGGTCGTTGCGCATAGATTTTTGAGACTAATGGCTTTCATGGTATACTCCTCAATCCGTTAGCCTACGCTAACGGTCATGTTGTCAAAAAGAATGCTGAGCGAGTCCTTCAATGGGCTCTCCAGCGCGAAAAGCAAGAGTGGGTCTTTCGCTTTTCCTCTTTGTTTTTCAATCGTTGCCCGATTGAAAAACGCCGGTACCTCCTGGTACCGCTTGCAGGCTGCCGCGAAACGCCGGTTTTTCGGCAGCCTGCCAATCTCATCCGCATCCCACCGTGACTGGCCCGGTCCGGTAGACGAGGGCCGGAGCCGGCCAACGAGCCCCGGATGCCGGTCCCGGTTGCGAGCGCCGGGCGTCATTCCGTGCCTCCCTGCTTTCCCGCTTCCCTCAACCGGGATGTGGCGAGGGAGCGGACCGTCTCATCCGCGTCCGCGAGTGCCTCCTGCAGCAGCGCAATACCCTCATCCTTCGGTTCCACACGCTCGACCGCGACGATCCGAACACTCGCGTCCGCATCGCGCAGGGCCTGCCTCAAGTGCTCCACCGCCTCGCCTCCCCCGCGGACGGCGAGGGCTTGCAGGGCTTGTCCGCGTACGCCGGCATCGCGGTCGGCGAGCGCCGCTTCAAGCGTCGAGCGGACCGTGCCATCGTCGACGGCTCCCCGATCGCCCAAGGCCGAGAGCGCCTGCATCCGCAGGGCGGGATCATCGCCCTCTGCCAGCTCGACGAGCGTGTCGATCTCTCTCTGTTCGGCGGCGCTGTCCGCGCCGGTCTCGTCCACTGCTCGGCCCACCTCGAAAGCCGAATCGACCGTAGGAGATCCCGGTTCTTCCACATTGCGGCCGCCCTGATTCGCGAGCGCTTCGGACCCTGCGAATCGCTCCCCTCCGAGGATCCACACCTCCTGCGGGAGGGCTTGCGACCCCCGCGAGTCGATGGCCGGGCCGTAGCGACAAATGAAATCCGCCCCGGGCCCCAGGAGGCGTTCCAAGGCTTGCCGGACTGGAAGAGGCTCGATGGACAAGCTGACCGATCCCGCCAGCGGGGCGGCGGACCGGAAGCGGATCCCGGTTTTCTCCGTGATCCGATCGAGCACGCGCTTCCACGGTGCTCGGTGCGCTGCGAGGCTCAAAAGACCGTGGTCGAAATCAATCTGCAATGCCGGGGCACCGGCGGCGTCGGGTCGAGGTATTTGGGCCTCGCCGGAGTGCGCCGCTCGCATTCCCGTGCACAGGCACGTGGCGAGAAGCGCCGTGGCGATGATTGCCCGGAGCTCGACTTCCCCCTGGGCTATACGGGCTTTCAGGTGACTCACGTGTTTAAACCGCTCATTTCATCTGTTCCGTCGAGGCCACTCCCGAGGAGAGGCCGTCAAACTGGGCAACGCAGGTAATTCAGTGCCTCACTCCCTGAAGGCGTAAAGGGATCGGTTTTCGGCTCAGAGACCAAATGACTGGGGAACGGGGATGCACCCGTCCGAGCAGCGGGGCGGTGATCCGCGCGTTTGCCCACGGACGTGAAACGCGCGCGCGGGGCGGTGAGTCCGGCCTAGTGCCGGAACGCGAGTGTCGGCCGGTCCGGGTGCAACGGCGCCACCAGAGGGTTATGCGCGGATCAACGAAGTCGGCGTGATAACATACGGTAGCCCAAGGTCCCGAGCGTGGACGAGGCGCCGGGGTGGTTTGCGGAGGACGCTGACGAGGCTTCCATGAACTACATCGAGCGGAAAATTGGCGTCGCGATGGCGGCCTTCCTGGCCATGGCCGAGGCCGGCGGCGATGAGGCGCCGGTGACCCTGCCCGAGATCGTCGTGACCGGCACCTCCACGGACGTCGGCTACCAGGCTTACGATGCGGCCGTTACGAAGATCGATATCCCGATCTTCGATCTACCGGTCTCCATCCAGGTCGTTCCCAGGGAGGTCATGGACGATCAGCAGGTGATCCGGCTAGAGGATGCGCTCAAGAACGTCAGCGGGGTCTATCAAGCCTTCAACAACGGCTTCGGCGAGACCGATTTCGGCCTGCGCGGGTTCCGGCAGTTCTTTGTTTACGAGGACGGTTTCAGGGTGCCGGGCCTCGGCTCCCAGGAAACCGCGCACCTCGAGCGGGTCGAGGTGCTGAAAGGCCCGGCCGCCGCGCTTTACGGCCGCATCGAGCCAGGCGGGCTCATCCACCAGGTCACCAAGAGGCCGCTGGCCACGGCCTCGTATGCCTTGCGGCAGCAGTTCGGGTCCTTCGATCTCTACCGGACCACGCTGGATGCGACCGGCCCCCTCACGAAGGACGACACGCTCCGCTACCGGCTGAACATCGCCCATGAAAACGCCGACTCATTCCGCGATTTTGTCGATCGGGAGGGTTTGTTCGTCTCGCCGGTCGTGACCTGGAACATTGGGGCTCGCACGCAGGCGAGCGTCGATTACCAATACCGCTTTCGGGACAATTCCAGTGACCGGGGGATCCCGATCGTGAACGGTCGTCCGGCGCCGGTCGCGATCGACCGCTACTATGAGGAGCCGGGGATCAGCGCGGTCGAAACCGAGTCGCACCGCGGTGGTTTCCTGTGGTCGCACGCGTTCAACGACCTCTGGGTGCTGCGACACCGCTTCAAGGCGGATAGGGATCGATTGGACGGGCAGAGGATCGAGCCGGGCCGGGTGATCGACGGGCGCACGCTGACGCGGAGGGCCAGGGACCAGACGCAGGACACGGAGACCTATTTCACCGCGCTGGACCTCACTGGGGAGTTTACGACCGGCCCATTCAAACACCGGGTGCTGACGGGTTTCGATTACTACGACACGGAAACGGTAGTGGGAGGAGGTGCCATCGTCCCCTATGCCGACATCGATCTCTTCGAGCCCGTCTACAGCGGCGTACGACCCGTCTTTCCGGCGGTACCCGAGTCCACGCGTCGGCAGGACTGGTTCGGCTTGTACTTTCAGGACCAGATCGACCTCCTGGAAAATCTCCATGTGCTCGGCGGTGGCCGCTACGACTGGGCCAGTACTGAGGAGTCCGAATCTATCACGGGCCCCGCTGAGAGGAATGAAGACCGGGCCTTCAGCCCGCGCGTCGGGTTGGTCTATCAGCCCACGTCGTGGCTCGGGCTTTACGGTAGTTACACCGAATCGTTCGGCGCCATGGCGCAATTCGGGCGTTCTCGTACCGGCGAGGCCTTCGGGCCCGAGACCGCGATCCAATACGAGGCCGGCCTCAAGGCCGATGTGCTCGACGGCAGCCTCACGGCGACCCTGGCCTTCTATCACCTGAGCAAGCAGGATGTCCTGACACCCGATCCGGTAGATCCGGACTTCTCGGTCCAGATCGGCGCGGCGCGTAGCCGCGGCATCGAGCTGGATGTAAGCGGTGCGCTCAGCCCCGCCCTCGCGCTCATCGCCTCGCTCGCCTACACGGACACCGAGATCACGAAAGGCGACGTCGGCGATGAGGGCAATCCCTTGGCGGCCGTACCGGAGTGGAGCGGGAGCTTGTGGGCCGTACACACGCGCCAGGAAGGGCCCCTCCGGGGGCTCCGTCTCGGGGCCGGGATCTTCGCCGAGGATGCACGGCCCGGCGACAACGCCGGGACCTTCGAGCTTCCCGGCTATGTGCGGGTGGATCTCCTGGCCGCTTATGAATCGACCATCGGGAGTACCCGACTCACCGCCCAGCTCAACGTCGAAAACGCCCTCGATCAGGAGTACTTCAAGAGCCCCATCCTCATCGGTGCCGTACCGGGCACGCCGCGAACGTTTCTGGGCTCGATCCGGATCGAGTTCTGAGCGGGGGCCGCACAAGCCGGCCCCCAACGCCTGCCGCCGTTACAGGGCCTGAGCCCATCTGGTCGCGCTTTACGCCTACAGGTAGTGAGGCGGCGGACGGATCGAGCCGCCCCGGACCACGGCTCCTGCTCCACGTCGGCCGCGGTCGGCAACCGACGCGAGGCGCCGCGTGGGTGTGAAATAGTTCACAGAACCGGTCGTGACTTTCGCATAGGTTCCCCCGAGAGGCCGATCCCGGCCTGCCCAGCCCCTCGACCGGTTCGGGTGACCACAGTACACACGATGGGAGGACAGCACCATGAGTGTCAGAAAAAATGCAGGCCGCCTGACGGCAACCCAGACAGCCCGCTTCACAGCAGCGGTACGGCAAGTGAAGCGTTACGTACAGAGGTGGGAAGGCGTCTGTCTACTGGTATTCATAGGGCTATTGACGGCGCTGCCGGGCTCCGCGAGAGCAGAGACCTGCACGATGTACGAGAAGTACGTCAAGGAGTCTGGGGTCGGCACGCTCTGCGCGAGCACGGGCAACTTCAAAGAGGTCACCGCGTCGGGCGGCACCGGCTCATACTATGCCCGCAGGGTGCCCAAGTGCGACAGCGACGGCACGGACACCAGCTGCTCGAGCAATTTCGTCAAGAGCCTGGATGGCACGAGGGCCTTCTACCATATCGACCCCAATCCCGGCTCGAATGCTTGGGTTTTCTTCTTCGATGGCGGTGGAGCCTGCGGCGAGATGGCCGGGCTCAATGCAGCGGAGGCCTGTTTCGCGGGCGAAAACTCGGTTGTTGGCTTCTACGGCTACGATAAGCATATTAACGATGCCTTTGAAATGACGACCAAGCATGCATCTGGCGGCTACACTGTCCGCAACCGGAAAGAGGGAACCGGCATTCTGAGCACGAACGTCGCAAACCCATATGCCGCTTGGAATCGCGTCTGGTTCAACAAGAGCAGTTTCGATCGTTTCATGGGCAACAAGAACAACACCCAGCCTTACGACGGAGACAATATCGAGTTGTACTTTCACGGGCGCCGAATCATTCAGTCTGTAATTAAAGAGCTAAACCGTCCGGGCGGCGTCAGCTTCAGTGTTGGTGGGGAAGTGGTGCCGGATCTCTCTTCGGCTACTAAAGTTCTGTTCATTGGAGAGTCCGGTGGGGCCGGCGGCATCATTCACAACGCGCAGTGGATCAAAGACAGAATCGAAGACGTCTCGACGAGCATCGAGCTGACCTTCGCTGCGGCTTCTCGAATGCTCCCCTGGATCGAGGCCGAGGCCTACTTTGGCACGACCGGTGATGATATCTGGGATGACCGCTTTTCCGGTACGAGCACGGTTGAGCAAAATCCGGCTGTTATTAACGGTTCTGCCGCCACCATTACCTACTCCGCAGACACCTTCGAGCCAGGCGGCGACATCCGAGGGCTTCTCGACTCTTGGGGAGACATCAACAGTACGACGGCACTGTATTTGGACGATGATTGCAAGAATCACCACGCCACTAACCAGTGGAAGTGCTACGATGAAGGCCACGTTGCCCTGTACCACATGGACGAAAACGTCTTCTTCTTCGAGTCGCTGTTTGACGGTGTTCACGAAGGCGATGGCTCCCCCGTACTCTGGATGGACACTAAAAATGGGGTGACCCTGGATCCAGGTTTCGTGTGGGATCCCACTGGTACGGAGGATTACTCACAGGCAAGAATCAATCGCGTGCTCCACACGATAGACGCAATCTTGCTCAACACTAACCATCGGGGCAAGCGTGCTTTCTATGTTCCTGCCGTAAATGCCCACACTATGGTCAAGCAGTCGTCGTTCTATACGCAAGCGCTGCAGAAAAACGGAACGGCCTATACTTTTGCGAGCTTTCTAAATGCTTGGCAAGTTTGGTTCTTTAATCCTGTCGAGGACCTCGCCGTGATTGACGATAACGCGGCTCCCGTTGACTACCAAATAACCTGGTCGTCGGTTTACCCGAACTTTGGGGGCGGTTGGAACCCATAACACGACCCGCCATTCATCCAGCGAGCTAGATCGGATCGGGGCTCCACCGGATACGGTGGGGCCCCTTCGGCTTTTTGGGGCCAACTACCGGACGCGACACGGCCGACTGGAAGACCGACGCATGCCTATCCGGTTGACACCACCTATTCGTTGCTGGCACAATCATTCGCGTCGTTCAATTCGAGGGTAGGTGACGGCATGAGCGCGCCGGGCGATATCGTTCGAACCGTGTTGAGCCATTATCCCGATACCCAGGCGATCTATCTCGTCGGTGGGACCGAGAACGAATGGCCGGACAGTGACGTCGACATCGCCCTGTTGCTGCCGCCCGATGAGGCGAAGGCCAGCCGCATGCTGGCGATGAGCCCGTTGTGTTCCGAGCTGGGATCGCTGTTCGAAAAGCCGGTGGACCTCATCAACCTTCCGGGAGGTCTCCACCGTTTTTCAAAAAGAGATCATCACCGCCGACCGCCGTATCTATACGGGCGACGCCTATGGCGCGGACGAGTTCGAGATGCTAGCGTTGTCGTTTTATCAGAAGCTCGGCGAAGAGCGCGCGGACATACTGGAGGAGTTCTGGAGAACGGGTAGAGCTTACCGAGCATGAATGATATCGTGGTCAACAAGGTGCAGAGCATTCAGCGCTGCGCAGAGCGGGCGTCCGAGGAGTATCGCTTGGCGGGAAACGACTTTCGGACGGACTATACGCGCCAAGACGCGGCAGTCTTGAACATCACCCGCGCTTGCGAGCAAGCTATCGATCTGGCAAACCATTTGATTAGAAGCTATAGGATGGGTATACCGGTCAGCAGTGCCGACAGTTTTGCACTACTCGCCATGAAACACGTGATTCCCCCCAGTTTGGAAGACAAGATGAGGAGTATGGTGGGTTTTCGTAATATCGCCGTCTACGAGTATCGAAAACTCAATGTCGATATCGTAGAAGCAGTGATTCGAACCGGTCTTGACGATCTATGGGCCTTTACCGACTGCGTAGTGAAGTACTTGAAAAGTGCCCCTCCATCCTGACGCCCGCCTCGATTCGCGGGATCCTGGACTGTCGGGTACCGCCACGAGGCGCCCGATCGGCCCCTTGCGCACCGTCGAGGCGCGGCTTCGGCTGTGGCAGCTCTTGAGCCCGGCGCTGCCGATCGGCGCCTATGCCTATTCGCGGGGATTGGAGTATGCGGTCGCGGCCGGCTGGGTGTGCGATGAGGCGGGCGCGGCGGAGTGGATCGGGGGGCAGTTGCGCCATACCGTACAAAGGCTCGATATCCCGGTCTTCGTGCGGCTCTACCGGTCCTGGGCCGAGGGTGATTCGGCAGGGCTGGATCATTGGAATGCCTTGCTCCTCGCCGCGCGCGAGTCGGCGGAGCAGAGGGCCGAGGATCGCTATCTCGGAGCGGCCCTGGCGCGCCTGCTTCGCGATCTCGGCGTCGAGGAGGCGCGGCCGGGACGGCCTGAGCGCTCATGGGGCTTCGCCACGCCCTTCGCCCTGGCCACCGAACGCTTCGGGATCGCGCTCGAGGAGGCGGCGCTCGGCTATGCCTGGGTGTGGTGCGAGCAACACGTCGCCGCGGCCGTCAAGCTCGTCCCCCTCGGCCAGACCGCCGGCCAGCGCCTGCTCCTCGGGCTCGGTGCTATGATCCCCGGTGCCGTCCGTGCCGGGCGCGCGCTCGATGACGAAGACCTCGGCGGGACCGCACCCGGGCTCGGCATCGCGAGCGCACTGCACGAGACCCAGTACACGCGACTCTTTCGATCGTAAGGGGCATGGACTCATCGGGAAGGCCAGATTTTGGAGAATAGACCGCCGCTGCGCGTCGGGATCGGCGGGCCGGTCGGGTCTGGCAAGACCGCGCTCGTCGATGCCCTGTGCAAATCGATGCGCGATGACTGGCGGATCGCGGTCGTGACCAACGACATCTACACCAAGGAGGACCAAGAGTTTCTGATCCGGAGCCGGGCCCTGCCGGCCGAGCGCATCGTGGGCGTCGAGACCGGGGGCTGTCCGCACACCGCCATTCGCGAGGACGCCTCGATCAACCTGGCCGCCGTGGATGATTTGTCCGCGAGATTTCCCGACCTCGACCTCATCTTCGTCGAGAGCGGCGGGGATAATCTCAGCGCCACCTTCAGCCCGGAGCTCGCCGACCTCATGATCTACGTCATCGATGTCGCGGCCGGGGACAAGATCCCCCGCAAGGGCGGCCCCGGGATCACGCGCTCGGACCTCCTCGTGATCAATAAAATCGACCTTGCGCCACATGTCGGGGCCTCGCTGGAGGTCATGGACCGCGACGCGCGCCGCATGCGCGGGGAGCGGCCTTTCGTGTTTTCCAACCTCAAGACCGGTGAAGGGCTTACTGCGATTCGCGAGCTCGTGGTGCGCGCGGGACTGCTCGACTAATCTGCTCGGCTACTGGGAACCCATGAGATGCGCAACGTACCCTTGAAGATCGCCTTGAGCCTCGGGACCGCCGTGCTCGCGGCCTGCGGCACGGCGGTCACCGTCAACCCCGGCCTCCGGTGGATAGAAAAGCTGTCCCCGCAGTCGTCGGGCGGGATCGATCGGATGCTCTTGGTCATCGACAATCAGGGCGGGCTCAGGGGCCTCGCCGGCGGCGAGCGACCGGTCGAGGCGATCACCGCGGAGGTCCAGGAGGGGCTCTCGGACGCCGGTTATCCCATCCGGACGCCCGCCGAGCTCGGTCTCAGCGGGACGGAGATCACAGCGCTCACCGCAGGGCACGCCACGGGATCCGCCAAGCCGGATTATTCTCACGTGCTCGAGGTGACCCTGGCGCCTGTGCAGCACGGGAAGGCGCCGACCGGATTCTCCCTGACCATGGGCGATTCCGATCCGCGCGGTGGACAAGGGGCGCCACGCGGCGAGGTGCTGCCCATCCGCTGCGCGCTCCTGGATGGCCGGAGCCTGCGCGAGGAGGCCATCGCGCGCTCGGACCGGGCGGTGCCTAAAGCTGAGGAGGGGTGGCGCTCGAAGGCGTCCGGCCCGGACCAACGCGTCGCGGCGCTGGCCGCCGAGATCCGAGCGACCTGCGAGCCCTTGCTGGGAGAGCTGAATGTCGCCCGTGCGGGGGGCGCGCCGGCCGCCGCCACGACCTACGGGTCGGGGATCCGGATCGAGGTCGTCCCGGCCGAGGAGGTCGCCAAGGAGAAGGCGGCGGTGTCGGCAGCGCCGGCCGCGACCGCGACCCAAGCCCCAGCCACCGAGTCGGCGCCTTCGGAGGAGACGCCGGGGCCAGAACCGGTCTCGTCGCCGGTGGGGCAGGTCGAGGAGCGGGCCGTCGCGCCGCCGGCACCGGATCAGCCAGGACCCGGAAGCGGGTCCGTCGCGGCGGATCCGGCATCCGTGTCCACCGAGCGCACCACGACCAAGACGGGCAAGAAGCAGATCAGGGTCTACAACCCGGGCGGGACCGTGATCCTGGAATTCGGCCATGACCGGCGATGATTCCGGTACCGGTGGCTTCGATGTCGCCAACGCGGTGCTCGACGGCACCGATGCCGTGATGCTGTCGGCGGAGACCAGCATCGGCAAGCCCCCCCACCGGGTGGTCGCGGCCATGGAGCGGATCTGCCGCGAGACCGAGCGCAACTGGGGCACGCAAGGCGCGGACTACCGCATCGAAGCGCACTTCTCGCGCATCGACGAGGCCATCGCCATGTCGGCCATGTACGCCGCAAACCATATCGGTGCCAAGGCCATCGCGGCCCTGACCGAGACCGGTTCGACCTGCATGTGGATGTCCCGCAGGGTCGATCTGACCAAGGCCTTGTCGCTGGCGGCCGAGCTGGAAGACGCCGATAGGGTGGTCAGTCGTTCCCCGCTGCAAAGTTCAACTGCAAGCCCTCGGCAACCGCCGCCAGGCGCTTGTCCCGCGTCCAGAGCCGGGCGGTGCCGGCGAGTGCCACCGAGGCGAGCAGGTGAACATCGAGGTAGCCGATACCGCGGCCCATCAGTTGGCGCCGGTCTATAAAGCCCAACGCCTCGGTGTCGGTCGCGATCGGCGCCGGCGGAAGGTCGAGCAGCAGGGAAAGTAACTCCATGCGGTTCTTGAGGTTACCGCAGGCCAGCTCGCCGACCACGAATGGATGAATCAGCGCTTGTCCGGCTTCCAACGCGGCAATCAGGTGTGGCTCGGGTTTGCGCAGGTGGTCGATCCAGACGGAAGTATCGACGAGGATCACGCCGGCTCCGAACGCCGCCGGGGAACCGGCTTCGCCTGCGGCTCGCTGCCGCCCAGTCGCGCCAGGCGGCGGGCGCTTTCGCGCTCGATCAGCGCCTTCAGCCCCTCACGGATCAGCGCCGTGCGTTCCGTCATTCCCGTCATGCGCTGCGCCTCTTCGAGCAGGGCTTCATCCAGGTTGATGGTAGTGCGCATGAGCGATGTCTCCTGAAAAAGATGCGCTAATGATACATCAAGTGATGCCCTCTGCGATGCCAACGGCGCTGCTGCTGCGGGAACGCACGAAAAAAAACGATGACCTTCCCTGGGATGAGGTTCGACTTAACCCACCGTCCAAGCTTCACTCGCCCGTCAGTTTCCATAGGCCGCAGCCCTTAAGAAAGGATAGGAAAGTCAATGCCATTTGGCAACTCGCGCTTCGTTGGACGAGCGCGGCGGCTGGCTCGGGCCGGGGGGCCTGGCAGAGCAGGGACAGGCGTAGCGCCGGAACGAAAGCAGGCGGATGGGGACTCGGAAGCTCCCGCCCCCCTAATAGTTGACTAAATTACTCAGCTATGGGATGCTGCACTGCTCAAGCGGAGAGGCGGGGCGGGTCCAGGCGGTGAGATTCCCACAGTGCGGTTGACGACCAGGGGGCGTTACGCGGTCACGGCGATGCTGGACCTCGCGGTCCATCACGAGCACGGGCCGATCGCGCTCGCGGACATCGCGGAGCGGCAGGGGATCTCGCTCGCCTATCTGGAACAGTTGTTCGCGCGGCTACGCAAGCACGGGCTGGTGCAGAGCGCGCGCGGGCCGGGCGGCGGCTATCGGCTCGGGCGCGTGGCGGGGGCGATCTCGATCGCGGAGGTGATCCGCTCGGTGGACGAAGGCTTGGACGCGACCCGCTGCAAGGGCTTGAAGAACTGCCAGGGCAGCGAGCGCTGTTTGACGCACGACCTCTGGGAGGACCTGAGCCGGCGCATCGAAGAGTTCCTGCGCGACATCACCCTCGGCGAGCTGGTGGCGACGCAGAACGTGCAGTCGGTCTCGGCGCGCCAGGATGCGCAGGTCATTCGCTTCCAGCCGCCGCGGGCCACCAGGCCCCGCGCCGGAATGAGCTAGAGTGGCTGCAAGTTTACCCCCACCCCACCCTCCCCCGTCCGCAAAAAGCACGGACAGGGGAGGGAGATCGACGGTTCCCTCCCCTGCGAAGCGGGGGAGGGATAAGGTGGGACCTGCTGAGACAGGCAAGAGAGGTTAGGAGACAAAACGATGGAGATCACGATGACCGAACGCGCCGCGGCGCACGTCAAACGCGTCCTCAGCGGGCACGAAGGGGCCGTGGGTCTGCGGGTGGGCGTCAAGACGACGGGTTGCTCGGGCTATGCCTACATCGTCGAGGCCGCCCAAGGCGTGGCCGAGGACGACCGGGTGTTCGAATCGAACGGCATCAAAGTCGTGGTGAGCGAGAAGAGCCTCACGTTCCTGGCCGGTACCGAGCTGGACTATGTCCGCGAAGGCCTGAATGCCGGCTTCAAGTTCCATAATCCCAACGTCAAGGCCGCCTGCGGCTGCGGTGAGAGCTTCAGCGTTGGATAGTCTCCGAGCGAGGTAAGGGCGGATGGCCCAGAATCCCCAAATAGCACAAAATCCCCAATCGGTAGAGTCCCTGGTCAACAGGGACTACGCGGCCGGCTTCTTCACCGAGATCGAGACCGACACGGTCCCTCCCGGCTTGAGCGAGGAGGTCATCCGCCTCATCTCGCGCAAGAAGGAAGAACCCGAGTGGTTGTGCGAATGGCGCCTGGGCGCCTATCGCCACTGGCTCACGATGCAGGAGCCACGCTGGGCCACGGTCGAGCACCCGGCCATCGATTACCAGGCGATCTCGTATTACTCGGCGCCCAAGGCCAAGACGGACGGTCCGAAGAGCCTTTCCGAGGTCGATCCAAAGCTCCTCGAGACCTACGAGAAGCTCGGGATCCCGCTGCGCGAGCGCGAGATGCTGGCGGGTGTCGCGATCGATGCGGTCTTCGACAGCGTCTCGGTCGCGACCACCTTCAAGGACACGCTGGCCAAGGCCGGGGTCATCTTCGGTTCTTTTTCCGAGGCGGTGCGCAATCATCCCGACCTGGTCCGCCAATACCTGGGATCGGTCGTGCCGGTCACGGACAATTTCTACGCGACGCTCAACTCCGCGGTCTTCACCGATGGCTCGTTCTGTTACATCCCCAAGGGCGTGCGCTGCCCGCTCGAGCTGTCGACGTATTTTCGCATCAATGCCGCCAAGACCGGCCAGTTCGAACGCACGCTAATCGTCGCCGATGCGGGCAGCTACGTGAGCTATCTCGAAGGCTGCACGGCGCCCATGCGAGACGAGAACCAGTTGCATGCCGCGGTCGTCGAGCTGGTCGCGCTCGAGGACGCTCAGATCAAGTATTCCACGGTCCAGAACTGGTATCCGGGGGATGAAAACGGCAAGGGCGGGATCTACAACTTCGTGACCAAGCGCGGCGAGTGCCGGGGCGCGCGTTCGCGGATCTCCTGGACCCAGGTCGAGACCGGCTCGGCCATCACCTGGAAATACCCGAGTTGTATCTTGAAGGGCGATCACTCCCGCGGCGAGTTCTACTCCGTGGCACTGACCCGTCATTACCAGCAGGCGGACACCGGGACCAAGATGATCCACCTCGGGCGCAACACCACGAGCACCATCATCTCGAAGGGGATCTCGGCCGGCCGCGGCCGGAATGCCTATCGGGGCCTCGTCCGGATCGGAAAGGGCGCCGCAGATGCGCGCAACTACACCCAGTGCGATTCGCTCTTGCTCGGCAGCCGCTGCTCGGCCCACACCTTCCCCTACATCGAGGTCAAGAACGCGACCGCCGAGGTCGGCCACGAGGCCACCACCACGCGCATCAGCGACGATCAGTTGTTCTATTGCCGGCAGCGTGGGATCGCCATGGAGGACGCGGTCAATTTGATCGTCAACGGCTTCTGCAAGGCGGTCTTCAAGGAATTACCGATGGAATTCGCGGTCGAGGCCCAGCGGCTCCTCGGGGTGAGCCTGGAAGGGGCGATCGGGTGATGCTCGCCGTACATGATCTCGAGGTCCGCGTCGCGGATAAACTGATCCTCAAAGGCATCGATCTCGAGGTCGCGCCTGGCGAGGTGCATGCCATCATGGGGCCCAATGGCTCAGGCAAGAGCACGCTCGCGCACGTGCTGGCGGGGCGCGAGGGGTACCAGGTCACGGCCGGCGGCGTGACCTATGACGGCGAGGACCTGCTGGCCCTGCCTCCCGAAGAGCGCGCCCACCGCGGGGTGTTCCTGGCATTTCAGTACCCGGTCGCGATCCCGGGCGTCAACAACGCCTATTTCCTCAAAGCCGCCTTGAACGCGGGCCGTAAATACCGCGGCCTCGCGGAGCTCGACGCCATCGAGTTCCTGAACCTGGTCAAGGAAAAGCTGAAGCTCGTACACCTCGACGAGGCGCTCTTGAAACGCGCGGTGAACGAGGGTTTCTCGGGTGGCGAGAAGAAGCGCAACGAGGTGTTCCAGATGGCGGTCCTGGAGCCGCGCCTTGCGATCCTGGACGAGACCGATTCAGGGCTCGACATCGATGCCTTGAAGCTCGTGGCCGAGGGCGTCAACCGCCTGCGCAATGGGCAACGGAGCTTCGTCGTCGTGACCCACTATCAACGGCTCTTGAGCTACGTCGTGCCCGATCGGGTGCATGTGCTCTCGGGCGGCCGGATCGTCAGATCCGGTGGCCGCGAGTTGGCGCTCGACCTCGATAAGCGCGGCTACGACTGGGTCCAAGAGGCGGCGGCGTGAATGTCCAGTTGATCTCCCGTCTGGAGCCGAGCGATCCCTTTCTTGCGGAGCTGGCACGGCTCGAATCGCGTCTTCCGACCGCCGAGCCTCCGTGGCTGCGTGCGATCCGGCGGCGCGCATTGGCGAGGTTCGGGGAGCGGGGTTTTCCGGGCCGCCGGGACGAAGATTGGAAATACACCGATGTGGGCACCCTCGCCGACCGGCCTCTGCGGATCGCCCCGCCCGGTGATATCAAGCCCGGCCACCTGGCAACGGGCGCCGCCGGCATCGAGGCCGGCCGCATCGAAGCAGGCCGCCTCGAAAACAATAATTGGGGCTATTATCGCTATGCCGGGCTGGAATGCCTCGAATTGGTGTTCGTGAACGGGCATTATGTCTCCACCTCGGCCAGCCACGCGGCGTTGCCGGACGGTACCACCGTCGCCCCGCTCGCCGCGATGCTCTCGGATGCGCCCCCCATGCTCCGCAGCTCAATCCAGCGGATGGCGGATGCGCCCCCCGATGCCTTCGCCGCGCTGAATGCGGCATTTGCCACCGACGGTGCCTACCTCGCCGTGCCGGATGGCGTGGCGCTGGATGTGCCCGTGCATCTGGTGTTCCTGTCCGCCCCCGACGACGGCCCCGTGGCGTCTTTTCCGCGGATCTACATCCATCTCGGAAAAGAGGCGCGCGCCTCGGTCATCGAGAGCTATGTCGGTATGGACGCCCAGGAGAACCTGACCTGCGCCGTGACCGAGATCATCGCCGCTGCGGGCGCGCGTTGCGATCACTACCGCGTTCAGCGCGAACACCCGCGTTCGTATCACGTCGGCCGGCTGTCGGTCAGCCAGGCCCGCGACAGCGAGGTGACGAGCTTCTCGATCGCCTGCGGCGCGCGGCTCTCGCGGCAGGACATCGCGGTGCGGCTCGAAGGCGAGGGTGCAAGCGTCGCCCTGCACGGTCTTTACGTCGGCGGGGGGCGGCAGCATGTCGATCACCACACGCGCATCGATCACCTGCTGCCGCATACGCACAGCGAGGAGCACTACAAGGGCGTCCTGGATGGCCGTTCCCGCGGGGTCTTCAACGGGACGGTCGTGGTCCATCCCGATGCCCAGAAGAGTGAGGCGCACCAGAGCAACCACAACCTGTTGCTCTCGGGCGAGGCCGAGATCGATACCAAGCCCGAGCTCCAGATCCATGCCGACGACGTTATCTGCAGCCACGGCGCGAGCGTCGGCCGGCTCGATCCCGATGCATTGTTTTACCTCTGTTCGCGCGGGATCGAAGCGCCCGCGGCGCGGGCGATCCTGACCCAGGCCTTCATCGACGAGGTGCTGGCGCACGTTCCGATCGCCGCCGTGCGCACCCGGCTCGCGCGCGATCTCGGTAGTGCGGAGACGAGCACCGAGTTGTTCTCGGCCCTCCTATGAATGCCGCGATCGTTCCGGCCCAGAGGCCCACGCGGGACATCGGGGGCATGACCCTCGATGTCGCGGCATGGCGGCGTGATTTCCCGATCCTCGCGAGACGCATGCGGGGCAAACCGCTCGTCTATCTCGACAACGCGGCGACCACGCAGAAACCAAAGGCCGTGATCGACGCCATCGCCGGTTATTATCGGGACACCAACGCCAACATCCATCGCGGCGTTCACAGCCTGAGCCAGGAGGCGACCGAGGCCTACGAAGGCGCGCGCGGAACGATTCAGCGGTACATCAACGCCGCCGAGGCCGCCGAGATCGTCTTCGTGCGCGGCACCACGGAGGCCATCAACCTGGTCGCGCAGAGTTTTGTCCGCCCGCGCCTCGCGGCCGGGGACGAGATCCTGGTCTCGGAGATGGAGCACCACTCGAACATCGTGCCGTGGCAGCTGCTGCGCGAGGCGACCGGCGCGGTGCTCCGCGTCATCCCCATGAGCGATCGCGGTGAGCTCTTGATGGACGAGTACCTGAAGCTCCTCGGGCCGCGCACGCGCCTCGTCTCCGTGGTGCACGTCTCGAATGCGCTCGGCACGGTCAATCCGGTTCGCGAGATCATTGCCGCGGCCCATGCCCAGGGGGTCCCGGTGCTCCTCGACGGGGCCCAGGCCGTGGCCCACAGGCCGGTCGATGTGGGGGCGCTCGATTGCGATTTTTATGCGTTCTCCGGCCACAAGCTGTTCGGGCCCACGGGCATCGGGGTGCTGTACGGAAAACGCGCCTGGCTCGATGCCATGCCGCCGTACCAGGGCGGTGGCGACATGATCAAGGCGGTGAGCTTCGAAAAAAGCATCTATCACGATCTGCCGCACAAGTTCGAGGCCGGAACGCCGCACATCGCCGGGTCCATCGGACTCGGGGCCGCGATCGACTATGTGGGATCGATCGGGCTCACCCGCATTGCCGCCCACGAACACGCGCTCCTCGGCTATGCGAGCGAGCGTGCCCGCGAGGTGCCGGGCATGCGCCTCATCGGGACGGCACAGGAGAAGGCCGCCGTCTTGTCCTTCGTCATCGACGGGATCCATCCCCATGACCTCGGCACGGTCCTCGATTGCGAGGGGATCGCGATCCGTACCGGCCATCACTGCGCGATGCCGGTGATGCAGCATTTCCATGTGCCCGCCACGGCGCGCGCCTCGTTCGCCTTCTATAATACCGAAGAGGAGGTCGATCGGCTGTTCGAGGCCATCGAAGAGGCGCGGAGGCTGCTCGGCTGATGTTCGATCTGAGAACCCTTTATCAAGAGGTCATCATCGACCACAACCGCCATCCGAGGAACTGCCACAAGCTCGCCGATGCGGACCGCGTGGCGGATGGCTTCAACCCCTTGTGCGGCGATCGTCTCACCGTGTACCTCAAGCTTCAGGACGGCGTGATCGCCGATGCGGCCTTCGAAGGCGAGGGCTGCGCGATCTCGGTGGCCTCGGCTTCACTGATGACCGAGCACCTGAAGGGCAAGACCGAGTCGGAGGCCCGGGCGATCTTCGATCGCTTCCGCGCCCTCGTCATGGGCGAGGAAGAGGCAGACGCCGGGCTCGAAAAGCTGGTGGTCCTGGCGGGTGTCAAGGAGTTCCCGGCGCGCGTGAAATGCGCGATCCTGGCCTGGCATACGCTATCGGCGGCGTTGAAGGACCGGCGCGAGCCGGTAACGACGGAGTAGCCCGGTCCAAATGCGCTGGTGACGGATACGAGAGGGGGCTTGGATGACGAGAAATCTCAAGTACACCTATTGGCGTGATGGAGAGTTCTTCATCGGATTCCTCAATGATTACCCGGATTATCGGACGCAGGGGACCAGCAAGGAGGATCTCGTCGAGAACCTGAAGTCGCTCTTGGAGGATATAGAATCCGACGAGATCCCGTTCATCCGCAAGGTAGAGGAGTTATCTGTCGCCTGGTGAAACGGCGAGATCTGATCCGGAAGTTGGAGGAACTGGGTTGCGTATTGGTCCGTCACGGGGGCCGGCTCGACTGGTATACAAATCAAAAAACCAGGCAGTCCCAACCGGTACCCCGGCATCACGAGATCCAGGACGACCTGGCAAACGCGATCATCAAGAAGCTCAGCAGCGCGTGAGACGATGTCACGATGATTTTGATCCCCTCACCCCACCCTCTCCCAACGGGATACCCGGCGGGAGAGGGGGAAAAGACGGGGACGTCATCCGAACACACGCTGATTCCGAGGTAGGAATGCTCTCATGGACACCAACGAACCGATCATCCTGACGCGCGACTGCGACGCGGTCTTGATCCCGATGGGGGATCGCCTCACCCTGCCCAAAGGCACCCCGGTGTACATCACCCAGGCCCTGGGTGGGAGCTGCACCGTCAATGTCAACGGCAACCTCGCCCGCATCGCTGCCGACGATCGGGACGCCCTGGGCCTCGATCCCCACGTGGAGCCGGTGTCGGATTCCGAAGCCCACGCGAGCGCGGAGTTCGACGAGGACCGCGTGTGGGACGAGCTGCGCAGTTGTTACGACCCCGAGATCCCCATCAACATCGTGGACCTCGGCCTCATCTACGACTGTCATTGTGGGCCGCTGCCCGAGGGCGGCCAGCGCGTGGATGTGCGCATGACCCTCACCGCGCCCGGCTGCGGGATGGGCCAGGTCCTCGTCGAGGACGTGCGGGGAAAGCTCGAACGGGTCCCGGGCGTCGCCGAGGTCGATGTCGCGCTGGTCTTCGATCCGCCCTGGAACTACGACATGATGTCGGAGGCGGCCAGGCTCGAGGCCGGCATGTACTGATGCCGGCGGTGATAGGTCGGTCCATCGATATGTCGCGCTAGTGAGATGTCCCCCAGTGAGATATCGGATTGGGCGGATGTCGCACCCGCCGGAGACTTCCCGCCCGGCGAGCAGCGCGTGGTCTTGGTGGACGGCGTCCGCATCGCGGTATTCAACCTCGCCGGACGGTACTTCGCGATCGAGGACCTCTGCACCCATGATGGGGCACCCCTCGCCGGCGGGATCGTGCAAGGCGATGAGGTCATCTGCCCGCGCCACGGCGCACGTTTCTGCATCAGGACCGGCGAGGCCCTGAGCGCGCCCGCCTACGAACCCGTCCCGACCTTCCCGGTCCGCGTCACGGACGGGATGGTCCAGGTCCGTGACGAGCGCTGGGATTGACGGATCGCAGGCACACCTTTTCCCTCGGAAAGTCGACAACCGCTCCGACGATATGCACGGCGTTTGCCCCGGCGGCGTGCTTGTAAAATCTACGCACCGCGTTGGATGTCCTATCGTTCACACAGGATGCGAGCTTGGGCCTGAACATCGATAGAGATCATTTCGAAGAAGGCGACTACGTGCGCTTCTCGCAGCGCCTGCGCGAGGACATGCGGGCGCTCGCCGAGCTCCTTTCGCGAGATCGCTTCGGGGTCGGCGCGCCGTCGCTCGGTGCAGAGCTCGAGATGTCGATGGTCGGAGCAACGTGTCGGCCGCGGCCGATCAACGAACGCGTGCTCGCCGACACGTGCGACCCCCGCTTCACGGTCGAGCTCAACCGCTTCAACGTGGAATGCAACACGCTTCCGATCGCGCTGGCGCAGGCACCCTTCTCCTCTCTCGGCAAGCAGCTCGACGAGTGTGTGACGCGCCTGCGCGCCATCGCCAGCACGCACGACGCGCGCATCGCGCTGACCGGCATCTTGCCGACGCTCACGGCCGAAGACCTGAAGTCCTCGGCAATGACTGACCTGCCGCGCTATCGCGCCCTGTCGGCCGGCATCCGCCGCCTGCGCGGTGAGCCCTTCCACGTGCGCATCGACGGCGAGGACCCGCTCGACATCCACTGTGACGACGTCACCTACGAAGGCGCGAACACCTCGCTGCAGATCCACCTGCGGGTG
>JBQTJM010000402.1:0-4415 GCA_052387115.1 Gammaproteobacteria bacterium | reverse complement strand
AATTATGCCAATGATTGTGCCAGAGACGAGTAGGTGGCGCGAACCCGATAGGCATGGATCAATCTATCTGCCCTTATCACCTCGCGGAGAGAACACATGGGCATCCTGCACGTCACGGTGAGCGTCGCGAACTTGAAACAGGATCAGCCTCCCTACGAGGCAGACTTCCTGGTCGATACCGGCGCGATCGATTGCTTGGCACCGGCCTCATCCTTGACGGCGGCGGGAATCGAGGTCGAAGGGCGAGATGTCTATGAGCTCGCGAACGGCGAGGTTGTGGAATATCCTTTCGGCTTCGCGCGTGTCAGCTTCATGGGTAGTGAAACCGTTGCGCAGATCATCTTCGGCCCGGAGGGATGCGAGCCGATCCTTGGCACGGTGGCCTTGGAGAATACAGGCATCGGTGTGGATCCGGTATCGCGCAGCCTCAGGCGAATGGCGGCCAAGCCCCTGAAGTAAAGACGCTGTGGACGATCGGATCCCCGTCTCCACACTCAAGTTTTTTTCTACTGCCGGTGCCGCTGCTATCTCATCCATTCCGAGGCCGGGTTTGCATGCCGATCTGAGAATGGCAGTTAGGAAAAGTCCGTGAAAGCGGCGTTGGAGGAGGCACAGCAATGAAAGAGACTGCTTGCTATGTTAAGACCGTCGAATGGTCCGAGTAGGACCAATGCTTCGTAGGAAGCTGTCCGGGGCTGTTCTACGGCGGATGTCACGATGATGACGAAAGCCAAGTATTCACCAAGCTCTGCGAGATCGTGGAGGAAACCCTCGTTCTTTACAAGCAGATGGCAGGCCATTGCCCCCTCCGGCTTCCGGGAAGGACTACGCGAATAAGATGCTGAATTCAGTTTAATGCCGTTTTCTAACGGACACTCATGGTGTCGCCGCCCATTCCCGCAAATGCCTCGCGTGAGGCTCAGGCTTCACGCGCTCCAGGTACTTCTCGTCGGCTGTCACAAAGACCCCGTTTTGCGTCATCGCGAGCGCATGGTAGGCGGCGTCGTAGAAAGTCGTTCGATTTCGCACGGCAAGCCCGAGGGTGATACCGCGCCACTGCCCCGTCATCGGCGCTTCCGGTATCTGCAACGTCGCCAGGGTCTCGATCAAGACTTGCGCCTGCATCGGGTACTTTCGTACCAGCGTATTACCCACTTCGAATAGCCACAAGCTCGGTACGAGAAGATCGAGATCACCGGCGACAAAGGCGTCACGGATGGCCACTGCCGCGTCGGCATAGGGCTCTTCCTCGGCGGGTATAACCCACTTCAAGAGCACGGAAGCGTCTGGGACGCAAATCGCCATCAGTGACTGTCTCGCTCCTCGCGGATCCACTGCTCGGCAGTGCCCTCGAGCCGCGGCAGCCGGCTACGGAGCCGTTCCAGTTCCCGGACGGCTTCCTCGCGTCGGCTACGGAGGAGTTCCTTGGCTATCGCCTGGTTGACGAAGCGGCTACGCTCCTCCTGCCGAAGCCTTGCCAGCGCCGCCCAGACTTCGTCCTCCAAGGTCACGTTGACACGATGTGTCATGGTGTATCACCCTGATCCATCCTAATATATATAGTACAGACCCAGAAGATTGTAGCGTACGCCGTTCGCATGGCACAGGGGTGATGCGCCCGGCGCGCGCTCCGCTGCGATCCCGATCCCCGTCGACGGCATCACGGGGCACAGCTCGTAGGGAGCGATGCTACCTTCGAGTGGGGGCTATGTTCTCCTGCATGCGCTCAGTATTTCTTCCAGTCGCAAGGATCCGCGCGCTCGCCAGCGATGCCGTACATCGTACGTGCTAGACTATGGGCCTGAGAGATAAGCAGGTAAGGCTCGATAGTTTGTTGCACTCTACCAGGATTATGACGACACGTGCGGTCGATGTTGCCATCATAGGGGCAGGCACTGCAGGGTTATCGGCCCGGCGCGAAGCCGCGAAGGCAGGCGCTCGTGTCGTACTGATTGAATCGGGACCTTACGGGACCACTTGCGCGCGTGTCGGATGCATGCCCTCAAAGCTTTTCATCGCTGCAGCGGAGGCGGCGCACGCGGTGGCGGGGGCGGGTGAGTTTGGCATAAATATCCCAGGCGGGGCGCGCGTCGATGGGCGAGCCGTCATGCAACGGGTGCAGCGCGAGCGAGACCGCTTTGTCGGTGGCGTGCTCGACTCCATAAGGAAAATCCCAGATAAGCAACTTCTGCGAGGCTACGCCCGGTTCGTAGGCCCTAACACTCTGGAGATTGACGACGGTACACGGATCGAAGCGCGGGCGATCGTGATCGCCACCGGCTCTCATCCATCGATCCCGCGCTCATTGGAGCCCGTACGCGAGCACGTGCTGATAAGCGACGATTTATTCGAGTGGCAAGCCCTGCCAGGCTCCATCGGGCTGATCGGTACCGGCTCGGTCGGTTTGGAGCTAGGCCAAGCCTTGCATCGGCTGGGCGTACGCACACGCTTATTCAGCCAAGGGGATAGTATCGGCCCGTTGCGCGACCCAGTTGTCAACGACGCTGCCAGAAACATCATCGCACACGAGTTGCCCCTGTTGTTGAAAGCGGAAACCGAGTTTGAAAAAGACGGCGATAGCGTGCGCGTGCGTTGGCGGGCCAATGGAGCCGAAGGGGAAGAAAGCTTCCAACGGATCCTGTCGGCGACTGGCCGGCCGCCCAGCCTTGGGCGACTTGGCCTTGAGAGGACAGGGCTCGAGTTGGATGAACACGGATCACCGCGTTTCGATCCCCGAACGATGCAATGCGGAGATAGCCCTATCTTCATCGCCGGTGATGCCAACGGGGATCGTCCTCTGTTGCACGAGGCCGCCGATGAAGGCCGCATCGCGGGGATCAACGCGGCTTCCTGGCCCGCGGTCGAGCCCAAGACGCGCCGAACCCCTTTGGCCATTGTCTTCACCGATCCCCAGCTCGCTGTTGTGGGCACGGGTTTTACGGGTCTCGAGGGCAATGTCGCGATCGGAAGCATCGACTATCGCGATCAGGGTCGCGCTCGCGTTATCGGAAAAAACGCCGGCTTGATCCGCATCTATGCCCGGCGTGAGACCGGAACCTTGATCGGTGCGAGATGGTTGCACCGCGCGTCGAGCACATGGCACACTTGCTCGCCTGGGCTATACAAAGAGAGCTTACTGCCGCAGATGTCCTCGATCTACCCTTCTACCATCCGGTCCTGGAAGAAGGGATCCGCAGCGCGATCCGGGCACTATGCTCGGAGCTCAACACCATGCCCCCGGAGCGGCCTCAAGACCTGGAGTGCGGTCCGGGCAGCTAAGGCGCGTCGTCCATCGCCATCGTTGTTCGACACCATGGAGCGGCTCCAGGAGAGGTGACGGCGATGCGGGGCGCGTTCCTGGAGGATCTGAGCTGGCCGGAGGCTGGGGCGTGCATCGCCGCGGGGACGGTCGTCGTGGTGCCGGTAGGGGCTGCGGCCAAGGAGCACGGGCCACACCTCCCGCTCAGGACCGACTACCTGGTCGCCCGGGAGCTCGGGCGGCGCGTCGCCGAGGCGCTGCCGGTGCTCGTCGCTCCGGTCATCTCGTTCGGCTATTACCCGGCCTTCGTCCGCTACCCGGGGAGCCAGCACCTCCGGGCGGAGACGTTCATGGCGCTCGTGACGGATGTCCTGACGGGCTTTGTCGGCCAAGGGGCGCGCCGGCTGGCGATCATCAACACCGGGGTCTCGACCGAGGAGCCGATCCGGATCGTCGTGCGGGATTTCTACGCTGTCCACTGCGTGCGGGTCGCGGTCGCCGACCTGGCAACGCTCGGGCGAGCCGTCCGGCCGCGGCTCCGCCAGAAGCTCGGCGGCCATGCGGACGAGCTCGAGACCTCGCTCGTCCTCGCCATCGAGCCGGACGCCGTGCGGATGGAGCGGGCGGAGCCAGACTACGGCCATGCGCCGGACGCCCCCGCGACCGTCTTCTACCAGCCGGTCGTCTTCGATGTCGACCCGGGCTCCGGCCCCGACTGGAGCCGGATGGGTGCGCGCGGCGATCCCTCGCTCGCGACCCGCGAGACCGGCGAGGCCGCCCTCCGGGAGATCACACGCGAGCTGGTGGAAGGTCTCGGCGCCCTCTACCCGGACCTCCAATAACTGCTGGCAGTCTGTCCGGCTCGCACCGTAAGGCGGGATCGAACTTCGGAACGGACGAGGATGATCGAAGCACAGGACTTCGTCGAAGCCGCGCGTAGCCGAGGGATCGAATGGTATGCGGGTGTCCCTTGCTCGTTCCTCACGCCTTTCATCAACTACGTCATCAATGACGAGCGGCTCACCTATATCTCCTCGGCAAACGAAGGCGATGCCGTGGCCACGGCGGCCGGTGCGGCGATCGGCGGCCACCGAGCAGCGGTCATGATCCAGAACTCGGGGCTCGGCAATGCGGTGAGCCCGCTGACCTCCCTGAC
>JBQTJM010000401.1:0-39630 GCA_052387115.1 Gammaproteobacteria bacterium | reverse complement strand
ACCGCCGCCGGCCAGCTCGTGCACTGACCCTACCGAACCCGTTTGTAGTGGAGACCTGTCGGCCTCGGCGCCCATTTCATGCGCCCTGCAGGCCGGTCGGCCCCTCCAGTTGAGAAAGATGGGTTAGGTTGGGCGGTATGACGAACTGAGACTCGGGCGCCGTAGACCGCGCAAAAGCATAAAGCTCGCGGAAGGGACCAGGTTCTCCCAACAAGACGTTGTAGCGCTTGTGGAAGGCGCCGGCCGTCGAAAGTACGTGACCGCCGACGAATCTAGGCGGAAGCGCGGCCACAAACAACGCGACGGCCAGGACCCCAATCGCAACCCCCTCCGGTTCAATCCCGGACAGACCGGGCGCGGCGGCAACCCGACGTCGCCCGAGACCCCCGTTTACGGAACGAAACAAGACCGAAAGGGCTGCCAAGGCCAGCGTTACGAGGGCGATATCCAGGGGTCCGGTGTCGAGGGCATAATGCATCAAAAGCGCAACGCCTCCAAGCGTCGCCGCGACCAACCTCCAAGGGGCCGGCCTCGAGAACTGGTGGTTCGCGCCGGCGCGGAGCAGCGGCGCGATGTTCGTCAGGATGATGATCTGGCCGAGTAATATGGAAAATGGCGCCATCCGCATGACCATCAACTGCGACACATGAGGGACGAACACCACCGTCGCAAGGAGAGCGGAGATGATGGCGAGCGTCGTGAATACCAGATAGACGCGCACGAGTCGCGATGAGATCCCACACGTACCGCCGGCCGGACCGGTGCAGCTCAGTGCCAGGAAATGCCACCCGAAAAAACGCGGAAACTCGCTGAGATCTGCGCCCGGCGCATAGTGGTGAGGGGCGCGTATGAGCTGCATGATGTAACGGGCCTGATCCGCAAGTGGATCGGCGGCCATGGCATGTAGCATCGGCAGCTCGATGCCCAGAGGCAGGAGGCTCGGGCCAAACTGGAAGAGCAGGCGGCGAACGAGTCCCTGGTGCCCGAGCGCCAGGTGGGCGCAACCGAAAAAGACGAAATCGAGCAGTAAATAGTTCGTATGGAAGAAGCCGGCGAGGGCCAGGAACAGCCCGGACCACGCGTAGCGTTCGGAGAGCATCAACAGCAAGGCGATCGCGGCGGCGCAGGCGGCCACTGACGAAGGTTCGAGCCGGAAGGTCACGATATGGCTGTCGGCGATGCTGGCGGTCCTTTCGAGCACCGTCAGGAGCATGAGGAGCATGATGACCACGAACGCGTCGCGGCTGAAACGGGCTATCAAGAACGCGTAGATGGCCAAAATAAAGGCGGCAACGAGCGCCACGTTTCCTATCGCAACCGCCCAGGGCAGCGAGGCGAATACGGACAGCGCGTGGATGATCACGGAGAAGTGCTTGTGATACAGCGCCGTTTCCGATGCCAGCCAGTCGAATCGGAGAAACTCCGGGTCGAGCGCCCGCAGAGGATGCAGGAGATAAGTGGTGTGGGTTTCGAGACCGTAGGACAGTCCGTAGGAGAGACCCACGGCGACGGCGCAAAGCGCGACCAAGGTGTGTTGAAACCCCGGGCGCGCACCGAGTCGTTGAGCTAGCATGATTCCGTTCCTTGGGACCCGTTGATGCACGGGTCTGTGGAGGTTTCCGTTCACCGGGGCGCAGGACGGCGACTTGGCTAGACCGTGGCTCGCCTGCCCCGCTCGCCAGGGAGTGTAGACGGTTGGCCGGCAGGTTCCTCGTTTCCGCCGGAGACTGGCCGGGACGGTCAATCCCGCAGGAACGATGAAGGCATCCGACCGGGGTCATCCACCCCTTCGAACCAGATCGTGCAACGAAGATGCCGGTTTTCGCTACCGGTATGAGGAGGACAGCGACGATCAGGGCGCGCTCGCTGGGAACGTCGAATACCCTGAATGCGGCCGGCCGCTCACGGCTCCCATTCGAGGAAGTTTTCGAGCAGCTGCAGGCCGACCCGCTGGCTCTTCTCCGGGTGAAACTGCACGGCAAAGACTCGGTCTCTCGCGAGCGCAGACGCGAATGACAAACCGTATTCTGTCATGGCCGCCGCCCAGCCCTGGTCCTCCGGTGTCACGTAATAGCTGTGCACGAAATAGAAGCGCTCGCCGGGGGCGATGCCGGACCACAGGGGATGGGGTCGGGTGGGTGAGACGGCGTTCCAACCCATATGGGGTACCTTGAGCCGTTCCCCGGTGTTCGGGTCCGTGAGCCCGTGTGCGAACCGCAGCACCCGGCCCGAGCAGAGACCGAGACCCGCCGTACCGTTGCCCTCCGCGCTCCAGTCCATGAGCGCCTGCAGGCCCAGGCAGATCCCCAGGAAGGGCTTGGTGTGCACGACCTCGCGCAGGGCTTCGATGATCCCCATCGCGCCGAGGTGCGACATGCACTCGCCGATGGCCCCTTGGCCGGGAAACACCACGCGCTCGGCGCGTTCGAGATCGGCGGCCGTGCCGCTCACCACGATGCGGTGTCGCCCTCGCGAGACGTGCTCCAGCGCCTTCGCCACCGAGCGTAGGTTGCTCATCCCGTAGTCGAGGACGACGACGGCCTCCTTGGGACGCGCCATAGTGGCGATCAGAGGCTGCCCTTGGTCGAGGGGACGGTGTGGCCCAGGCGCGGATCGGTCTCGATGGCCATCCGGAGCGCGCGGCCGAAGGCCTTGAACACGGTCTCCATGATGTGGTGGGTGTTGCGCCCGCGCAGGGTGTCGATGTGCAGGGTCACGAGGGCGTGGTTAACGAAGCCCCGGAAGAACTCGATGCTGAGATCCACATCGAAATCCCCGACCCGCGCGCGCGGAAACTCGACATGGAACTCGAGACCCGGCCTTCCGGAGCAGTCGAGCACGACGCGCGACAAGGCCTCGTCGAGCGGCACGTAGGCATGTCCGTAGCGCCGGATCCCGCGCTTGTCGGCCAGGGCCCGGGCGAGGGCCTGGCCGAACGTGATGCCGACGTCCTCGACCGTGTGGTGGGCATCGATGTGCAGGTCCCCCTCCGCGCGCACCGTGAGATCGATCATCCCGTGGCGCGCCACCTGGTCGAGCATGTGATCGAGGAACGGGATGCCGGTCGCAAGGCTGGCTCGACCGCTGCCGTCGAGTTCGACCTCGACCACGATCCGGGTCTCGTTCGTGTTCCGCTCTATCTTGGCCTGGCGTTCACCCATGAGTGTTTTCCCTTGCCATGCTATAACATGGCCTCCTATAGCATAGCCTCATCATCGGGTGGGCGGAACGGCGGGGGTCGGCGGTGCGCATCGACGTAGAGGGCGTCAGGGCCTATCTCCATGACTTGCAAGACCGGATCTGCGCGGCCATCGAGGGACAGGACCGGTCCACACGCTTGCGCCAGGACCGCTGGGAGCGGGTCGAAGGCGGCGGCGGGCGTACGCGTGTCCTCTGCGAGGGTCGGGTCTTCGAGCAGGCCGGGATCAACTTCTCCGAGGTCTTCGGCCGTGCCCTGCCGTCCTCCGCCACTGCGCATAGGCCCGAGCTGGCCGGCCGAGGATTCCGGGCATTGGGCGTGTCGCTCGTCATCCACCCGCGCAATCCGTATGTCCCCACCTCCCACGCCAACGTCCGGTTCTTCCTGGCCGAGGCCGACCATGTGAATCATAATCGGGCGGAGCCCGTCTTCTGGTTCGGCGGCGGATTCGACCTCACCCCCTATTACGGCTTCGAGGAGGACGCACGCCACTGGCACCGCACCGCCGCCGAGGCCTGCGCGCCCTTCGGCACCGAGGTCTATCCCCGTTTCAAGCGCTGGTGCGACGAGTATTTTCAAATCAAGCACCGCGGCGAGGCGCGCGGGATCGGCGGGCTGTTCTTCGACGATCTGAATGAATGGGGTTTCGAACGCTCGTTTGCATTCATGCGCAGTGTCGGGGATCACTTTCTGCCCGCCTATATCCCGATTGTGGAGCGCCGCAAAGACAGGCCTTATGGGGAACGCGAACGCGACTTCCAGCTCTATCGCCGCGGGCGTTATGTCGAGTTCAACCTGGTGTACGACCGCGGCACATTGTTCGGTCTAGAGGCCGGCGGTCGCGCCGAGTCCATCCTCATGTCGCTGCCCCCGCTCGTGAAATGGCGCTACGACTGGCGCCCGGAGCCCGGCAGCCCCGAGGCCGAGCTTTATGAGAGGTTCCTCGAACCGCGCGACTGGCGGTAGGGAAATAGGGGTCAGACTGATAGTTATTCCACCGAAACGCTCGCCGCAACATATGAAGGTCGTCAATAAATATCAGTCTGACCCCTATTTCCGTACGAAGCCGGCCACGTCCAGCGCCTTGCGGACCGCGGGGTACGACATGAATAGGTCTTGGATCAGTCCGCTGCGATAGTTTTCGATCATGAGCAGCGTGATGCCGGTATCGATGCCGACTACCTCGTGACTCCACCACTGTCGATCCACGTTGAACGCGCTGCCGAAACCGTAGCGGCCCCAGAGGCGGTGGCCATAGCGGTTGTAGATGGTCCGCAATGCCGCGATGGAGAGGCCGGGCGTGAAGATGATGGAACCCGCCGGCGCGGATGGATTCACCGTTCCGTCGTGCCTCGCCCAGGCCGACGGAGGGGCGCCATAGGCATCATAGCCACCCCAAGGCGTATCCGAGGCCGTCAGTCCCCATACGTCGTCGTCGTAGGTCTTGAATCGATCCTTCTGATCGAGCGTGAACTGACGATTGGCCAGGGTACAGCGGATCGAGTTCTCGAAATAATCATGACCCAGGCTGTCTTTCCTGCCTTTGAAATCCACGAAGGCGTGGGTGTATTGGTGCATGAACAGCGGGCCGCCTTCGATGCACCGGTGGCCGCCGTATTCTCCTTCGAGTCGTTTCCAGGCCTGCCAACTCCCGGATGGGTTGGGGTGGGTGGGCGATCCGAGCGCCAGCAGGTATAACACCATCAACTCGCTGTAAAAGTCCCAGCGGTTTGGAAGGAACCCGTGCTCCGGCATCCAGCCCATCGACATCGTGAGCGACTGCGGAACGGCACCGCCATCCGTCCGCATCCAGTCCCAATCCACGCGCTCATATAGCGTGTTCGCAAGCCGTTCTACTTCGGTGCCCGCGAAACAGCGGCCGGCCGTGATGGCCCCGGCCACCAACAGAGCGGTATCGATGGACGATATCTCCGAGCCCCACGATCGCTCTCCGCTGCGGAGATCGAAAAAATGGTAGAAAAAGCCATGCGGGCTCGCGGGACGGTCGAGGAAAAAGCGCAAGGTGTCGAGCGCACGGCGGCTGGCTTCCGGCGCGCTCACCCAGCCGCGTTTCGCTCCGATGCACAAGGCAGCGAGACCGAAGCCCGTAGCCCCCGTGCTGCCGACCGTATAGTGATCCTGCGCTACGTTTCCTGCACGGTCTTTAACGACGCCGGTCTCAGGGTCGGCCTGCTCCCGGAAGAACTGGAAAGCTGCCTGCGAGACACGTTCCAAAAACTCGTCATCCGACAGATCCAGGAAATGCATGGGATCCACGACGGGCGCCAGGCTCAGGACGAACTTGTCGAGATCGGCGACGCCGTTCAATTGACCTGCGGTGGAGAAGCGCAGCCTATGCGTGCCGGCCCCTACCGCCCCGAGGTCCATCGGATCGGTCCAGGCGAAGGAGTTCCAGGACCCCTGATCCTCCGGCGTGAGCTCGGTTCGCGCCCCCTTCTCATCGTCGAGGGTCACCTGGATGGACCCGCTGCGCTCGCCGTGCTTGGAATAGCGCAGGCTGATCCACAGATGCTCCGCCTCCGGCACCTCCAGCTTGCCATACTGGACATCACCCGCCTGCGGCGCGCAGGGAACATCACCCGCCTGCGGCGTGCCGGGAGGCCCCGCCGCGCGGCAGCCGAACTCCAGCAGAGCCTTGGTGTCGGATGCGGCAGAGCGGTCGCCGGGCTTACCCACGCTCGCGGTATCGAACGCCTCGGCCTCCCGCTCGTACCTCCAGCCGCTAGCGGTGGTGGTATCCGGCGTGGCGACCGGTGGCTCGGCCACCGTGCCGGAGGGAGGCCCGGCAACGCCCTCGATCGCGCCAGCGGCGTCGGCCTCGATCGCTATGCAGATCAGGATTGCAAGGAAATAGCGGATGGTCATCGTCTTCGCTTGGCCCTCCATCGCTCCGTTGTGTCTGGGCCGGGATTCCGTTATGCTTCCTAGATTGCGCGAACAATAACATTTAGTCAACGTGAGTTCATCGGGAGTGATCGTGCGATATCTCTGGTATTGCGGGGCCCTATTGGTTCTCGGTATATTCCCGATCGACGCCGCCTTCGGAGACATGCCGGCGGCCGAAGAATCATCGAAGCCCTTCGACCTCGCGGCGGTCGAGCGGCGCGCCCAGGCACTCGCCGGCCGCCCTTATGTCCCCATGACCCAGGCGCTGCCCGAGTTCCTGGCGGCGTTGGACTACGGCCGCTATCGTGACATCCGTTTCCGCAGCGACAAGTCGGTCTGGTTCGGGGACGGACTGCCGTTTCAATTGCAGTTCTTCCACCGTGGCGGATTGTACAAGGACCGCATCGCCATAAACCTCATCGAGCACGGCGTATCGAGGGCCGTCCCCTACTCGCCGGGGCTCTTCGACTTCGGGGAGAACGAGCTCCCGCGGGCGCTGCCACCGGATCTCGGGTTCGCGGGGTTCCGTATCCACTGCCCACAGCGTACGGACGGCCCTTACGATGAATTCGTCGTGTTTCAAGGGGCCAGTTACTTCCGAGCCGTCGGCCGCCTGGGACCGGTGTATGCGATCTCGCACCCGGTCTACGGGATCTCGGCCAGAGGTCTGGCGCTGGATACCGGGTTCGCGGAACCCGAGGAGTTCCCGGTATTCAAGGAATTCTGGATAGAGAAACCGGAGCCTGAGCGCGAGGGGGAAAGCGCGGGGCTCACCGTCTTCGCCCTGCTCGACGGCCCGAGCGTGGCCGGCGCCTACCGCTTCGTCATTCACCCCGGTTCGGATCTGAGCATGGAGGTCAAGGCCCGGCTGTTCCTTCGCAAGGGCGTCAGACGTTTCGGGATCGCCCCCTTGACCAGCATGTTCTTCCACGGCGAGCACAGTGACAGGCACTTCGATGACTTCCGGCCCGAGGTGCACGATTCCGACGGCCTGCTCATCGCCACGCGCGGCGGTGAGTGGGTGTGGCGGCCCTTGAACAATCCGCGTCGCCTGGCGACCAACGTCTTTGAAGGAACCGATGTCCTGGGGTTCGGCCTGATGCAACGCGATCGATCCTTCGCGAATTATCAGGACCTGGCCTCGATGTATCACGCCCGTCCGAGCATCTGGGTCGAGCCCGTGGGCAAATGGGGGCCGGGATCGGTTTATCTCATCGAGATCCCGAGCGATGCCGAGTACTACGACAATATGGTGGCCTTTTTCGTACCGGATAAGACCACTGCCCACGGCCAGGCGTGGACTTTCGACTACCGCCTCAAGTTCCTCGTCAACAGTTCGCCCGCCCCGCCCGGAGGCAAAGCGATTTCCACCCGCGCGGGGGCCTCGGGCGCAGGCCGGCTCGACAGCAGCAAACGAAAGTTCGTCATCGATTTCGCCGGCGAGCGCCTCCGTGACCTGAGCCCGGAGGCACGGGTCGAGCCGGTCTTGACCGCTTCCTCCGGCAGGATCATCAAGCCCGAGATCTATAAGAACCTGATTACCGGATCCTGGCGACTGGTGTTCGAGTTTGCGCCCGATCCCCGGCACGACCCGGTGGATTTTCGAGCTTATCTCAGGCTGGCGAACGAGACACTCACGGAAACCTGGATCCATCAGTGGAGCAAGCCCTAGCCAAACCTAGACGAGTTCGCGCTCCCTCCCCTGCGCGGAGCGGGGAAGGGCGGGGGTGGGGGTCAGGCCTTCGCGGGCTGACCAAACCCTGTCCCGGCCGCGGCGCCTCTTCCCCCCACCCTAACCCTCCCCCGCTCCGCAGGGGAGGGGACCGGAAACGCACTCCCCCGCTCCGCGGCGGAGGGGACCGGAAACGCACTCCCCCGCTACCGGGAGCGGTTGGGCATGATGGGATCTAATTCAATGGGCTACCCCGTTAACGCAGTCCTCGCACCCGCTTCCCGTTCGAAGACCAGGCGGCCGTCGCGCACCTCGACCCGGATGGTGTCCCCCGGCCCGAAGCGGCCCGCCAGTAGCTCGTGGGCGAGCGGTGTCTCGACCTGGGTCTGTATCGCGCGTTTCAAGGGACGGGCGCCGTACACCGGGTCGAAACCGGCCTCGCCGAGTCTCGCGAGCGCGGCCGGTGCCATCACCAACCCGATGTCCTGCGCGCGCAGACGGGCGGCGAGGTGCCTCACCTGGATCGCGGCGATGGCCTGGATCTGATCCTTTTGCAGCGAGTGGAAGACCACCACCTCATCGATGCGGTTCACGAACTCCGGCCGGAAGAACTGAGCGACGCTGTCCATCACGGCGGCGCGCATGGCCTCGTAGTTCTCTTCGCCGGCCATTTCCTGGATAAACTGCGAGCCGAGGTTCGAGGTCATGACCACGACGGTATTGCGAAAATCCACCGTGCGGCCGTGCCCGTCCGTGAGCCTGCCGTCATCCAGGAGCTGCAATAACACGTTGAAGACCTCGGGGTGGGCCTTCTCGACCTCGTCGAGGAGCACGACCGAGTAGGGCTTGCGGCGCACCGCCTCGGTCAGGTACCCGCCCTCCTCGTAGCCCACATACCCCGGAGGCGCCCCGATGAGGCGCGCCACCGTGTGCCTCTCCATGTACTCGGACATGTCGATCCGGACCATGGCCTCCTCGGTGTCGAACAGGAACTCCGCGAGGGCCTTGCAGAGCTCGGTCTTGCCGACCCCGGTCGGGCCCAGAAACAGGAACGAGCCGTAGGGGCGGTTCGGATCGGAGATCCCGGCGCGGGCGCGGCGGATGGCATCGGCCACCGCCTTGAGCGCCTGTTCCTGGCCGACCACGCGCCGGTGCAGGGCCTCCTCCATCCGCAGGAGCTTGTCACGCTCCCCCTCGAGCATCTTCGAGACCGGGATACCGGTCCATTTCGAGACCACCTCGGCGATCTCCTCCTCGGTGACCTTGACCCTCAGGAGCCTCATCTCCTTCAGGTCGATCTGGGAGGCCTTTTCCAGCTCTTTCGTCAGCTCCGGGATGCGCCCGTATTGCAGCTCGGACATGCGCGCGAGATCGCCCGCGCGCCGGGCGTTGTCGAGCTCCAGCCGGGCCGCTTCCAGGCGTTCGGTGATGGTGTGCGCCCCGTGCACGGCTGCTTTCTCGGCCTTCCAGATCTCCTCCAGATCTGCGAATTCGCGCCCCACCCGCGCGATCTCCTCTTCGAGGTCTTTCAAGCGCTTCTTGGATGCCTCGTCGGTCTCCTTGGTCAAGGCCTCGCGCTCGATCTTGAGCTGGATGAGGCGCCGTTCGAGCCGGTCCAGCTCTTCCGGTTTCGAGTGGATCTCGATGCTGATGCGGCTCGCGGCCTCGTCCACGAGGTCGATGGCCTTGTCCGGCAGTTGTCGATCGGTGATGTAGCGGTGCGACAGCGTGGCCGCGGCGACGATCGCGGGATCGGTGATCTGCACGCCGTGGTGCACCTCGTAGCGCTCTTTCAGCCCGCGCAGGATGGCGATGGTGTCCGCGACGTTGGGCTCACCGACCAGGATCTTCTGAAAACGCCGCTCGAGCGCCGCGTCTTTTTCGAGGTATTTACGATATTCGTCGAGCGTCGTTGCGCCCACGCAGTGCAGCTCGCCACGGGCCAGCGCCGGCTTCAGCATATTGCCGGCATCCATCGCGCCCTCGGCCTTGCCCGCGCCGACCATGGTATGCAGCTCGTCGATGAAGAGGATGATCCGGCCCTCTTGCTTGGCCAGATCGTTCAAGACCGCCTTGAGCCGTTCCTCGAATTCGCCGCGGAACTTGGCGCCGGCGATGAGCGCCCCCATGTCCAGGGCGAGCAGCCGTCTGTCCTTCAGGCTCTCCGGGACCTCGCCGTTCACGATGCGCAGCGCAAGCCCCTCGACGATGGCGGTCTTACCGACGCCGGGCTCGCCGATCAAGACCGGGTTATTCTTGGTGCGGCGTTGCAAGACCTGGATGGTGCGGCGGATCTCGTCGTCGCGTCCGATGACCGGATCGAGCTTGCCCTCGCGGGCCCTGGCCGTGAGATCGATGGTATATTTCTCGAGCGCCTGGCGGCTCTCCTCCGCGTTCGCGTCATCGACCGTCTGCGCGCCGCGAACGGTGTCGATGGCGTTGGCGATGCGCTTCTTGTCGGCACCCGACTGGCGCAGGATCTCGCCCAGTTGCCCGCGGTCTTCGCTCGCGGCGAGCAGGAAAAACTCGCTCGCGATGAACTGATCCTGACGTTCCTGGGCGTATTTGTCGCAAAGGTTCAGGAGCTTTTCGAGGTCGCGCGAGATGTGCACCTCGCCACCCGTCCCTTCGACTCTCGGCAGGCGACCCAGCGCCCCGTGCACCCGCGAGCGCAATCCCTTGACGTCGACCCCGGCCGCACCGAGCAGGTGGCGTGCCGTGCCGCCCTGCTGATCCAGGAGCGCCGCCATGACGTGCAACGGTTCGATGAACTGGTGATCGCGCCCGACGGCGAGACTCTGCGCGTCGGCCAGCGCCGTCTGAAACTTGGCGGTGAGTTTGTCGAGTCTCATGTCGTAGTCTCCGCGATGTCGAAATGCCGGAGGATAGATGCGGGCAGGACGGCGCGATTCAAGGCCCGGAGCGGTCGTCAGCCGGCGGCGGCACCGCGATGAACCGGTGGGAAAGGCACCATCGTCTCCGTCATTGTCGCCCACAACACGCCGCGCGCCTCGAGGCCCAGTATAGACTGACGACCGACCGTTGCAGAGTGGCGGTACAGTTCCTATCCTTGAGCGGCACGCCCCGGCGTTCGTGACGGGGGTGGCCATAGCGCCGATGCAGAGGCGCGGAGTGAATGAATGAGGATTGCGGTTTTCGGAACCGATGCCACGCATGGCGGGGCATCGAGGGCGATGCGGCGTCTGATCGCCGGCCTGTCGAGGCGCGGCCATGCGGTGGACCTCGTGTGCTTGCACCCCGATCCGGGCATGGCCCGCTGTTTAGCCGTCCGACGCCGGGTGAAGTCCGATCCGGAAGATGCGATGGACGACGCCGCCCTGCGATTATTCAACGAACGCTATGTACGCGAGCGGCGGACCGCCGTCTCCAATACGTTATTCGCACCGCAGTTGGTCGGATACGCGCTGGCCGATTGTGGTCGGATCGAAGCTTACGACGCCTTCAACATCCATTGGGTGTCGCACTTCCTTTCGATTCATGGCATCGCCCAGATCGCCGCGCTGGGCAAACCGCTGGCCCTGACGCTTCACGACATGAATTTCTTCACGGGCGGCTGCCACTACTCCGCCGGTTGCAGAGGATATGCGGCCGATTGCAGCGACTGCCCTCAGCTCCGCGACGACCCCCTCGCCTTGCCCGCGGCCGTGCTGCGCTGGAAGCGCAGTAGGTTCGGCGAGCCGAACCTGACGGCAGTGGCGCCGACACGATGGCTGCGCGGTTGCGCGGCCGATAGCGGCGTGTTCCGGGAAGGTGGGGTGACGGTGATCCCGAACTCGATCGAGACCGATGTCTTCGTGCCGGGCGCCAAAGACGCCGCCAAGGCCGCGATCGGGCTCGATCCCGGGGTCAAGACGCTATTGTTCGGCGCCTATAACAACGGCGAGCATCGCAAGGGATTCGATCAGTTGGCCGAGATGCTGCGGCACATGCGCGCCGACGCCCGCATCGAGGCCCTCAGGCGCTCGGGGGGCATCCGGGTGCTGGCGTTCGGACGGTCGGCACCGGATCTGGCTGCGGCCGATTATCCGATCCACGAGCTCGGCCTGATCGACGACGATGCCCGGCTCGCTACCGCCTACTGCGCCGCCGATGTCTTCGTCCTGCCATCGCGCGAGGACAACCAGCCGAATGTGATGCTCGAGGCCATGGCATGCGGCACGCCGCCGGTCGCCTTCGGCGTGGGCGGTGTTCCCGACACCATCGCCGACGGGGTGAACGGTCGGATGATCCAGGGCTTCGATACCGCGGCTATGGCCGGGGCCGTGACGGAGTTGCTGTTCGATTCGGGGCGGGCGACGGCGATGGCTCGGGCGGCCCGCGAGACCATCGAGGAAAGCTACCCGCTCGACCTTCAGGCCGCCCGCTACGAGGCGTTGCTGCGGGCCATGGGCGCCACAACGGCTGACGGCACCCACACGGTGGGCCGGGCCGTAGCGGGCGGCGCTGCGTCCCATGGACGGGACCGATCGCGTTTCGTCGAAGCGCCTTTGTCGGTCCCGGTCGATCTGAAGACCGGCGCGTACGGGTTTGCCCTGAACCAGCAGGGCAAGCTCGATACCGCCGAGGCCGAGCTGCGGCGGCTTGGGGCAGAGGTAGGGCGCCTGCAGGCCGTGGTGCGCGAACACGAGCGCGAGCAGGAGGCGCTGTCGGCCAGGCTCGACGCGATATTGTTGAGTCTGACGAGCTCCACCTCGTGGAAGGCGACGCGAGCGCTGCGGGGCCGGCGCGAACGCGCTACGCCGGGGTTCCGGCCCGGCGCCGACTTACCCGTGTCGGCTCGACAGAAGCTGGCAGAGGTCATGACTCTCCTGCACTCGACCTCCTGGGAGATCATGGCACCGGTGCGGCTGCTTCGCCAGGCCGCGGACCGACTGCGGCGGCGGCAGAGGCATGGCGTGGCGCCATGACGTGCCTTCCTCGATTGCACCGACGCCGCGGACCCAGGCTCGGCAGAACAGCGGAATACGGGAAGCGGAAGCTCTCCGGATTCCCTCGACCGCCGCAGCACCTGCCCTTCCAACGCCCGCCGGACATATCGGTGCACTTTAGATACTTACGTTCCAAATGTTGAACACAATAACTCAAGCAAATTCTATTTCATTGTCAAAATCAATAAGCTGCCAGCACCAACCTATTCCCTCCCCCTGGTAGGGGAGGTAGGGGGAGGGTGGGGGTGGGGGTCGAGCGTCGCATAGTTCTGAGAGGCTCGACCCCCATCCTACCCTTCCCCCTTTCAGGGGGAAGGAATCGAAAAAAGCATACAATTTCAAATATATTTGCCTAGTATTTATCAGCGGTCGCGGGGTCCGGTAGGTCCGCCCGGATCCGCTGCGAGAAGCCCGGCGCGGCCCCCGCGGCCTCTGCGACCGCATTGATCTTGGAGCGCTTGCGAAGCTCCTCGAACGGCAGGCCGGTGTCGAGCCGGCCCTGTTCGTAGGCGTATTCCGGGAAGTGGCCGCTCAGGAGCACCTTCCACGAATAGCGCAGATGCCCCGGATTGACGCGGGTATGAAACAAGAGATTGGTGGTGCAGTTCGTGGTCAGCGTGTTGTAGAACGCCGGCCGCTCCGCGAGTGCGTTGATCTGGCGGATATAGTCCATGAAGAAACGCCGCAGGTTCTCGATCGGCGCCCGGACCCGGTAGAGGTAGACGTCCTCCGGGGGATCCTTGCGGTAAGTTGTCCGCAGGCCGATGAGATCGCGCTCATCGCCCACCACGTAGATCAGCTCGTATTGCTTGAAAAAGCCCTTGATCGATGAATAGCCTTCGCCGCGCTTGGTGCGCGTCTCGGCGGACATGGCCACGTAGTCACTTCCGCCGAACCCGAAGCTCACAAAGGTGTGGGCGATGGCCGGACCCATCCAGTAAGAGGCGAGGAGGTCCACGGAATCAAGCTTGTCGAGATCGAAGGTCTTGTCGTAGTAGCGTGGGGTAAAATCCGTCTCGCTCCGATACTCGAAATTGCGGACATCGTGCAGGGTGATGCGATTACCGTCCTGGGTCGCGTAGGGCAACCGGGCCACCTCGGGCCGCCAGTCGCGATCGTTCGAGGGTTGGATCGTGGTCCACCATGCCACCACGGCGAGGAATATCCCGAGGAACGCGCACGCGGCGGGCCAGCGCCAAGCACCCAGCGCGAACGCGAAGACCGCGAGGAATCCCAGCAGGCCAAATACGGCCGCGAGGGCCGTCTTCAACGACCCGCTGTTCAGATCGGAGTAGTAGATCGCGAGTACGCCCCAGGCAGAGAGCGCGATCAAGACCAAGGTGAGCAACGCCACGCCCATGCCCTTCACGACCCGACTCATAGCGCCGCGTTCATGGCACCAAACGGATGCAGGCGCATCTGCTCTTTTCCCACGGTGACGAGGAAACCCCCCGGCCCGCAGGGGCCGGACAGTATCTTTCGTAACTCGGGTTACGATTTCTCGACCATGATTGTATTGGTATTCCCCGGTATCTACAACGACCCGTGGCCGAGATTGGGCGTGCCGGGGCCCGAACCAGGGCAGCGCAGTGGCTCTATTCGAGACCGCAAGCACCCGTTATCGCGGCACTATCAAGATGAACATGGGTGGGAAAAACATGACCATGTCCGAGACGCAGATCGGCAGGAGAATCGGAGACTGCGAGTAGGCGGTGGACGCAGTGACGGCTCAATTGGCGTCGTGGAAGATGATCCCCAACGTCTGGCGGCGACCGGAGCGCACCCGACTCACCCCATGGCGAAGATTGACGCGATAGGCGCCTCGCGTGCCCGGCACCGGACGGTGATGCACGGGGAAGATCACACCGTCTCCCCGATCGAGCGGCACGACCTCGGCGCGCGATTGCATGCGGGGCCGCTGCTCTGTCAGCACGAATTCGCCGCCCGTGAAGTCCTGCCTCGGCTTCGAGAGCAAGAACGCGACTTGTAGCGGGAACACCTGCTCACCGTACAGGTCCTGGTGCAGGCAGTTATAGTCACCCTCGCCGTATTGGAGGAGGAGCGGCGTCGGCCGGATCTGGCCGGCCCGGTGGCAACGCTCGAGAAAAGCCGCGTGAGCGTCCGGAAACCGGACCTCGCTGCCCAGCGACTCGTTCCAGCGGTTGGCGATGCCGGCGAGGGGTGGATAGAGCGCGGTCCGCAGCTCGGCGACCCCTTCGGGAAGTGGATAGGCGAAGTATTTGTACTCGCCCCGCCCGAAGCCGTGCCGTACCATCACGATCCGGCCGCGGGCTTGCAATGGACGCTGCTTCGTAAGAAGGAGCCGGGCGGTGATTCGGCGGTCTGCAAGCGCCGGGCGGGGCCGGTTTGAAACACATTTCGAGGCCGTACCGGAGCCGACAACGCGGTAGCGGTAGCTATGGCCATCGGCGGCGCGGCTTGAGGGTCATTTAGGAGAATGCTAGCATTGCGCTAGCATGTCTTAATGAGCTATCGATCATGGCCACCCTGGTATTACGCAATGTCCCCGACGATCTCTACCAGAGCCTCAAGGAAACCGCTGCCGCGCATCATCGCTCCGTGAACCAAGAGGCGATCGTCGTATTGAAGGACGCGTTGGTTCGGGAACCGGGGGTGACCCCCAAACCCACCTGGGAAGAGTTCGCGGGACAGGTGAAGGATTTATGGGCGATGCCGGTGCTCGACCACCGCGGCCCGGATGAAATCATCGGCTACGACGACAATGGCCTCCCCGGCTGACCTAGTGGTGGATACCAGCGCGCTGATGGCGATTTTGTTGCCGGAAGCGGATGGTCCATCGTTCTATGCTCGTCTGACCGCAGCCCGCAGTCCTGCGATCAGCAGCGTCGGCAAGGTTGAACTGTTGATCGTCTTGACCTCCCGTCAACCCGCGACGGCACAAGCGCTCTTCAGCCGGCTCAGGCAATGCACGGCATTGAGCGTTGTCTCGGTGGATGAGACCATTGCCGACCTCGCGATCGCCGCCTTCGCCCGCTACGGCAAGGGACGCCATCCGGCCGGGCTCAATTTCGGGGACTGCTTCTCTTATGCCCTGGCGCAGCGGCTCGAGGTACCTTTGCTGTTCAAGGGTAACGACTTCTCGCAGACCGATATCCAGAGCGCCGGCGCTTCATTGCACACATCCGCCCAGCCTGTGCCGTCAACGGGAGATTCGTAACGACGGACCGAAAAACGAACTGGAGGGTAGGGGTCTGTACTTGCGAAATGTCACGTATCGGGGCACTTGTTCCGGTCCAGGACACGCCTGCACCCGCGACACGGGCACGCTCCTGATGCACGCCGAGGTCTTGCCGGCGCTCTGAATCGCGTACGCCGACTACTACAGCTTGATGCACACGTTCTTGGCCTCGGTGAAGAACCGCAATGCCTCGAACCCGCCTTCGCGGCCGACGCCCGAGTGCTTCATGCCGCCAAAAGGGGTGCGGAGATCGCGGAGCAGCCAGGTGTTGACCCAGACCACTCCGCTGTCGAGCCGCTGTGCGATCCGGTGGCCGCGCTGCAGGTCCCGCGTCCAGACCGAGGCCGCAAGCCCGAACTCTGTGCCGTTGGCCTCTGCGAGCATCTCGTCCTCATCATCGAAGGGCAGGAGGCAGGCGACCGGCCCGAAGATCTCCTCGCGGTTCGTGCGGCAGTCGTGGGGAAGCCCCTCGAGGATGGCGGGCTTCAAGAAATAACCGGCCTCGCAACGCCCCGGCACCGTGGCGCGCACGCCGCCGGTGAGGATCCGACCCCCCTCTTCACGCGCGAGTCGGACATAGGACAGGACCTTGTCGAGATGCGCCTCTGTGACGAGCGCCCCTTGCTCGGTATCCTCGGAGAGTGGGTCACCCAGCCGAAGCGCCTCGGCCCGCGCCACCAGCTCCCGCTTGAACGGCTCGTAGATCGATCGTTCGACGAAGATCCGCGAGCCGCACAGGCACACCTCGCCCTGATTGGCGAAGGCGGCGCGCAACGCCCCATCGAGCGCCTGCTCCCGATCGCAGTCGGCGAACACGATCGTCGGGTTCTTGCCGCCGAGCTCGAGCGAGAGCTTCTTGAACTGCGGTGCGGCGACACTCGCAATCGCGGCACCGGTCTTGGTGCCGCCCGTAAACGAGATCGCCTTGATCGCCGGGTGCCCGACCAGCGCTTGGCCGACGCTCGGTCCCGACCCGTGGACGATGTTCAAGACCCCTGGGGGCAACCCCACCTCGATGCAGATCAGCCCGAGCCGATAGGCCGTCATGGGCGCCAGCTCGGAGGGCTTGGCAATCACAGTGTTGCCGGCCGCGAGCGCCGGTGCGATCTTCCAACTCAGGAGATATAATGGCAGGTTCCAGGGCGAGAGGCAGGCGACGACGCCGAGCGGATCGCGCAGGGTGTAGTTGATCGCGGCCGTCCCCATGCCATGCGACTCGCTCGCGAACTGGGTGACGGCATGGGCGAAAAAGCGGAAATTCGCCGCGGCGCGCGGGACATCGACCTGGCGCGCGAGGCCTATCGGCTTACCCGTATCGATGCTCTCGGCCCGGGCCAGGGCCTCGGCCTCTCTTTCAATCCCTTCGGCGATGCAGAGGAGGAGCCGCGAACGCTCTTCTACCGTCTGCCTCGCCCAGCCCGGAAACGCCCCGCGCGCCGCCGCGACGGCGGCTTCGAGAGCAACCACATCGGATTCCGGGACGAGGGCATAGCGCCTTCCCGTCGCCGGCTCGATGTCATCGAGGTAACGGCCCGCGGCGGGGGCCAGGAGCTTGCCGTCGATATAATTGCCTATCGTAATCACGGCAAGGTCACAGACATTGCGTGCGACCACCGTCCACGGGCAGGTTCACGCCGCTGATATAGGCCGCGGCCGGGGAGGCCAGGAAGGCGACGGCAGAGGCCAGCTCCTCGGCCTCGGCGAATCGCCCGAGCGGGATCGCGGCCCTCTCCTCCGCCTCGATCTCGCAAACCGGCACGCCGCGAGCCTGGGCCCGGCCCTCGAAGACCGCGGCCAGCCGCCGTGTTTTCGTCGATCCGGGCAGGACGTTGTTGACCGTGATCCCGAACTGCCCCAACTCCCCCGCGAGCGTCTTGGCCCAGCTCGCCACCGCCCCGCGGATGGTGTTCGACACCCCGAGCCCCCTGATCGGCTGGCGCACCGAGGTCGAGATGATGTTGATGATGCGGCCGTAGGCCGCGACCTTCATCCCGGGAACGACCGCCTGGACCAGGACCTGGTTGCAGACGAGGTGCTGGGTGAACGCCGCGAGATAGGCCCCCGGATCGGCCTCCGAGGCCGGCCCGGGCGGCGGGCCGCCCGTGTTGTTCACGAGGATATGAACGGGGCCGGACGCGGCGAGAAACCCCGTCACCACGGAACGCACCGCTTCCGGCCTGCTGAAATCGGCGACCAGGACCCGATGGGCCTGGCCGCGCGCCGCATCGAGCATTCTCCGAACCCGTTCGAGGCCCTCCCCGTCCCGCGCCAGCAACACCACCTCCGCCCCGAGGCCCGCCAGCTCGGTGGCCACCGCCCGCCCAATCCCCTGGCTGCTCCCGCACACCAGCGCCCGTCGACTGCCGAGATCGAGATTCATTGCCTTCCCATCGGGCTACTGACAACAGCAGCCCCGGTCTTCTCGCCAGCCCGGGATGGTAGTCGATAAGGCAGGAAACTCAATGCCGCTCGCCGCGGCCTGGTGCACGATCCAGGTAATGTGACACCACCATGGCCGGCGCCCTGAACGTTGCCGATCTGATCGCCGCCCGCGCCGCCGCCGAGCCGCTTAGGCCCGCACTGCTCCATTCCGGCGGAACCGAGCGCTATGGCGATTTGCTCGTGCGCGCGGATTCGATCGCCGCCAGGCTGCGCCCGGTGCTGCACGGCCCGGCGCCGCGCGTCGCGCTCCTTTGCCCGAACGGCCCGGACTACGTGGCCTTGGCCCTCGCCATCTTTCGGACCGGCGCGTGCCTGGTGCCGGTGGCGGGCGAGCTGACGGTACCTGAGCGCGTCGCGCAGCTCGCCCTAACCGCGCCGCAACTGATGCTGGCCGCCGGTCCCGAGCAGTGGCTGCCGGCGCCGGGTGTGGCGGAGGCGATCGCGGGCATCCGCTTTTCATGGTGTGCGCTCGACATCGCGGCGGCGTTTCCGGAGGATCGATACACGGCGCTCCATCCCGCCTTCCTGCGCTTCAGCTCGGGCACCACGGGCGATCGCAAGGGCGTCCTGCTGAGCCACGAGACGCTGCTCACGCGCGTGCGCTCGGCCAACCGCCGGCTTGAGATCACCTCCGCGGACCGGGTGCTGTGGACCTTGCCGATGGCGCATCACTTCGCCGTTTCGGTCATGCTCTACCTCATCGAAGGCGCGGGGATGGTGATCGCGAGCTCCCCTCTCGCCGGCGATCTGCTCACCACGGCACGCACGCACGGTGCGACGGTGTTCTACGGATCGCCCTTTCACCTTGCGCTCTTCGCGGCGGAGGGCTCGGGGCGCGCGTGGCCGACGTTGCGTCTCGCCGTCGCCACTGCGTTCGCGTTGCCCGAGGCGACGGCGGTCGCTTTCCAGCGGCGCTATGGTGTCTGGCCGGCGCAGGGTTTAGGGATCATCGAGGCCGGGCTACCGCTGCTCAACACCGACGCGGCACACGCGAAACCGCAAAGCGTCGGGCGGCCGGACGATTGCGCAGTACGTTTAAGCGACGAGGGCGGCGCGGAGGTCGCGCCGGGCGAGATCGGCGAGCTGTGGCTGCGCACGCCCGGCATGTTCGACGCGTATCTCATACCGTGGTGCGAGCGCGCGGCAGCCACCGACGACGGCTGGTTCGCCACCGGCGACCTCGCGAGTCAGGACGAGGACGGCCACGTATTCCTGCGCGGGCGCCGCAAGTCGGTGATCAACTTCGGCGGGATCAAGTTCTTTCCGGAGGAGGTCGAGGCGGTGCTCGACGCGCATCCAGCCGTGCGCGAGAGCCGGGTGAGCGGTGAGCCGCACGAACGCTGGGGCGCCGTCGCGGTGGCCGAATTCGTCGCGCACGACATCGCAAGAGCGCCGACGGCGGCCGTGCTCGGCCAACACTGCCGCCAACGACTCGCAGGCTACAAAGTGCCCGCGCGATTCCGCCTGGTCGCGGCGCTGCCGCGCACGGCCAGCGGGAAGCTGCGCCGATGAAGCGCGCGCACTTGACGAACGTTACGGATCACCGGCCGCGAACAGTTCCTGCACTTCAATGCCAAATCCCACCAGAGCGGGTGATTCCGCCCGTTCACCCACGCGGAAAACACCGTGCACGGCATACTGCTCGGCATCGGCCCGCAGACAGAACACCGTCACGGTCCTCTCGAGCACATCGACCAACCAATACTCGGGTATACCGCCGCGGGCGTATTCCTGGCGCTTGGTGTCCTTGTCCCTTTTCGGGTCATCGGGACTCATGACTTCCATCACTAGATCGGCCCCAATCCAACAGGTCCCGTGGCGACGCGCGGCGTGTTCGCGGCGCATGAAGAGCACATCCGGTTCGCGCAGTTTGTGTTCCCACAGCCTGACGGGCATGGGGGCCACCACGACCCAGCCTAAATTGCGTTGGCGAACGTAAGCGACCAAGGCTTCGTACAGAAACAGGACCAGAAACTGATGTAGCTCGCTGGGCATCTCCAACACCTCGACACGGCCGTCGTCAAGCTCAATCAGCCGGTGTCCGGGTAAGTCAAGGTACTCCTCCTCGCTCCAGCTTCCTTGTGGCGGGAACAGGCGTGCCACGTCCCACGCTGGCTCGAGCTGCTCGGAGGACCTGTTCGCAGGTTTCATGGTACACCTCGATCAGTTGACCACCGTTCACGATACCATGGCACGGCCGTCGGCGGAATCAATGAAGGCACTCCACCGACCGAGCAGGACACTGTGGGATCCCCACGGTATCGACCACCGGGCGCCCAACGCAATCCCGTCCGCCGCGAAATGTTGGGGTTCGTACCTCACCCCAACCTTGCTACTTGATTGGAAGGAGGCGGATGCGACTTCGGCTTTCTTCCACAACTGCCAACGCTCCCCTCTTCAACTGCTCTTCATACCGGCGAAGGGTTGTCACAATGAGCGGCGCGGCACTCTCCGGAAGAACATGGTGCCCCCGAAGCTGCAATACGCTGGGCCCGGCGGAATGAGTCAAAGCAAGTGTCGCCCCGAAATCCAGGTCATGCGTAAACACGATATGGTCATGAACGAGTGCCCAGGCCATGATCTCTGTATCGGGCGCACGCGGATCACCGACCGTAGACCAGTGAACTGCCTCCCAACCCTCATCGGTCAGCGTCGATACCCACTCGGGTGAGAGGTTCATGTCGACGAGGACTTTAATCGTCATGCCACGACCAGTGGCTCTTCGCGTTCCTCCAAGCGCCAGGCCGCATAAGCTAGAGCCGCGTCAATGTCCTCAGCCTCCAGATAAGGATACGCTTCCAATATGCGTTCGCGCCCCTCACCTGTCGCGAGCAAACCGAGAATCATGCCGGCAGTCACCCGGAGCCCACGAATACACGGCTTACCGCCCATGACCGCCGGATCGTGAGTAATGCGATCGAATTGCATAGATACCTCCACAATACCTAAAAAGTAACGTTAAATGGCGTGAACGGAACCCCAACATAATCCCCGGCGCTGGAACCTGCGGTTCCTGCCTTACGCCATTAACCTACGCGAGCTCATGCTTCCTGTCCCTTTACGCCTCTTAGCGAGTAGGGCGGAAGCCCGCTTTCTGGGCGTTCCGCCGCACGCGTTCACCTCTGTAAAAGCCGTGCCATCGATTACGCCCCCTCCATCCCGATCGGAAGGGTAGGGGCCGATGCCCCGCAAAGCGATCCGCCGCACGGGCCGCTTCGGGCGGGAGCCATACGGCGGAACGCCAAAAAGCGGCTTCCGCCCTACCTTTCCGCCTTACGCGCGTTCGATCGATAGTGCAAAAAAACCCGATGTAGGGTGGGTTAGGCGCGCCGTTTGCGCCGTAACCCACCGAACACACCACGAAGAACATCCGGCGCCAATCTCATGCGCAGCCTTCCGGAAGGCGGGTTACGCGATACAGCCGCTAACCCGCCCTACGAGGTCTAATGACGAAGTACCTCCACTAGCAAGATGCTACCGCCAACCAGGACAAGGATCGAGCCGATAACACACGCCATAATCCTACCAAAGTGAGGTACCGTGTGCGCTGTAAAGAAGCTCTTAGTTTCGTAAATAGTTGACATTGTTACAACCGCCATCACACCTATAAATTCCAACATGGTTGCAGCGAGAATTATGGCAGAAGCCTTATCTTCAGTAAGCTTCCCCCAGAAGCCTAGCGAACGTACTTTACCAACGAGCTCCTTCACCAGTATCTCTAAAAACCATATGCAACCTAGCGCCACGGCCGCATTTGTGACTATTTTAGCTACATGAAGTAGATAATTCTGGACCGGCTGTGGAAGTGGCACAAAAATACCTCACCCAACTAGATAATATACAATCGCAACGAGAAAAATAGCAGCCTCTAATAACACTAGCATTACAAAAAAGTAAAAAGCAACTTTAACATATATGGGTTCAGTAGACGTTCGTGTTCTGGAAATAACACCCGCGGTGCATTGTACTCCAAGATAAAGACAAAGTGGTGCTATAGTCCACTGCGGATAATGGATGAGAACATTCCATATTGCGGCTAGCGGTTGTATAACTGCGAATATAACTGACAATCCGAAGACTACTATAAAAGTCCACTTAATAACCGTTATTATGATTATGATAATACGAGCGAAGACCACCCCCATCGCTGGTTGCTCCTGTCCTTTCTCAACTTCCACTTGCTGTGACTTAGTTGCCATAAAGGTAGAAGAAAAGCATCACAGGAGAGACTCGCCGCTCTGAGCTATAAACAACCTAAGATGGAAAATACCCGACCATGCCACAAGTCCAACGCAAATCGCGTAGCGGAAATCATGGGGGTTTTTTAAGGCACCATCCTTGCCCTACCGAAGATGGTCTCGTACGTTGATCGTCCGAATGGCTCAGTTCCGCGACCGGTCCACCAGCCGATTGCTCTTGATCCACGGCATCATCTCGCGGAGCTTGGCGCCGATCTGCTCGATGGGGTGCTCGCGGCCGGTGCGGCGCATGGCCTTGAGGACGGGTGCGCCGGCCTGGTTTTCGAGGATGAACTCGCGGGCGAACTGGCCGGTCTGGATCTCCTTCAGGATCTCCTTCATGGCTTGGCGGGAGGCCTCGCCGATCACGCGCGGGCCGCGGGTGAAGTCGCCGTACTCGGCGGTGTTCGAGATCGAGTAGCGCATGTCGGCGAGGCCGCCCTCGTAGATCAGGTCCACGATGAGCTTGGTCTCGTGCAGGCACTCGAAATAGGCCATCTCGGGCGAGTAGCCGGCCTCGACCAGGGTCTCGAAGCCAGCCTGGATGAGGGCGGTGATCCCCCCGCACAGGACGGTCTGCTCTCCGAACAGATCGGTCTCGGTTTCCTCACGGAAGTTCGTCTCGATGACCCCGGCGCGCCCGCCGCCGATCGCCGACGCATAGGCAAGCGCCACCTCGCGGGCCTGGCCCGAGGCGTCTTGCTGGACGGCGATGAGGCACGGCACCCCGCCGCCCTGGGCATAGGTCGAGCGCACCAGATGCCCCGGGCCCTTGGGGGCGACCATGATCACGTCGAGGTCGGGGCGCGGCTCGATCTGCCGGAAGTGGATGTTGAAGCCATGGGCAAAGGCCAGGGCCTTGCCCTCGCGTAGGTGCGGCTCGACCCGCTCCCGGTACAGGGCCGCCTGATGCTCGTCGGGGGCCAGCATCGTGACGAGATCGGCGCCCCCCACCGCCTCTTCCACCGCGGCGCTCGTCAGGCCGGCCGCCGCGACCTTGGCGGCGGTCTCGGATCCCGGTCGCAGGGCCACGACCACGGAAACGCCCGAGTCCCTGAGATTATTGGCATGGGCATGGCCTTGCGAGCCGTAGCCGATGATGGCGACGCGCCGGTCCTGGATGAGGGACAGATCGGCGTCTTTGTCGTAGTAGATTCTCATAGGATTCTCTATCCAAGAATGTGCTTCATACTCTGAGCGCCGTCTCGCCGCGCGCGATCCCCGACACCCCGGAACGCACCACCTCCAGGATCAGTTTCTTGTCGATTCCGTTCAGGAAGGCGTCGATCTTCTCGCTCGTCCCGGTCAGCTCGATGACGTAGATGGCGTGGTTCACGTCGATGATGCGCCCGCGGAAGATGTCGACGAGGCGCTTGATCTCCTCGCGGGCCGCGCCGGTGGCACTCACCTTGAGGAGCACCAGCTCGCGCTCGATGTGCTGGCCCTCGCCGAGGTCCATGAGCTTGATCACGTCGACGAGCTTGTTCAACTGCTTGGTGATCTGCTCGATGATCTCGTCCGAGCCGCTGGTCACGAGCGTCATGCGCGACACCGTCGGGTCCTCGGTGGGCGCGACGGTCAAAGACTCGATGTTATAGGCGCGCGCCGAAAACAGCCCGGCCACCCGGCACAGGGCCCCGGCCTCGTTCTCCAGGAGGATGGAAAGGACCCGGCGCACCTACGCCAGTTCCCGTTCCGGGGAGAGGTGCATTTCATGATGGCCCTTGCCCGAGGCGATCATCGGATAGACGTTCTCGGTCTGGTCGGTGATGAAATCCATCAACACCAGACGGTCCTTCATCGCCAGTGCCTCTTTCAAGGCCGGCACCACGTCACCGGATTTGTCGATGCGGATGCCGACATGCCCGAAGCTCTCGGCGAGCTTGACGAAATCGGGCAGGGCATCCATATAAGAATGCGAATAGCGCCGATCGTAGAAGAACTCCTGCCACTGGCGGACCATGCCCATGTAGCGATTGTTGAGGTTCAAGACCTTGATGGGCAGGCGGTATTGCAGGCAGGTGGAAAGCTCCTGGATGCACATGACCAGGCTCGCCTCGCCGGTCACGCACGCGACCGTATCGTCCGGGAAGGCGAGTTGCACGCCCATGGCCGCGGGCAGGCCGAAACCCATGGTCCCGAGCCCGCCGGAGTTGATCCAGCGCCTGGGGTGGTCGAACTTGTAGAACTGCGCGGCCCACATCTGGTGCTGCCCCACATCCGAGGTCACGTAGGCCTGGCCCTCGGTCAGACGGTACAGCTCCTCGATGACGAACTGCGGCTTGATGACCTCGGATTTCCGGTCGTAGCGCAGGCAGTCGATGGCCTGCCATTTCCTGATCTGATCCCACCAGGCGCCGAGTGCGGTCGCGTCGGGTCTCGTGCCGCCCTCGCGCATCGCGGCGAGGAGATCGCGCAGCACGCTCCCGGCGGGACCCACGATGGGGATGTGCACCGGGACGTTCTTCGAGATCGAGGAAGGGTCCACATCGATGTGGACGATCTTGGCCTCGGGACAGAACTGCTTGAGGTCCCCGGTCACCCGGTCGTCGAAACGCGCGCCTATCGCGATCAGCACATCGCAATGGTGCATGGCCATGTTGGCCTCATAGGTGCCGTGCATCCCCAGCATGCCGATGAACTGCGGGTCGGTGCCGGGAAACGCGCCCAGACCCATGAGGGTATTGGTGATCGGAAAGCCGAGCAGGCGGGTGAACTCGGTCAAGACGGCCGACGCGTTATCGAGGACCACGCCCCCGCCCGTGTAGATCATGGGCCGCTTGGCCGCGCCGATGAGCGCCGCGGCCTTCTTGATCTGGATCGGATGGCCGCGCGTGACCGGCTTGTAGGATCGGATCTCGATGGACTCGGGATAATGGTATTCGGTGCTGTCGGCCGTGACGTCCTTGGGGATATCGACGACCACGGGCCCCGGCCGGCCGGAGCCTGCGATGTAAAAGGCCTTCTTGATGGTAGTCGCCAGGTTCTCGACCCGCTCGACCAGGAAGTTGTGCTTGACGCAGGGGCGGGTGATACCGATGGCATCGACCTCCTGGAAGGCGTCGTTGCCGATGAGGTGGGTGGGCACCTGCCCGGTGAAGACCACCAGCGGGATGGAGTCCATGTAGGCGGTGGCGATCCCGGTCACGCAGTTGGTCGCGCCCGGACCCGAGGTCACAAGCACGACACCGGGTTTGCCGGTGGCGCGCGCATAGCCGTCCGCCGCATGCGTCGCGCCTTGCTCGTGGCGTACCAGGATATGCTTGACCAGGTCCTGCTTGTACAGCTCGTCATAGATGTGCAGGACCGCCCCGCCGGGGTAGCCGAAGACGAACTCAACCCCCTCGTCCGCGAGACACCTCCAGAAGACCTCGGCACCGCGTAATTTTTCAGCCACTAGCGCTCCACCCAAATAGCTCTTGTTGTACGAGGATTCGCATCGACGGCAATCCCCGGCGCGACGGGTTGGCGTCCCCCTCCTCCGTGCGTGGCAGCTTCGAGGCGCCGTCCCGCCCCGATCCCTGGCTCCCAAGGACCGGCCCGCCTCCCCCAAACCCCGCTGCCCACGGCCACCCCACCGGATGGGGATCCGGTCGAGCCCCGCGCCCCGCTGCCAGGGACTGGGACTGGCCTCGAAAAGCAAGGAAATTTAACGGGATTCCGCGGCGAGGTCAAGCCGCTCCGGGGCGCGGATCACCAATCGCGTCAGCCTCGGGACGCTTACCTCCGCGACCGAATCGGTTTATAGTCGCAGCGGTCCTCATACCCAAAACACTCCCATGCCCCAACGTCCCCGTTGGCTAACCCTGTGCACCGCCCTGTGTGCGGCCGCGGCCGCGTCGGGCGTGTCCGCGGATATGTACAAGTGGCGCGACGCAGAGGGCCAGGTGCATTACTCCGAGTCCCCGCCCCCGGGGCGAGCGGCCGAGACCATCAAGGCCCCGCCCAAGGTCGATTCGACCAAGGCACGCGAGGCCCTGGATAAAGAGATCGAGAGATTCGACATCCGCGCCGACGAGCGCCAGGACCAAGAGGAAGAGGCCCGCAAGAAGGGCGCGGAGGATAAGGAGAACCAGTCGGCCTGCCAGGAGGCACGGCGCCAGGCCGAGTCCTTGGCCGACTCACCCCGCAGCTACCGCACCGAATCCGACGCCACCCGCATCATACAGACCGACGAGGAGCACCAGGCGTCGATCGCCAAGACGCGGGACTGGATCGCCCTGCACTGCCAACCCTGATGCGACTCTCCGAGCTCCTGCTCCCGACCCTCCGGGAGCTGCCGGCCGATGCCGAGGTCGTGAGCCACCGGCTCATGCTCAGGGCCGGCATGATCCGCAAGGTCGCGGCCGGGATCTATACCTGGCTGCCGCTCGGGCTGCGCGTGCTCCGCAAGGTCGAGCGCATCGTCCGCGAGGAGATGGACAGGGCCGGGGCCCAGGAGGTCCTGATGCCCGCCGTCCAACCGGCGGAGTTGTGGCAGGAGTCCGGGCGTTGGGCTCAATACGGCCCGGAGCTCTTGCGGCTACACGACCGCCACCAACGCGAGCTCTGCTTCGGTCCCACCCACGAAGAGGTCATCACCGATCTGGTGCGCCGCGAGATCCGGAGCTACAAACAGCTCCCCGCGAATTTCTATCAGATCCAGACCAAGTTTCGCGATGAGGTCCGGCCGCGCTTCGGGGTCATGCGCGCCCGCGAATTCCTCATGAAGGACGCCTATTCCTTCCATCTCGATCAAGCCTCGCTGGAAGAGACCTACGCGCGCATGCATGAGACCTATACGCGCATCTTCGAGCGCGTCGGTCTCGATTTCCGGGCGGTCTTGGCGGACACCGGCAACATCGGCGGCGCGCTATCCCATGAGTTCCATGTGCTGGCGGATTCCGGCGAGGACCGCATCGCCTATTCGTCGGAGGGCGACTACGCCGCCAACGTCGAGCTATGCGAGGCGTTGCCGCCCGATGACACGCGCCCGCCGCCACGACAGCCGCTCGAAGAAGTCAACACGCCGGAGCAGCACAGCATCGCCGAGGTCAGCACCTTCCTCGGGGTCAGGCCCGCGCGCTGCGCCAAGACCCTCATCGTCGAAGGACGGGATGGCGGCCTGGTAGCGCTGTGCCTGCGCGGCGACCACGACCTCAATCCGCGCAAGGCCGAGCGGCTCGCGCCGGTGGCCACACCGCTAGCGCTGGCCACACCGGAGCGGGTGCTGGAGGCGCTCGGCTGCGGCCCGGGGTCGATCGGCCCCCGCGGGCTCTCCATCCCCGTCATCGCCGATCACAGCGCCGCGGCGCTCGCAGACTTCGTGTGCGGCGCCAACCAGGACGGCCGGCACCTGTGGGGCGTCAATTGGGGCCGGGACCTCCCCGAGCCCGAGCGCGCCGATGTGCGCGAGGTGTGCGCGGGGGACCGGAGCCCGGACGGGTACGGCCGCCTGCAGATCGCCCGCGGCATCGAGGTCGGCCACATCTTCCAGCTCGGCGACAAGTACAGCCGCGCGCTGGGGGCGACCTGCCTCGACCTGCACGGCAAGGCGGTGACCTTGGTGATGGGTTGCTACGGGATCGGGGTCTCGCGGGTGGTCGCCGCCGCCATCGAGCAGCATCACGACGAACGCGGGATCCTGTGGCCGCCCGCCATCGCGCCCTTCGAGGTGGCCCTGGCCCCCATCAACCTGCACCGCTCGCTGCGCCTGCAAGCGGCGGTCGAAGAGATCTCCGCCAGGCTCGAAGCGGCCGGCATGGACGTCCTGGTCGATGACCGCGGCGAGCGCGCCGGGGTCATGTTCGCCGATCTGGACCTCATCGGCATCCCCCACCGCCTAGTCGTGAGCGATCGCGGCCTCGATCAGGGCACCATCGAGTACAAGATGAGACACGAGGCCGAGGCCCGCGATGTCGCCATCGACCAGGTCGTCACATTGTTACGACAGACATGAAGACGGATGACGCTCATTCCATTTTGAAGCGGGTCCTGAAGAACCCGCTATGGCTCCTGCCCGCGGTCGTTCTCGGGATAGCGCTCGCCAGCCTGTTCTTCGCCATCTTCCTCTCGATATTCGCCGTCGCCGCCGTGGTGCTCGGCTTGCGTTTCTACTGGTGGAGGCGCAACGTTGAGCGGGCCGGGGGCGGGAAGACGCTAGAAGGGGACTACATCGTCATCGAGAAGGGCAAGGCCATCGTCCGCCGCAACGACGACCCCGGCCCTTAGTCGCACGCTTGGACCACATCGAGCTGAAGTCCATCGGCCATGTCCGGCATCGGGTACCGGAGGCGGACATAGCGCGCTTGCGGGCCGAGATGGTCTCCGAGATCGTGATCGACGAAGCCTACATGGAGGCGCTCTCCGGGCTCGAAGGCTACTCGCACCTCATCGTGATCTACTGGATGCACCGCCATGATCCCGTCCGGTACCGCCCGATGGTCCGACCGCGCGGGCGCGAGGACCTGCCATTCACCGGGGTGCTGTCGACGCGCGGCCGGGACCGGCCGAACCCCATCGGGCTCGCGGTGGTAGAGTTGCTCGGCCGGACCGGACACCACTTGCAGGTCCGGCGCCTCGATGCCTACGACGGGACCCCGGTCATCGACATCAAACCGTATGATCCCTACGACGTCTTCACCGACCTCCGCGTCCCCGATTGGTGGTACCGCCTTCCGCACCCCGCCGGATCCGGTTTCGGCGTCGGCGGAACGCCGGCGCCGTGAACCCGGCTGCCGATGTCGGGGCCATTCCCCGTTCTCCATTCGCCACTCACCATTCGCCACTCATCATCGTGTGGCCAGCGCCTTGAAGCGGGTTATCGATGCCGGAAGACGGGGCGTGCGACGCCGAGTCTTCTGCCTCATGGCCTTGGTGGCGTTCGGTGCCGCTGCCGAACCCGAGGTACGCCAGGTGTTCGGCCAGTGGAGGCTGCACTGCGAGCCGGCGAAGCGCGGCCAGGAGCGGTGCTCCATCGTGCAGGACGTGGTGACGCGCACCAGCGGGCAGCGCGTGGTGCGTGCCGCCATCGGTCTCGTAGCGGGCAGTACGGAGCCCATCGCCCTGTTCACCCTGCCGCTCGGGATCTCGCTCCCGCCGGGGGCGAGCCTCCGGATCGGAACCGCCGAACCGGTGAGCTTCCCGATCGAGCGTTGCGATGCGCAGGGCTGTCGCGGTGGCATGAAGCTCGGTGCCACGCTGTTGGACGCGCTGAAGCAGGCACAGAACGCCGAGCTGATCTTCCACGACGGACACCGCCAGTCGATCCGCGTCGCCCTGTCGCTGGAAGGATTCGCCGCGGCGCTCGAGGCCCTGCGTTAAATTAATTGATTAAATCAAGGGCGCTCGACGAGGGCGCAAAGGCCCGGCAAGGCCGGACAGGGGTGGACGATGAGGTGCGTGGGGATGGACTCCAGATAACGCCGATAACGCCCCTTGGCGACGAAACGTTCGCGGAACTCCGAGTCCCCGAGCGCGTCGGCGAGACGCGGCAGGATCCCGCCGGCGAGGTAGATACCGCCGAGCGCGCCGAGCGTGAGCGCCAGGTCGCCGGCGATGCTGCCTAGAAATCCGAAGAACATCCCGAGCGCGCGCGCCGCGATGGGGTCGGACCCGCCGAGCGCGAGCGCGGTCACGTCCTCCGGGCACAGGCTACTCGTTTCCTGTCCGGCGAGCGTCCGCAGGCATTCATAGAGCGTGACGAGCCCGGGCCCCGAGACCAGGCGCTCGGCCGAGGCATGGCCGAAACGTTGCCGCACCATGGCAACCACGTCTTCCTCTCCCTCGCAGGCGGGCGCGAGCGTGACATGCCCGCCTTCGCTGGCGAGGGCGGCGTAACCCCGATCGCAGGGGATGAGCCCCGACACCCCGAGCCCCGTGCCTGGACCAAGAACGCCGATCGGGCCGCCCTCCCTGGCCGAACAGGCCGTAGCGCCGGCGATCGCCACCGTGTCCGAGGCGGCCAGGGCCGGGATCGACCGGGCGATGGCGGTGAAGTCGTTGATGACGTGCAGCCGCGCCAGCCCAAGGGCACGGCCGAGCCCCTCGATGGAGAAATCCCAGTCCCGATTGGTCATCGCCACCGCATCCCCGGTCACGGGCGCGGCCACGGCGAGCGCCGCCCCGAGCCGCGAGCGAACCTTCGGGGACGATTCCAGGCCCGATTCGATAAGGGCGTGGAGATCGGGATGGCCGTCGTTTGCGGTGACGCGGATCGGCCCGAGCGTCCCGCCGGCCGCGAGGAATGCGAGGCGCGTGCGGGTCCCGCCTACATCGGCGAGGAGCCAGCCTTCGATCGGCGATCTACCCATCGCGCGCCACCAGCGCGATGATAGCACCGCCGCGACACCCGCGCCGAGGGGCGGTGGGCGCTTTGCCGCACGGGTTTTTTCGTGTAGCTTGTTCGCGTCATAAGCACAATAAACGGGGGATCCCTATGCGTGCACATGCGACGACCTTGGTGCTCGGGTTGGCGCTCTGCAGCGTGTGTCCGATCGAGGCCCCGGCCGACACCCTCACAGGCGAGATCGGCACAGGCGGCGACGTGAGGCTCACGACGGACGCCTCCGCCCTGCGCATCGACGCCTTCGCGGTCGAGGCCGGCAGCGGCGATGACGGCATCGGGCGCGGCGGCCTGGCCTTGCAGTGGGACTGGGGAGTCAAGTGGCTGCCCGCCGGCGACTGGTATCTCGGCGGTTACTTCGAGCTGTCGGCGAGCTACTGGGAAGGCGACGAGGGTCGGACCGGAAACGGGTCCCTCGGCGAGCTCGGGCTGACGTCGGTGTTCCGCTTCCAGAAGGCGTCCATGACCTACGGCGTCCGACCCTACCTGGAGGCGGGGGTCGGTGCCCACGGCATGACCGACGATCAGTTGGGCGACAAGGACTTCTCGACGGAGTTCGCCTTCGGCAGCCACGGCGGGATCGGGATCCGCTTCGGCGACCGGGCCCGTTTCGAGCTGGGCTACCGCTACCAGCACCTGTCAAACCTGAGCATCGGCGACTCCAACCCCGGGATCAACTTCCACCTGGTGCGGTTGGGATACCATTTCTAGCGCCGCGCCAGCCGAATGCAGTCCTACCGCAAGGAGCTCTGGTTCAACGTCCCGGGCCGGCGGGGTTTCGTCAACATCACGGGTGAGGTGGAGGCGGCCCTGCGCGATAGCGGTATCCGGGAGGGGCTCGCGCTGGTCAACGCCATGCACATCACCGCCTCGGTGTTCATCAACGACGACGAGCCGGGCCTGCACCACGACTACGAGCAATGGCTCGAAGGCCTCGCCCCCCACGCCCCCACCAGCCGCTACCGGCATAACCTCACCGGCGAGGACAACGCCGACGCGCACCTGAAGCGCCAGGTCATGGGGCGCGAGGTGGTGGTGGCCGTGACCGAGGGACGGCTCGACTTCGGCCCCTGGGAGCGCATCTTCTACGGAGAATTCGACGGCCGGCGCCGCAAGCGCGTGCTCGTCAAGATCATCGGCGAGTAACCCCGGCCGGTCGCATCAAACGGCGCGGGCTATCCCGGCGTTGTCGGTGTAGCGTTGTTGTTGGGTTAGACGCGCATCATCCTCACCGAGAACTTTCATCGACTTTGGTCGTGTGCGTCTAACCCACCCTGTCATACCTTTTGGCGCTTTTGTCACCTATGTCCCCGACCGTTCACACAGAGTTAGGCACCCACCCGCCTGACCTCACCCGGCCGTACCTCATGCAATGCTCGTTGGAGTTCGGGAACCAACGGACGAAGAAACTCGAACTTGTTGCGTCGCGCCACCAACACCACTACCGCGATCGCCACGCTGGCTACGGATTGCTGATAGCTGAGCCGCTGATCCGTTGTGACAAACACGTCGAACCGGGACTGCGCTAACCGGAGCAGCTCTCCGTTCTGTTTCGATGCCCATCCCATCTCGGGAACCGTTCGCACCTCGTGTTGTGGCAATTCGCGCCGGAAACGCCGTGGCACACACTCATCAAGCAGCACTCGCATAACTTATAAGGGATTCCTTCGCCAGCTCCAGTACCGCAATAACGTGCTCACGACTGACGGTTGGGAAGTCTTCGAGAAAATCATCCAGACGATCACCCTCCTCGAGATAATCAAGCAGCGTTTGCATGGGCACGCGAGTTCCAGAAAAGACGACCACCCCGCTCATCACTTGCTCTGAACGTGTAATCAAGGGAGACGGAAGGGACATATGACTCCTCCAATGGGAATACCTTCATGATACTGAGGTGAACCGGTTTCATCAGACTTCGCGCGCACGGGGTCCGGTAATCCCCGGACCGCGAACGCTATTCGTGGCGGGGCGTAGAATAAATGCGAGCAGCGCAGCCCCCCGGTGGTTGCAGGCTAGGCCAGCAGCGCCTCGACCGCCGTGCGTTCTTCTTCCAACTCCTGGCGGGTTAGGTCCATCCGCTCCTGGCTGAAGGCGTTGATGGGGAGGCCGGGGACAATCGCGTATTCGCCGTTCTTCGTGGTGACGGGGAAGGAATAGACGAGGCCGGGGGCGATGCCGTAGCTGCCGTCGCTCGCGACCGCCATGCTGGTCCAGTCGCCCTCCGGGGTGCCGAGGACCCAATCGCGCATGTGCTCGATGGCCGCGTTGGCGGCCGAAGCGGCGCTCGATGCACCGCGTGCGTCGATGATCTCGGCGCCGCGTTTCGCGACCCTCGGGATGAAGGCATCGACCATCCATTGCTCATCGACGAGTTTCACGGCCGCCTCGCCGTGCACGGTCGCGTGGTGGATGTCGGGATACTGGGTCGTGGAATGATTGCCCCAGATGATGACCTGCCGGACGTCACCGACACGCGCGCCGGTCTTCTCCGCCAGTTGCGCGAGCGCGCGGTTGTGATCGAGGCGCGTGAGCGCCGAGAAACACCGCGGGCTCAAATCCGGGGCGCTCCGGAGCGCGGTCAGTGCATTGGTGTTGGCGGGGTTGCCGACCACCACGACCTTGACCTGACGGCTGGCATGCTCGTTGAGCGCCTGGCCCTGCACCTTGAATATCCCGCCGTTCGCGGCCAGGAGATCGCTGCGCTCCATCCCGGGGCCTCTCGGCCGCGCGCCGACCAATAGGGCATAGTCCGCGTCCTGGAAGGCGATGTTCGGTTCGTCGGTGATCACGATGTCCTGCACCAGCGGGAAGGCGCAGTCCATGACCTCCATCACCACCCCCGTCAAGGCCTTCTGCGCCGCCGCGATATCCAAGAGCCGCAACACCACCGGCCGGTCCCGGCCCAACAGCTCTCCGGCCGCGACACGGAAGATCAGGGCATAGCCGATCTGGCCCGCCGCCCCGGTGATGGTGACTTGTGCTGGTGGTTTCATTCGTCTCCTCGTAGCTCAGAGCTTGTGAAAAAATCGTCGCGAGCGAAGGGAGGTCGCGGTCCGCCGGAGCAGGAACCGGAGTGTATGTTGAAATACATGAGGATTCCGAGCACCGCCGGAACTCGAGATCCCGAGCGCAGTAGATTTTTTCACAAGCTCTCAGCGTTCGTTCATGGGCACGTAATCGCGCTCCGCGGGCCCCACATAGAGCTGTCTGGGCCGGCCGATGCGGAAGCCCTCGTGCTCTTTGCGGATCATCTCGCGCCACTGGGCGAGCCAGCCCGCGACGCGCGCCAGGGCGAACATCACCGTGAACATGCGTGTCGGGATGCCGAGCGCCTGCAGGATGATCCCGGAATAGAAATCGACGTTGGGATAGAGCTTGCGTTCCTGGAAGAACGGATCCTTCAATGCGATCTCCTCGAGCGTCATCGCGATGTCGAAGATCGGGCGCTGGGCGTTGGCCTGCAGGTGATGGAGAACTTCGTGACAGGCCTCTTGGATGCACTTGGCGCGCGGGTCGTAGTTCTTGTAGACGCGATGACCGAAGCCCATGAGCCGATAGCCGTCCTGCTTGTCCTTGGCCCGATCGACGAATTTCTGCACGTCCTTCGGGTCCTTGATGTCGTTCAGCATCTGGATCACGGCCTCGTTCGCGCCCCCGTGGGCCTTGCCCCAGAGCGTCGCGATGCCGGCCGCCACGCAGGTATAGGGATTGCTCTCGGTGCTGCCCGCGAGCCGCACCGCCGAAGTGCTGGCGTTCTGCTCGTGGTCCGCGTGCAGGATCAGTAGGAGGTCGAGGGCGCGTACGGCGACCGAGTTGATGACGTACGGCTCCGAGGGGATCGCGAACGTCATGTTCAGGAAGTTCTCGACGTAGCCCAGCGAGTTGTTGGGATAGACGAACGGGCGTCCGGCCGGATGCTTGTAGCACTTCGCCGCGAGGTTGGGCATCTTGGCGAGGATGCGGCGCACCGTCATGTCCTGGTCTTCCTCGCTGTAGATGTTCATGATGTCGTGATAGTAGGAGGCCATGGCCCCCACCACCCCCACCATCATCGACATCGGATGGGCGTCGTAGCGGTAGCCACCGAAGAACCGGGTCAGGTGCTCGTGCACCATGTTGTGCTCGCGGACCGAGGACTCGAACTCCGTCATCTGTAACAACGTGGGCAGATCCCCATAAATAAGGAGGTAGGCCACCTCCAGGAAGGTGCTGCGCTCGGCCAGTTGTTCGATGGGATAGCCCCGGTAGCGCAGGATGCCGTGATCGCCATCGATGTAGGTGATGCCGCTGCGGCAGCTCGCCGTGGCCCCATACCCCGGGTCCAGGGTGAACATCCCCAGCCGATCGTAGAGCTCGCTGATATCGATCACCGCAGGGCCGTCGCTGCCCCGCAGGATCGGGCACTCGATGCTCTTGCCGGTGCTGTTGTCTGTGATCGTGACCGTCTCTTTCGCCATGCCCGTCTCCGTTCCGTGGTATCGCCGCGCCGGCACCATACCACCTGGGTGATCCCGGTGCCTAGCATATCGTCAGCTTGCGCGCAGCAGCAAGGGCAGCGCGCGCGCCGGCCGACGCAAACCTTGGCCAGGCGCACACTATTAGGTATTATTGCACCGCACACACTAGAGATCCCAGAGGTGTGTTGCGCTGATACAACTCCAGGCACATCTTAGAACAACGATATGAACGCCAGGTCCCATATTGAGGACTCCGGCGTCGCAACCAAGTTACGCACCATGCAGAAACCAACCTCTACGCTCATCTCGATGGCTAATCTGGGCATCCTGGAACCGCTCTATGAGGCGTTCTTACGCGATCCCGACGTCATAGACCCCTCCTGGCGCGAGGTGTTTTCCGACCTCGCGGATGGCCTCGGACGCCCACAAGCCACTTCACGCGCGGCCACCGATGCGGGGCTGGACGACCGCTTCCAGAAGCAGGTCGCCGTGCTCCAGCTCATCAACGCCTACCGTTTCCGCGGGCATCGGCAGGCCGACCTCGACCCCTTGCGCCAATACGAGCGCCCGGAAGTGGCGGAGCTCGACCCGGCCTTCCATGGGCTCACCGACGAGGATCTGGATACAACGTTCAACACCGGGTCACTGGTCGGTCCGACCAAGGCCACCTTGCGCGAGATCCTCGACATCGCGCGCGCCACCTATTGTCGCACCGTCGGCGCCGAGTACATGCACATCAACGACACCCACCAGAAGCGCTGGATCCAGCAGCGCCTCGAGGCCGGCCGGGGGCAGCCCGGGCTGTCGCCGGCCAAGAAGCACCGGGTCCTGGAACGCCTGGTAGCGGCCACTACGCTCGAAGAGTTTCTGCATAGAAAATATGTGGGGCAGAAGCGCTTCTCGCTGGAGGGCGGCGAGAGCACCATCCCGCTGCTCGACGATCTGGTCCAGGAGGCCGGCAGGCTCGGAGTCCAGGAGGTCGTGATCGGCATGGCCCACCGCGGCCGCATCAACGTCCTCGTCAACACCGTGGGCAAACACCCGGCCGAGCTCTTCGATGAATTCGAAGGCAAGGGCAAGGACGGGGTCGGGTCCGGCGACGTCAAGTATCACCTCGGCTATTCCTCGGACATCGCCACGCCGGGCGGCCCGGTGCACCTCACCTTGTCCTTCAACCCATCGCACCTCGAGATCATCGACCCGGTGGTGCAGGGCTCGGTGCGGGCTCGACAGGAGCGCCGCCACGACAAGACCCGCAACTCGGTGCTGCCCATCCTCCTGCACGGGGACGCGGCCTTCGCCGGCCAGGGCGTGGTGATGGAGACCCTGAACCTGTCCCAAACCCGCGGTTATACGACCGGGGGAACCATCCACGTCATCATCAACAACCAGATCGGGTTCACTACCAGCGACCCGCTCGATTCGCGCTCGACGCTCTATTGCACCGATGTCGCCAAGATGGTCCAGGCGCCCATACTGCACGTGAACGGCGATGACCCCGAGGCCGTGGTCATGGTCGCCGGGCTGGCCCTGGATTACCGCATGGAATTCAACAAGGACGTGGTGATCGACCTGGTGTGCTATCGGCGCCATGGCCACAGCGAGGCCGACGAGCCGGCGGCGACCCAGCCCATCATGTACCAGAAGGTCCGGCAGCAACCGCCGGTGGTCAAGACGTATGCGGCCAGGCTCGTTGAGGACGGCACGATCGGCGCCGACGAACGACAGGCTCTGGAACGGCATTATGTCGAATCGCTGGCGCACAACGAGGTCGTGGCCGGGGCCCTCGTCTACAACATCAAGAACGAGCTGCGCGTGAGCTTCGGGGCCTTCCACGGCAAACACTGGCGCGAGCCCTGCGAGACCCAGATCACTTCGGACCGGATCCGGGCGCTCACCGAGCGGTTCACCGAGGTACCGGGGAATTTCGAGTTGCACCGTGCCGTCACCCGGGTCATCGAGCAGCGTCGCGAGATGGCGGAGGGCAAGCTCCCCATGGACTGGGGGTGTGCCGAGACCCTGGCCTATGCGAGCCTGGTCGATGAGGGCTTCCCGGTGCGGCTGTCCGGCCAGGACAGCGAGCGCGGCACCTTCTTCCACCGACATGCGGTCGTCCACGACCAGAAGACCGACGAGACCTTCGTCCCCTTGCAGCACATCCGCGCGGGCCAGGCGAGTTTCCTGGCGGTCAACTCCATCCTCTCGGAGGAGGCGGTCCTTGGCTTCGAGTACGGCTTCAGCAGCTCCGAGCCCGATGCGCTGGTGGTGTGGGAGGCCCAGTTCGGCGACTTCGCGAACGGGGCGCAGGTCGTGATCGACCAGTTCATCACCTCCTGCGAAGCCAAGTGGGGACGCTTGTGCGGGCTCGTGTTGTTGCTGCCGCACGGCTATGACGGCCAGGGCCCGGAGCACTCCTCGGCGCGACTCGAACGTTATCTCCAGTTGGCCGCCGAGGAGAACATCCAGGTGTGCGTCCCGAGCACCCCGGCGCAGTGCTTTCATCTCCTGCGGCGCCAGGTGCTGCGCTGCTACCGCAAACCGCTCGTGGTCATGAGCCCGAAGAGCCTGTTGCGCCATCGGCTCGCGACCTCCACCCTGCCGGAGATCACCCATGGGCGCTTCGAGCCCGTGATGCACGAGGTCGATCCCCTCGATCCGAAAGGTGTGGACCGCGTGCTGGTGTGCAGCGGCAAGGTGTACTTCGATCTATTGGAGGCGCGCCGAGCGCACAAGATCCAGGACACGGCCATCGTTCGCGTCGAGCAGCTCTACCCCTTCCCGGTCGAGGAGATGGACGCCGCGCTCGCGGCCTATCCCAACGCCCTGGACGTGTTGTGGGTCCAGGAGGAGCCACGCAACCAGGGGGCGTGGGTGTATCTCCTGGCGCGCCTACACCTGTTCGGGCGGCTGCACGAGCCCCAGCAACTCCGGCTCGTGGCGCGCCCCTACTCGGCCTCGCCCGCGGTCGGCTACAGCTCCAAGCACCTCGAGCAACAGCAGGCCCTAGTGGACGAGGCGCTCAGGCTCGATCGCATGGCCCCGGCCCGGCAGATGACCGCCTAACGCGAAGCGGAGTCGTAAAGAACGGCCGCACCATGCTCGTCGAGGTCAAGGTCCCCCAGCTCGCCGAGTCGATCGCGGACGCCACGCTCCTGCCGTGGCGCAAGCGGGCGGGTGAGCGCGTGACACGCGGCGAGCCGCTCGTCGATCTCGAGACCGACAAGGTCACGCTCGAGGTCAGCGCCCCCGAGGATGGGATCCTCAAAGAGCTGCGCAAGCAGGAAGGCCAGACCGCCGTGAGCCACGAGACCCTGGCCGTCATCGATACGACCGTCCTCAAGGCCGTCGCCGACCACCCTCCCGCACCGGCCGCTGCCGCCGCCCTCGCACCTAAGGCGCCCAGCCCCGTTTCTGCGGCAGCCAAGCCGACCACCAAGCTGAGCCCCGCCGTCCGCAAGCTCGCGGCCGAGCATGCGATCGATCCGCTGGCGGTCCCGGCCAGTAGAAAGGACGGGCGCCTTACCAAATCCGACGTGCTCACGTATGTCAAGCCCGCCGAGGACGCCGAGGCGGCGAGTGCGCTGCCGGAGGCCGAGCCCGTCGTGCGTGCCGATGAGGCGCGGGAGCGCCGGGTCCCCATGACGCGGCTGCGCCGGCGCATCGCCGAGCGCCTGCTGGCCGCCCAGCAGCAGCACGCCATCCTCACCACCTTCAACGAGGTCGATATGCAGCCGGTGACCGCGCTGCGCGACCGTCACCGCGAGGCCTTCGAGGCCCGCCACGGGGTGCGCCTCGGGTTCATGTCGTTTTTCTGCAAGGCCGCCGTCGCGGCACTCAGACATTACCCAATCGTGAACGCCGCGGTCGAGGGCGAGGACATCGTCTATCACGACTATTACGACCTCGGCATCGCGGTGAGCTCTCCGCGCGGGCTCGTGGTGCCCGTCCTCCGCGACGTCGAGCGCCTGTCTTTCGGGGAGATCGAGGCCAAGCTTCGGGAGTACGGCGAGAAAGCGCGCGAGGCCAAGCTCAAGGTCGAGGAGCTCTCCGGCGGGACCTTCACGATCACCAACGGCGGCGTGTTCGGCTCGCTCCTCTCGACCCCGATCCTGAATCCCCCGCAGAGCGCCATCCTCGGGATGCACCGCATCCAGGACCGCCCCATCGCCGAGGGCGGCCAGGTGGTGATCCGGCCCATGATGTACCTGGCGCTCTCCTACGAC
>JBQTJM010000400.1:0-4338 GCA_052387115.1 Gammaproteobacteria bacterium | reverse complement strand
ACCGCGGGATCGGGATCGATGAGCGCACCTTGCAATGGACCGTCAACGGAAACCCGCTCGCGGTGAGTTGCGAGCCGCGGGCCGAGGGCGCCACCTGCACGCCGACGGGCGGACTCCCCGAGGGCCTGAACACCCTGCAGGCCTCCATCGCCGATTTTCACGGCCAGCGGGGCCAGAGTACCGCGATCCCGTTCACCGTCGATACCCGCTCCCCGGAGATCGCCCTCGATGTCCCCCCGGAGTGGATCACCAACCAAGCCGACCAGACCCTGAGCGGCCGGCTCTCCGAGACGGCCGTGCTCACCCTGGATGGCGCCACCCTCCCCCTACGCCCCGATCTGAGCTTCAGCCACCGGATCACCCTGAGCGAAGGCCCCCAGCTCTATACCTTCCGGGCCAGTGATGCGGCGGGGCATACGGGCACTGCCAGCACCCGCATCACGCTCGATACCCTCGCGCCCCTCGCCCCCGTGCCGGATCGCGTGAGCATCGGAGACCCGGCGGGGGGATCGGTCACCGTGACGGGTGGGCCGGGCAGCGTCGAGCCCTACGCAGAGGTCACGATCACCAACACCCGCACCGGGGAGTCCGTCACAGTGACGGCGGAGAGCGATGGGAGTTTCAGGACAGTGATCGCGGCCGAGGCAGGCGATGTGCTCCATATCGAAGCCGCCGATCCCGCCGGGAATCACGGTGAATACCGCCCCTTCACGGTCGATGTACCCGGCGGAGATCTACCGCCCGATCCCGGCACGGTGGCCCCGCCGCTCGATGACACCGGGATCACCCCGATGCACGAGGCGACCGCCTTCCTCTACACCGGCGCCAATTCGATCCAAAGCGGGGTGGCCGAGGGGACGATCGTGCCGCGCCGCGCGGCGGTCATCCGCGGGAAGGTGCTCAGCCGCGACAATAAGCCACTCTCGGGTGCGACGATTACCATCAAGGATCACCCGGAGTTCGGAGCGACGATGAGCCGGGCCGATGGGACGCTCGATATGGCCGTCAACGGCGGCGGCCTCCTGACGGTGACCTATGAGAAGGCGGGCTACCTCCCCGCACATCGCCAGATCCAGACCCCTTGGCAGGATTTCGCGATTGTCGAAGACGTGGTCATGGTGTCCCTTGATGCGCGGGTGACCACGATCGACCTCAGCCACGCGAGCCAAATGCAACTCGCCCAGGGCAGTATGACGACGGATGCCGATGGCATCCGGCAGGCGACTGTGCTCTTCCCCCAAGGTACTCAGGCGACGATGATCTTGCCCGACGGATCGACCCAACCGCTCTCGAGCTTGCACGTCCGCGCGACCGAGTACACGGTCGGTGCGAACGGGCCCAAAGCCATGCCCGGTCCCTTGCCCCCGGCATCGGGCTACACCTACGCGGTCGAGCTCTCGGTCGATGAAGCGATTGCAGCAGGAGCGAAGCGCATCGACTTCAATCAGCCATTGCCACTGTATGTCGACAATTTCCTCGATTTCCCGGTCGGCGGCATCGTGCCGGTGGGCTGGTATGACCGCGACAAAGGCGCCTGGATCCCGTCCAACAATGGCCGGGTCATCAAGATTTTGAGCACGAGCGGGGGTATTGCCGGTCTCGATACGGACGGCGATACCCTTGCCGACGATGCTGCCAAACTGGCGGCGCTCGGGATAACCGAAGCGGAGTTGACCCGACTGGCAAGTTTATACCCCGCAGGCAAGACCCTATGGCGTTCGCCGATCACCCATTTCACCCCTTGGGATTGCAACTGGCCCTATGGTCCGCCGCCCGGCGCCGGCGGCCCCAATGGCGAACCGCCCGAAGGCGACAATTCCCCCGACTCTGACGATAGCGATGATTGCCCGGGTTGCCGTATCGAGGCGCAGAGCCAGACGCTCGGCGAAGAGATCCCCATCACGGGCACGCCGTTCAACCTGCACTACCGCAGCGATCGGGTGCCGGGGCGGACCAGCGCCAATACCCTCAAGATCCCGCTCAGCGGTGCGACTGTGCCGAATAACCTGAAGGATATCGTGCTCAAGATCGAGCTGGCCGGACGCACGTTCGAGCAGCACTTTCCCGCTCAAGCCAATTCAACCCGTACGTTTACCTGGGACGGGAGAGACCCCTATGGTCGTCCGGTGGCAGGCCGCCGGACAGCCAGGATCCGCATTGGCTATACCTATCAAGCGGTCTACTACCCACCGGCGCAGTTCGCGCAATCCTTCGCCATGCCGTCCGGTGGCGGGGGGAGCGGCGGTGGCGGGGGGAGCGCTATTGCCATCACAGGCGATCGGGCACGCCAGGAGATCACGCTGTGGCGGGACAGTCAGGTTACTGTTGGCAGCGGCGGTATTCAGCCGGCACTCGCGGGGTGGAGTCTGAGCGTACACCATCTCTATGATGCCTCAGGAGGGGGCCTGTATTCCGGAGATGGCGCTAAGCGTGGTGGCGCCAGCGTACTCAATTCCATCACCACCGTGGCGGGCAGTGGGCCCGGCTTCGCCGGGGATGGCGGCCCCGCGACTGCGGCGAGGTTCGATTCTCCTCGGGGTGTCGCTGTTGCGCCCGACGGCAGCTTCTACATCGCCGACTCTTTTAACCACCGCATCCGCCGCGTGGGGCCGGACGGAGTCATCACGACGGTGGCTGGGATCGGAGTCGGAGGGGGCGGCTTCGCCGGGGACGGCGGCCCCGCTACAACGGCCAGGCTCTTTACGCCATCGGGCGTCGCCGTGGCGGCTGACGGCAGCCTCTACATCGCGGACTACGTGAACGACCGCATCCGCCGCGTGGGGCCGGATGGCGTCATCACGACCGTGGCCGGCAACCCCCACCGTCCCGTCATTGGCGACGGCGGGCCGGCGACAGCAGCGAGGCTCGATGCTCCGACGGGCGTCGCTGTTGCGCCCGACGGCAGCTTCTACATCGCCGACTCTTTCAACCACCGCATCCGGCGCGTCGGGCCGGACGGAGTCATTTCAACCGTCGCGGGAACCGGGAGCATAGGTTTCGGGGGGGACGGGGGGTCGGCCACGGCAGCCAAGCTCGGCCTTCCAACGGGTGTCGCCTTGGCGCCGGACGGCAGCCTCTACGTCGCGGACGGCGGCCGCATCCGGCGCGTCGGAGCGGACGGCATCATTACCACCGTCGCGGGACGCGATTCCGGAGGCTTCGCCCCGGACGGAGACGGCGGCCCCGCTACGGCGGCGAGGTTCCGTTCCATAACGGGTATTGCTCGGGCCGCCGACGGCAGCCTCTACATCGCGGACGAAGGCGGCCCCATCCGGCGCGTCGGGTCGGACGGCATCATTACGACCGTCGCGGGAAACGGGCCGGCGACGGCAGCCAACATCGGCTCTGCATCAGGCGTCGCCCTGGCACCCGATGGCAGCCTCTACATCGTGGCTGGCGGCCGCATCCGCCGCGTCAGTTGGTTCCTACCCGGCTTGGCCATCGCGTCGCCGGACGGCGCGGAGGTGCATGTCTTCGATCCCACCGGCCGTCATCTGCGGACGGTGGATAGCTTCACGAACACCGTCCTTTACAGCTTTACCTATGACGGCAACGGCCATCTGTCGGCGATCACCGATCGGGATAGCGATATCACCCGCGTCGAACGCGATGCGACAGGCGACTCCACCGCCATTGTCTCTCCCGACGGCCAGCGTACGGAGCTCGTGCTTACTGCCGAGGGCTATCTGGCCTCGGTCACCAACCCGGCGAACGAGACGTATCGACTCGATTATTGGGCCGGCGGTTTACTCAAGACCGTTACCGATCCCAAAGGTCATGGCGATCACTTCGTCTATGACGCCGCGGGCCGTCTCGTGCGAAACACCAACGCTGGCCACGGCGGTTGGACGATCGCCCGCACGGAAGAGGCTCGAGGCTACACGGCCTCGATGACCTCGGCCGAGGGCAGGACCTCGAGTTTCCAAGTGGAACCTCTTGCCATCGGCGACCGCCGTCAGGTGAACACGGCCCCGGACGGCAGCGTGCAGACCAAGCTCTTCAAGACCAACGGGGAGGAGACCACGGCCGCCCCCGATGGCACGGTGACGACCGTCCTCGAAGGCCCCGATCCGAGATTCGGGATGCAAGCGCCCCTACCGCGGTCGGCAACGGTGAAGACCCCGGGCGGTCTGGCCTCCATGGTACAAACGGCGTCGCTGGCCGATCCGAACGACCCCTTGACCCTCACCGCGCTTCGCGACACCGTGACAGTCAACGGCAAGGCCTACCAGCGGACCTACGAGGCATCGGCCCGCACCTGGACCAGGACCACCCCGGCCGGGCGTTTGTCAACCATTGAAACCGATGCCAAGGGCCGTCCGGTAGTGAACCAGGTGC
>JBQTJM010000399.1:0-24534 GCA_052387115.1 Gammaproteobacteria bacterium | reverse complement strand
GTTTCATGGCCGACCTCCCGGTGCGTGTTAATGACCAAGTGCTCATTATGCGGCTCTGTCCTCATCGAGGCTAACCCGCGTTCTGAACCGGGGGTCGGCCTCGCTCGGCGGCAGTCATAATGTCTAGACTCGTGATCGACGGCGCTCAGATCGACGACATCATGCATGGCCAACCCCCGCGTCCACCGAAGGGCTCGCGCGAAGATAGTCGTCGCATAACACCGAAGGGGCCGCTCAGCGACAGCCCTTCTCAGGCCAGGGCTATCGGTGACCCGGTCACCTCACATGATGCTGAACAAGCTGCTGATGTCCTTGGGCGATCGCCCCGTAATCCGGCATGTCGTCCGGACGGCGCTGGATGCCGGCCTCGATCCGGCGACGGTGGGCGTCGGGCCCCGACCGCGAAGCGCTTCGCGCGGCGCTGGAGGGATTACCGGTACGGATCGTCGGCAACGACGACTATGAGGAGGGCCTGGCGTCCTCCATACGTGCCGGTGTGGAGGCGATCGTGGCGGAGGTAGACAACGCCGTATTTCTGCTCGGTGATATGCCCCTGATTACTCCTCGCCATTTGGGTCCACTGCTCGCCGCATTCGCCCCCGCAAAGGGCCGTAGCATTTGCATTCCCACGTATGGAACCAAGCGCGGGAATCCCGTATTGTGGAGCGCGCAGTACTTCCCGCGCTTGCTGGAGCTCCGCGGCGATCAGGGCACGAGGGCGCTGTTCCATGACCTTGCCGACCCGATCTTCGAAGTGCCGGACGACGCCGTCTTGTTGGATATCGACGCGGTGCGAGCCCGGTTCGCGCAGGCGGAGGCTAGACAGGATGCCCATTGAAGACCCCTATGCACAGGCGATCTTTTCTGCTTGGTAACACCGACACCTGGAGGACATCGTCATGGCCACATTGAAAATCAACGGTGAGGACCACACGGTCGACGTATCGCCGGATATGCCCTTGCTTTGGGTGCTGCGCGACGTGGTGGGTCTAACCGGCACCAAGTTCGGTTGCGGCATGGCGCTGCGCGGGGCCTGTACGGTGCACGTGGACGGTACCCCGACACGCTCGTGTGTGACGCCGGTATCGGCCGTCGGCGGAAAGAAGATCACGACCATCGAGGCGATCGGCGAAACTCCGAGCGGCAAGAAGGTACAGAAAGCCTGGCTGGATCTGGAAGTGGTCCAGTGTGGCTACTGCCAGTCGGGCCAGATCATGTCCGCGTCCGCGCTGCTCGCGAGCCATCCAAAGCCCACCGATGCCGACATCGACGCGGCCATGGCCGGCAACCTCTGTCGCTGTGGCACCTATCTGCGCATCCGCGCCGCGATCAAACAGGCGGCGCAGTCTGAATCCACGCTATAGAGGGAGCCTGACCATGCGTCTCGAACAACTGTTGTACGCTGCTAAAGGTGGTGCTGAGTCCATATCCGAGGGCGGTATCTCCCGACGGGCTTTTCTGAAAGCCGGCGCGGCCGCCGGCGGCGGGCTGCTGCTGAGCTTCCACCTACCCGCGCTCATGCGTAATGCCGAGGCCGCCGCGACCCCCACTGCGAACACCTTCGCGCCCAACGCGTTTATCCGCATCGACCGTCAAGGGCGCGTGACACTGGTCGTGCACCAGGTCGAGATGGGGCAGGGCACCTACACCTCCCTGCCGATGCTCCTCGCCGAAGAGCTGGAAGTGGATTTGGCCCATGTCCAGCTCGAACATGCGCCGCCCGACGATAAGCTCTATGCCAATCCGTTGGTCGGGTTTCAGGCGACCGGCGGCTCGACGTCGGTGCGTGGCGCCTGGGAACCGCTGCGACGTGCTGGCGCTACCGCTCGCAGTATGTTGGTGTCCGCCGCGAGCATGATCTGGAAGGTCGATTCGAATTCCTGCCGCGCCGAGAAGGGCGAGGTGATCCACGTGCCGACCGGCCGCAAGCTCAACTACGGAGCCCTGGTCGATAAGGCTGCAACCTTGCCGGTGCCGGACCAGGTCGTGCTCAAGGACCCTAAGGACTTCAAGCTCATCGGTACCCCCGCCAAGCGCCTCGACAGCCATGACAAGGTCAACGGCAAGGCCCAGTACAGCATCGACGTGAAGGTCCCCGGTATGAAGATCGCCACCGTTGCCGCCTGTCCGGTTTTTGGCGGCAAGCTCGCCGGCGTGGACGACGGCAAGGCGAAGGCGATCAAGGGCGTGCACCAGATAGTCCGCCTTGACGACGCCGTGGCGGTGGTCGCCGACCACATGTGGGCCGCCAAGCAAGGCCTTGCCGCGCTCGACATCCGCTGGGACGAGGGCCCAAACGCCAAGCTCAGTACCGCCGATATCGTTCAACAACTCGAGGCGGCCTCGCAGAAGCCGGGCGTGGTCGCACGCAAGGAGAGCCCGGCCCAGGGCGATATGGCCAAGGTCATGGCCGGCGCCGCCCAGAAGGTCGAGGCGATCTACCAGGTGCCGTTCCTCGCGCACGTCACGATGGAGCCGGTAAACTGCACCGTCCACGTACGCAAGGATGGTTGCGACGTATGGGTGGGCACCCAGGTCGCGACCCGCGCCCAGGCCACCGCCGCGCAGGTGACCGGCCTGCCGCCCGAGAAGATCCGGGTGCATAACCATCTCCTCGGCGGCGGCTTCGGCCGGCGGCTCGAGGTGGATTTCATCACCCAGGCGGTGCAAATCGCCAAGCAAGTCGATGCTCCGGTCAAGGTGATCTGGACCCGCGAAGAAGACATCCAGCACGACATTTACCGGCCCTACTACTACGACCGGCTCGCCGCCGGCCTCGACGGACAGGGCCTGCCCATCGCCTGGAGCCATCGTGTCACTGCGTCCTCGATCCTTGCGCGCTGGTTGCCACCGGCGTTCAAGGATGGGCTCGATTTCGATGCCGTGGAAGGCGCAGCGGAGCTGCCCTATGCGCTTCCGAACGTCCTGGTGGATTACGTCCGTCAGGAGCCGCCGGGTATTGTCACGGGTTGGTGGCGCGGGGTCGGACCCACGCACAACATCTTCGTGGTGGAGAGCTTCATCGACGAGCTCGCGGCGGCGGCAAAGAAGGATCCGGTCGAATACCGCCGCGCCCTGCTCGGCAAATCGCCGCGCGCTTGGGCGGTGCTCGATCTGGCAGCGGAGAAGGCCGGATGGGGTCAGCCATTGCCGCGGGGCCACGGTCGTGGCGTGTCTGTGCAGCACGCCTTTGGCAGCTATCTGGCACAGGTCGCGGAGGTAGCGGTCTCCAAGGAGGGCGAGGTGCGGGTCCAGCGCGTAGTCTGTGCGGTGGACTGCGGCATCTGCGTCAACCCGAACACGGTGAAGGCGCAGATGGAAGGCGGAATCATCTTCGGGATAACTGCTGCCCTCTTTGAAGAGATCACGATCAAGGACGGCAGGGTCGAGCAACACAATTTCAACGACTACCGCATACTCCGCATCAACGAGGCACCGGTGGTGGAGGTCCATCTGGTGAAGAGTGCCGAGTCACCCGGGGGCATCGGCGAGCCTGGTACGTCGGCGATCGCACCGGCGGTGACCAACGCGATCTTCGCGGCGACCGGCAAGCGGATCCGGAAACTGCCGGTGAAGCCGGACGAGCTGCGTTCTGCGTAGCTAGGGCGGGCTCTGGGAGTCGTGGCCGCAGGCGGGTGTAGCGCCGCTAGAGACTTTCACCATCTGACCACGAATTCCGATTCTCTAGTCGGAGAGATCCATGACCGGATGCTGGTGATCCTGCCTAGGGAGCATAATGAGAGCTGGCCAAACGCCGGGGATCGCGAGGTGGCGAGGCTTCGGGCACTGCTCGTATCCCACCCGCCCGAAGCTATGATGGGTTACCCGGTTACCCTTTAAGTCCCAGGCCCAACAGCGTCCAGGAAGAAATCTCCGGCCCCGGAAACCGCCTGGATAGCTCATATCGTTTCTGGTATATTCTCCTATGGCCTGGACCGTCGAGTACCTCAACCAAGAGGTGCTGGAAGAAACCGGAGCCCTGGCGGCCGACCAGCGTGCCCGACTCCAGCGCATCATCGAGTTGGTTCAGGTTCATGGCCTGGAGCGTGTCCGCGAGCCCCATGTGAAACACCTTGAGGGGCGTCTATGGGAGATGCGGATCTCCGGGCAAAGCGGCATCGCCCGAGCCGCCTACGTCACGGCCGTCGGGAAGCGGGTGGTGATCGTGCGCGTGTTCGTCAAGAAGACGAAAAAGACACCGCGCCGTGAGATTGAGTTGGCCCTGAAGCGGGCCAAGGAGGTGGTATGAAGAAACGTATTCTGGCCGACGACGTCCACAAGAAGTGGCTCAAGGATCCGGTCTACCGTGAAGCCTATGACAATCTCGCCGACGAATTCGCACTGGCGGCGGCCGTGATCGAGGCACGGAGCCGCGCCGGGCTCACACAGGAGGAACTGGCCGAACGCATGGGGACGACCCAGCCCGTGGTGGCACGGCTCGAGAGCGGCCGCATACGGCCCTCTACCCGCACCCTTGAACGCCTGGCGCAGGCGACCGGCTCGCGCCTCATCATTCGCTTCGAGCCTCGAAACCGGCATGAAAGCGCCGGACCTTGACAAGAAGTCTGATCTGAGGGCTAGCACCCATACAACCCGCTCTGGGACACTTTGACGGGCATTGGGCTCGCGTAGCTGAAAACGACGCCCAGCTCGTGGACATTCAAGCCCTGCCGGAGCGTGCGGGCATCGCCGCCATGCACGCCTACACGCACGCGGGCCACGAGCCAGTGACCAAGTTGGTGGCGTATATATGACCGTTTTTGAGAGGCCTTGCTATGGCTGCGTCCGGTTAGGACGAGACATCCGAGCCGTTAGTTCGCCATGTCCGTTGTCGGCTTGTGACGCCCCAAAAAGGGTAGGTAACACGGTCGCCCATGGTTCATACCCTGGACATTTTCAGCCCGTCAAACGAAATTATTTGAGATCTTCGACACGGCCGCGACCAAAGAAGGCCTGATCCGCATTGGGCTTGCCCACGGCTCTGTACGGGAATTCCTTCCGGCAGCAAGTGAGGCCTCCAATCCCAGCGCCCTCAACCGCGCGGATACGGCTCGGCTTGATTATGTGGCGCTCGGTGACTGGCATGGCCGATTACAAGTTTCAGAGCGGGCATGGTATTCGGGCACGCCCGAGAGAGCACGCGTGCGGTACCTGGAGGAAAACAACGCCAGCCTGATCGTGGAGCCGACCGAGGATGATCTCGATACGATCGACACGGCCGGCTTTGTCCGGGTCGCGATGGATCGGCTGCGTGAGAAGCTGCAAGGACCGGAGGCAGAGGTGGCGCGGCGCTCGCTCGCCCTGCTCTACGGCCTGCATTACCGAAGCGGCGGGTAAGACATGTACATCCGGCGCATCGCGGTGCGCAACTTTCGCAAACTCGTCACGCCGGTGGTGATCGAGGAGCTCGGCGACGGCGTCACGGTGATCGCCGGTGACAACGAAGAGGGCAAGAGCACGCTCCTCGAAGCCATCCGTGCCGGTCTCTTCGAACGCCACACCGTGACCGGCAGGGCGGTCGAGGTGATGCAGCCCTTCGGCTCCGCGGTGCGACCGGAGATCCAGCTCGCCTTCGAGATTGACGGGGAGAACTATACGATCACTAAGGGCTTCGCTCAAAAGCCATCGGCCCGGCTGACCACACCGAACGGGATGTTCGAGGGGCCGGCTGCTGAAGAGCGGCTGGCTGAGCTATTGACGTTCCGAGTACCACAGCGCCGTGAGTCCAAGCCCGACGACAGGGGGTGCTGGGTCTGTTCTGGCTGGAGCAGGGTCGTGGGTTGGCGGGGCTTGGGCTTGGCGAGACAGGACGCTCGACCTTACGCGCGTCGCTGGAGGAAGAGGTTGGCGACGTTCTCGGCGGTGCTCGCGGGGGCAGGCTGCTGGAGGCAGCAAGGGCAAAACGCGATGCCCTGCTTACTGCGACGGGCAAGCCCCGAGGCGAGCTTACCACTGCGATTAACGAGGCTGTGAAAGCAACGGCCCGTGTCGGCAAGCTCGAAGCCGAGCGCCAAGAGTACGACCAGGAGATCGCCGAGCTGGCGCGGGTCCGTCGCGAGGTGGTGCGGATCGAAACTGATCGTGACCTGGAAAAGGCGCAGCAGGCACTCATCGAGGCGCAGCACCAAGCGACGATGATCGAGGGCTTGCGCCAGCAGGATAAGGCGGCTTCCCAGACAGTTGCTCTAGCTCGGGCCCAGTTGGAGAACCTGAGCGACCGATGGATGCGCCGCCAAGCGCTGATCGAGGCTGTTTCAAACCAGGAGCGGGCAGTGGAAGCGACCCAGACGGCTCTGGCCAGCCTCGAAGCGCAAACTCAAGACGTCGTTGGGCGGGACGAAGCGGCGACCGCGGTCCTAGCGATCGCGACCGAAGACAGGAGCGCCGCAGAGGAGCGCGTGACCATTTCCCGGACTCGGGCTCGGATGGAGGCGCTCGACAAGGAAATCGCAGAGATCGATCAGCGGCTTGCGAAGGTGAACGAGCTAGTGGCCCAACGGGCAGCTGCGCAGCAATGCCTGCGGGGCATCAAGATTGACCGAACGCCCTACGAGCGCTTGCAGGGTCTGGAAGGCGCTGTCCGCGAGGCGCGGGTGACGCTCGGGGCCGTTGCGACCCGCGTGCGCTTCATGCCGTCAGGCAGCCAGACAATCAGGAAAGGCGACCAAGAGGTGCTCGCCGAAGAGACTATGCAAGTGACCGAGGCCACACGCTGCTGGAAGGTTTCGGCACGGTCGATGTCGAGCCCGGTGCTTCGGATCTCGCAGACCGCCGATTGCGACTCAAGGAGGCCGAGAAAGCGCTCGCAAAGGCGCTTGCCGCAGCGGAGGTCGCAGATCTCGATGAGGCAAAGGCCAAGCTTGCCGAGCGCACCGAAGCCGAAACCCTCATTAACGAAGCGAAGCGGCTGATCGCGGCGTACGCACCGGAAGGTCTGGACGGATTGAAGGCCGCGCACGGCGACAAGTGCGCTGAGCGGAAGCAGCTCGACAAAACGCTCGACATGTCCCCAGTAGGGGAGATTGCGGACCCTGATACTGAGACACATACGCTGGTTGCCGCAACGAGACCGTTGTGAGCTTGCTCGTGCCTGTCTTGAGTGAGGCCAAGAAAAGGAGGCAGATTATCATGGTCACTCACAACCCTAACTTGGCGGTGGTGTGTGACGCAGAGCAGATCATTTGGTCTACTTTCGATCGTAAGAACGCATCGAAGATATCGTATTTGACTGGATCAATTGAGAACCCTGCAATCAACTCGCACGTTGTCAATGTGCTGGAAGGTACCAAGCCAGCGTTCAACAATCGTCGCATCAAATACCATTGACCTTACTTGAAGGTCTGCTTCCCGATACGTTGCGCGAGGGGCGGCTGCGGGTCGGATTGGGAAGTACGCGATCGGCCGCCTTTTCTCTCTCTCGACCGGCAGCAACGGGTCCGCTTGCGTCATCTCGTGGTCGGTTCGTTCGGAGGCTTCCAGCAACGTTTGATCTGGACAGGCGGATCGGCCTGTTCTACAGAGCCAACGGCACGGGCAAGAGTGGCCTGTGCGAGGCACTCAAGTATTGCCTTCCCGGCGAAGTGGACCAAGCCGCCTCCAAGGGCATTCCTTATGCCATGGATCTGCGGAACGTGGCGGCGGGCGCTGCGACCGGCCAACGCGGTACGCGACGAATGCCGAGAGCGGCGCCTCCTGACGGAAGCCGAAGGCTGTACCGAGCGCGGGCAGGTGGCGGACGCCGCGAGCGGGTGTGCGGCTCCCAGCTTGCCACCTGGCGAGCACGGTTGCAGCGCAAGAGCGAACCAGGATTGGAAGCCAAGCGGCCCCCGGGCGCACGCCGCTTAAGGAGGCGAAGGACCGGCACCGTGGTGGCCTGGAGGGTGGGCAGGGAGAACATGTCCGGTTGGCAAATCGGGCGCTTGAGCGTCTAATACGTGCAGGACCCCAGGCTGGAGCTCACCATGGCTAGCGATGTAGCGACCGAAATCGTGACCACCCGGCGCCATCAGATGTTTCCGGTGCTGACCGGGTCGGAGATCTCGCGTATCAGCCGGTTCGGCAACGTGTGTCGCTACGAGCGCGGTGCCCGCTTGTTCGCGGCGGGGGAGCCCGGTCGTGGCATGTTCGTCGTGTTGAAGGGTGTCGTGGCGGTCAGCCAGCGTGATGGCCTGGGCCATGTGGTTCCCATCGTGCGCCTGGGGCCCGGAGAGTTTAGCGGCGAGATCGCTCAACTCTCCGGCCGCCACGGACTGGTGGACGGGTATGCCGACGAAGAAGTCGAGACCCTTCTTGTGCCGCCTGGTCAACTGCGCGCCCTGATCATCGCCGAGGCGGACCTCGGCGAGCGCATTGTCCGCGCTTTCATCCTGCGGCGGGTGGCGCTCATCGAATCCGGTGCCAGCGGCCCGGTGTTGATCGGCCAGCCGGATTCACCCGAAGTGTTGCGATTGCAGGGCTTCCTGCGCCGTAACGGCCAGCCGCATCACGTCGTCGATGCCACCCGGGAGGACGACGCCGCCGCGCTGTTGGAGCAGTACGGCGCGGCCGCGGCCGAACCGATCGTGGTTTGCCCCGACGGTTCCGTGCTGCTCAATCCCTCTGAAGACGCGCTCGCACGCTGCATCGGCATGCTCGATACGGTCGAGCACGACGAGCTCTTTGACGTCGCCGTGGTGGGTGCCGGGCCGGCCGGCCTTGCAACCGCGGTGTATGCGGCCTCGGAAGGTCTGCAGGTCGTCGTGTTGGACTGCCGGGCCTTTGGCGGCCAGGCCGGTGCAAGCGCGCGGATCGAAAACTACCTGGGCTTCCCGACCGGCATTTCCGGTCAGGCTCTCGCCGGCCGAGCCTTTGTGCAGGCTCAGAAGTTCGGTGCCGAGATGCTGATTCCGCAGCAGGTCATCGCGCTGGACTGCAAGAGGACCGGATCCACCGGCGACATGTTCTTGAAACTCGCCGATGGGCGGCGGCTCAGGTCCAAGACGATCGTCATCGCGAGCGGCGCACGCTATCGTCGTCCCGCCGTGCCGCGCTTGAGCGAGTTCGAGGGCCGGGGCCTGTGGTATTGGGCGTCTGCCCTCGAAGCGAAGATGTGCGCCCAGACGGAGGTGGCGCTGGTAGGCGGCGGTAATTCGGCTGGGCAAGCCGCCGTGTTCCTTGCACAATATGCCGCAAAGGTCTTCATGCTAGTGCGGCGTCCGAGCCTGGCCGCCAGCATGTCGCGCTATCTGATAGACCGCATCGAGGCGACGCCGAACATCGAGCTGCGGCCTCATACGCAACTGACGCAGCTTCACGGCGATCTGCCGGGGGGCCTTGCCGCCGTGTCCTGGCGCGACCACCAAAGAGGCATCGAAGAGGAACGGCCGATAGGCCATGTGTTTCTTTTCGTGGGTGCGGAGCCCGAGACCGAGTGGCTCGAAGGCTGCGGCGTGGCGCTCGACTCGCATGGCTTCGTGCTGACGGGTCAGCCGGCCGCAGGCCTGGCCGCGGGCCACTTGCCCGCTTCGCTCGAGTCGAGCGTGCCGGGCGTATTTGCAGTCGGCGACGTGCGCTCCGGCTCGGTGAAGCGCGTGGGCGGCGCGATCGGCGAAGGTGCTGCCGCCGTGGCACAGATCCATCAGTATCTTGGCGCGGCTCGTCCAGCATCCACGGGGACTACGATCCACGGCGAGTGACCTTCGCAGTATTGCAGGAGCGGCTCATGATGGTGAACACGAACCACCAGCGCGGAAGGAACCGCTCTCATTGTAAAAACGCCGAAACTGATCCCTTTGCCTTGCGTTGGAGGTTTGGACCGTACCTCGCGGTATTACAACAGCTTCACCACGGACCGGTTTTCCCATGAGCGCTATTGACTTCACCTTAGAAGTGGATAAAGAAGAAGATCCTAAAGGTGATCGGGTACGGATCACCATGTCCGGTAAGTTTTTGCCCTATAAGAAGTGGTAGCAGGCCGAGCGGCGAATGCGGAGGGCGCAGAGCACGGGGGTCCTTCTGATGGGACCCCGTACCCTAGAATCGGGCCAACGCCTCGCCGGACAGCGTGACGGCCTGTACACGCGTGCGGCGGAATTGAAGCGCCAGCGAAACGCCAAGCCCTGGAGGCCGCCGCTCGCCCTGATCGCGTCATGCGTCCTCCGCCCTGCCTGAACGACGGATCCAAAGCCACGCTGGACGCGACTACTCCCTGGCGAATATGACCATGCCCGACCCCTTCTTTGATCATCCTATTCTGTATTCGCCCTACGAATACCCGCACCGGCATTGGGAGCTTGATGCTCAAGGTCAACCGACGCAGCGCGTTCTCGATCGGCGCCGCCGCGCCGAGTTCATCACGCCCATCCCCAAACCGAGGAAACGCAAGCACACGAGGCAGCAGGAAGAGCTCGTGCTCGATGAGGGTAGGGGGCTTTCGACGCGGGGGCAGCAATATGACCCCACTTCCATCATCACCGAGGTGCGCCGGCACGTCGACGCGTGGCGCTCCTTGCCTTCCGGACAATGGCAGGTGACTCCGGAAACCGCCCGGCTCCTCGAGCACTGGCGGCACCACAACTTCGGCGGTGTCCGCCCGTTCTTCTGCCAGGTCGAAGCGATTGAAACCGCCATCTGGCTGATCGAGGTCGCGCCCCATTCCGCGGCGGGCAAACGCTTTCTCGAGCACCTCGCCGCCGCCAACAGGGACGCCAACCCGGAGCTCCAGCGCCTCGCGTTGAAGCTCGCCACCGGCGCGGGCAAGACCACCGTAATGGCGATGCTCATCGCGTGGCAGACCGTCAATGCCGCCCGCCGCCCTGGCAGCAAGCATTTCACCCGGGGCTTTCTCATCGTCGCACCGGGCCTCACCATCAAGGACCGCCTGCGTGTGCTCCAGCCGAACGACCCCGACAGCTACTATGCGAATCGCGAGCTTGTCCCCCACGACCTCCTTGACGAGATCAAGCGTGCAAAGATCGTCATCACCAACTCCCCCGCCTTCAAGCTACGCGAGCGCATCGAGCTTTCCGCCGGCGGCCGCGCGCTCCTCAAGGGCCGTACGGGTGAGGAGCTGAACACCAAGGAAACCGAGGGCCAGATGCTCCAGCGCGTCATGCCCGACCTCATGGGCATGAAGAACATCCTCGTCCTCAACGACGAGGCGCACCACTGCTACCGCGAAAAACCGCCGGAAGCCGACGATGCGGAGCTGAAGGGTGAGGAGAAGAAGGAGGCCGAGAAGAACAACCAGGTCGCCCGCCTCTGGATCTCCGGCCTCGAAACCGCGAACCGCAAGCTCGGCATCTCGCGTGTGATCGACCTCTCGGCCACGCCCTTCTTCCTGCGCGGCTCCGGTTATGCGGAAGGGACGCTTTTCCCTTGGGCGATGAGCGATTTCTCCCTGATGGACGCCATCGAGTGCGGGATCGTGAAGCTGCCGCGCGTGCCCGTTGCCGAAAATATTCCGGGCGACGAGATGCCGGTCTTTCGCAACCTCTGGGAAAACATCCGCAAGGACATGCCCAGGAAGGGTCGCGGCAAGGGCGGCGAGCTCGATCCACTCAAACTCCCCACGCGTCTACAGACGGCGCTGCAGGCGCTCTACGGCCACTACGATAAGACCTTTCAGCTCTGGCAGGACCACGGCATCAAGGTACCGCCGTGCTTCATCATCGTCTGCCAGAACACCGCAATCTCCAAGCTCGCCTACGACTTCGTCTCAGGCTTTCACCGCAAGAACGAGGACGGAACGGCCACGCTCGAAAACGGGCGTCTAGCACTGTTCCGCAACTTCGACGAGATCACGGGCAACCCACTTTCGCGTCCCAACACGCTCCTCATCGACAGCGAGCAGCTCGAAGCCGGCGATGCCCTCGACTCCAACTTCCGCACCATGGCCGCGGACGAGATCGAGCGCTTCCGCCGCGAGATCATCGAGCGCACCGGCGATGCCCGCGCCGCGGAGAACCTCAGCGACCAGGAGCTCTTACGCGAGGTCATGAACACCGTCGGCAAGCCCGGCACGCTCGGGGGCAGCATCCGCTGTGTCGTCTCGGTCTCGATGCTCACCGAAGGGTGGGACGCCAACAACGTCACCCACATCCTCGGTATCCGCGCTTTCGGCACCCAGCTTCTCTGTGAGCAGGTCATCGGTCGGGCGCTCCGCCGCCAGTCCTACGACCTCAACGAGGAGGGCCTCTTCAATTCCGAGTACGCGGACATCTTCGGCGTCCCCTTCGATTTCACAGCCAAGCCCGTCATCGCCCCGCCCCAGCCGCCGCTGGAGACGGTGCAGGTCAAGGCCATGCGCCCCGACCGGGACCACCTGGAAATCCGCTTCCCGCGGGTCGAGGGCTACCGGGTCGAGCTGCCCGAGGAGCGCCTCACCGCCAGCTTCAACGCCGATTCCATCCTCGAGCTGACACCCGACCTGGTGGGACCGTCCATCACGCGCAACGCCGGCATCATCGGCGAGGCCGTGGACATGACGCTCGGGCACCTTGGGGACATGCGGCAATCCTCGCTCCTCTTCGCGCTCACCAAGCACCTGCTCTACACCAAGTGGCGCGACCCCGGCGAGGAGCCGAAGCTCCACCTCTTCGGTCAGCTCAAGCGTATTGCCAAGCAGTGGCTCGACACCTGCCTCGTCTGCAAGGGCAACACCTATCCCGCGCTCCTCATGTACCAGGAGCTGGCCGACATGGCCTGCAACCGCATCACCGCGGGCATCACCCGTGCGCTGGAGGGCTCTCGGCCGATCAAGTCCCTGCTCGACCCCTACAATCCCACCGGGTCCACGGCGCATGTGCACTTCACCACCTCCAGAAGCCTGCGGTGGGACGCGAGCGGCCCACCGCCCAAGAACCACGTCAACTGGGTCGTGCTCGACAGCGACTGGGAAGCGGAATTCTGCCGCGTCGCCGAAGCTCACCCCAAGGTCGTCGCGTACACGAAGAACCACAACCTCGGCCTTGAAATACCCTACCGTTACGGCTCCGAGTCCCGCAAATACCTGCCCGACTTCATCGTGCTCGTGGACGACGGCCGCGGCTCCGAGGACCTCCTGCACCTCGTCGTGGAGATCAAGGGCTACCGCCGCGAGGACGCGAAGGAGAAGAAGGCGACGATGGAAACCTACTGGGTGCCCGGCGTGAACAACCTCAAAACGTACGGCCGCTGGGCGTTTGCCGAGTTTATCGAGGTTTATCAGATGCAGCACGATTTCGCCCAGAGGGTTGAAGCCGAGTTCGACCGGATGATTGCCGGCATGAACCTGCGCCACACGAGCTCCGAGTACCCATGAGCGGGCTGCGTCCACACGAGGATAAATCTCGTGTATAATTTTCCGTGTTTCCCTAACACGAAGGATTGCCATGACCAAGAACATCACGTTCTCCGCGGACGCAGCCCTGATCGAGGAAGCCCGCGAAGCCGCGCGCCTCAATAACACAACGCTCAACGAACAGTTCCGCCTCTGGCTGGAACAATACGCGCGGCAGCGACGCGTCAAGCAGTTCGAGGAGTTGATGGACAGCCTCCAGGGACGTCTGAGCTCGGGCGGGCGCAAGTTCACGCGGGATGAAATGAATGAGCGCCGCTGACTTCTTCGACTCCAATGTCCTCGTCTATCTCTTCGACGATGCGGCGCCGGCCAAGCAGACCGTCGCCCGTCGGCTCGTGTCCCAGGCGCTGGCGGCGGACAGTGGGTGCATCAGCTTCCAGGTCGTTCAGGAAACCCTCAATGTCGTCACCCGCAAGTTCACGCGGCACACCACACAGAATGAGGCGCAGCAGATCCTGGAGCGTTCCCTGGTTCCGCTCTGGCGCGTCATGCCCAGCCCGGCGCTTTACACCCGTGCGCTCGAACTACAAGAGCGTTACCAATACAGCTTCTACGACAGCCTGATCCTCGCCGCCGCTCTGGAATCCGGTTGCACTCGCCTCTACAGCGAGGACCTCCAGCACGGCCAGCGCATCGAAGGGCTGACGATCGAGAATCCGTTCAAAGTCTGAGTGCTGAGCATGGCCAACAAACCGAAAGCGCAAAAGAGCGTCGAGACCCTCCGCCACAGGGAGGACAAGCGCAAGAACATCCCCACCGCCGAGCATCAGTCCGTGCTTGAGAAGGAGCACGAGGCGCCTCGCACGGTGAAATATCCGCGCAACACCGACCTCGATCCCCAGCTCGTCTGGCGCGGGAAGGACGAGCAGGACTGGAGCGACCTCGTGGTCCATGTCCCGCCGCTCTATATCCAGGAGAAGGTCCAGCCGAAGGTGCTCATCGACGACTTGCTGCGGGAGTCGAAGGAGCGTGAGCACGCAGCCGGACGAGCCGAGCAGATCGATCTCTTCGCCGATTTCAACGGCATCCCGGAGGGCGTAGACAGGACGGAGTTCTACCAGCACGACCAGAACTGGTCGAACCGCATGATCCTCGGCGACTCGCTCCAGGTCATGGCCTCACTCGCCGAGCGCGAAGGGCTGCGCGGCAAGGTGCAGTGCATCTACATCGACCCGCCCTACGGCATCAAATTCAACAGCAACTTCCAGTGGTCCACGACCAGCCGCGACGTGAAGGACGGCAAGGCCGACCACATCACCCGCGAGCCGGAGCAGGTCAAAGCCTTCCGCGACACCTGGCGCGACGGCATCCACAGCTACCTCACCTACCTCCGCGACCGGCTTACCGTCGCCCGCGACTTGCTCGCGGATTCCGGCTCCATCTTTGTGCAGATTGGGAGCGAAAACGTTCACCGCGTGCGAGCTTTGCTCGAAGAGGTCTTCGGGGAGGAAAACTTTGTGTCAATGGTCTCGTTCGCGACAACGAGTGCTCATTCGACTATCTACCTCTCAAACACGTCAGACTACATCCTCTTTTTCGCTAAGAAGAAGGAAGCGCTCAAGTTCCGGCCCTTGTATGGTGTCAAGGCGGTCAACACTGAGAAAGGCGAAAAATATCGTAGCGTAGTCTTTCCGGATGGCAGTCAAAGACCACTAACGAAAGGCGAAGTCTCCGGTGAAGATCCACTTCCAGTTGATGCAAGAGTGTTCACACTCGGCGACTTGGTCTCGAAAGGATGGTCTGACGTTGGATCAGCGTCGTTCAACTACTCAGCACAGATTTACAAATGTCCGGGCAATAGCCACTGGAAGACACATCGTGCCGGATTGGTTCGCTTGGCTAATTCGGCTCGGCTTGAGGGCACCGGAAAGCGGCTAATGTTTCCCCGGTTCATCGATGATTTCGCAGCATTCCCTCTCAACAACCAGTGGCTCGATACAAGCAGTGGCTTCAGTTTGTCAGACCCAAAGCTTTACGTGGTTCAAACCCGTCCCCTTGTCGTCCAGCGCTGCATCTTGATGACCACCGACCCCGGTGATCTTGTGCTCGACCCGACCTGCGGGTCCGGCACCGCAGCCTATGTCGCCGAGCAATGGGGCCGCCGCTGGATCACTATTGACACCTCACGTGTGGCGCTTGCGCTGGCCCGCGCCCGCATCATGGGCGCGCGCTATCCGTATTACCTGCTGGCCGACTCAAGGGAGGGTCAGCGCAAGGAGGCCGAGCTGTGCCGCCGCGTGTGGGTGGAGAAACCTACCCACGGCAATATCCGCCACGGCTTCGTCTACGACCGCGTGCCGCACATCACGCTGAAGGCCATCGCCAACAACGCGGAGATCGATGTCATCTGGGAGAGGTGGCAGCCGCGCCTGCACGACGCGCTGACCCGACTGAACACGGTCCTGCGCGGCTACAAGAACCCCTTCCGCGTCACCACCGGCGGGCGCGAGGGTAAGGAGGTACGCTTCGACGCCCCCGGCGGCGCCGCTTTCACGATGCCGAGCGGTGAGGTCGTGCCCGCCTTCGCCCTCGTCGAATGGGAAGTCCCGCGCCAAGCGCCCGTCGACTGGCCGGGGGCCGCCCGCGAGCCGCTGGCCGACTTCTGGGAGGCCCGCATTGCCCGCCAGAAGGAGATCGACGCCTCCATCGCCGCCAAGGCGGAGTTCGAACACCTCTACGATAAGCCCTACGACGATAAGAAGAAGGTCCGCGTGGCCGGCCCGTTCACCGTCGAGAGCTTAAGCCCCCACCGGGTGCTCGGCGTGGACGAAAACGACGAGTTGATCGACCCCCTCAAACTGGCCGAAGACAGCGCCGACTACGCTCCCGGCCGTAGCTTCGAGCAGATGATCCTCGAAAACCTTAAGACCGCCGGCGTGCAGCAGGCACACAAGGACGACAGGATCACCTTCACCTCGATCACTCCCTGGCCGGGCGAAATGGTCTCTGCCGAGGGTCGTTACCGCGAAGCCGACTCGGAGAAGCGCGCCGCCGTCTTTATCGGCCCCGAGTTCGGCACCATCAGCCGCCCCGACCTCGTCGCCGCCGCCCGCGAGGCGGGCGATGCCGGGTTCGATGTGCTCATCGCCTGCGCCTTCAACTACGAGGCGCACGCCACGGAGTTCAGCAAGCTGGGCCGCATCCCGGTGCTCAAGGCCCGCATGAACGCCGACCTCCACATGGCCGAAGACCTCAAGAACACCGGCAAGGGCAACCTATTCGTCGTCTTCGGCGAGCCGGACATTGCCATCCTGCCGGAGCCCGACGGCCGACTGCGCGTGCAGGTCCGCGGCGTGGATGTCTTCGACCCCAGCAGCGGGGAAGTCCGCAGCGACGGCTCCGACGGCATCGCCTGCTGGTTCATCGACACGGACTACAACGAAGAAAGCTTCTTCGTCCGCCACGCCTATTTCCTCGGCGCCAACGACCCCTACAGCGCCCTGAAGACCACCCTCAAAGTTGAGATTAACGCCGAGGCCTGGGCCACCCTGAACAGCGACACCTCTCGCCCCTTCGACAAACCCAAGTCCGGCCGCATCGCCGTAAAGGTCATCAACCACCTCGGCGATGAGGTGATGAAAGTCTTTCGTGTTTAGCAGGATCAGATTTAGGGCGTACCACATCGAATTAGGCGAACTCTGCGTGAGCGTGCCCTTGCACTATGAAGCTTTCGAACCAATGTTTTCTACATAACCATGGCTAAGCCTAGACAACTCAATCACGCGCCGATTACCGAAGCACTGATCGATATCCACGTGGAGCACCGTGAGGGCCTTTCGTTTACCGCGCTCAAGGATGCGTTCAGTGCTTTGGACTTCGATTACTATCTTAAGGGTCCGATTGCCCAAGGCACTTTCGGCTTCACACTCACTCCCGACGGGACGCATTCACATACGACCGCAGAATCCTTACAAATAGGTTTGCGATTACACTCTTCGGATGAAAAGTACGTCGCACAATGTCGGCTAACAGGATTTACGTTAAGTCGCCTGTTGCCCTATGAGGCTTGGCCAGCGCTGGTGCAGGAAACGAAACGCGTCTGGTCGATATACCGGGAACGTGTGGCGCCCGTGCGTGTCACGCGAGTGGCTACTCGCTTCATCAACAATCTACGACTGCCACTGGAGCATGGAGAGTCGTTTCAGACGTACTTGAAGAAATTCGCGGATGTTCCGGATGAAGCACCTCAGGCGCTAACCTCGTTTTTTCAGCGCTTTCAATTGGTGGATCTTTCGAGTAGCGCTTCCATGAACTTGACCTTAGCACTCGAATCGACGCCACCAGGTGGACCAGCGCCAGTGATTCTTGATATAGACGCATTTGCTTTCAAAGATCTGGACCCAAAGGACGAAGAGCTTTGGAATATACTTGAGCGCCTGCGGAAGCTGAAGAACCAATGCTTCTTTGCAAGTCTAACTGAACGGGCGATGGAGCTATACGAATGATTTTGGCGACTTCGATCCACGGTTCGGGTCTGACCTGGGATGATGAGTATGAACCGGTTACCGACAGTAGCCGCGAAATCTACCATACGTGGGCGCAAAAAAGAAATTACTTACAAGGAAGTGCATCAGATTGGCTCCCACCTGCGGTGGCCGCGCTTGAAAACATAAAGAATGAGTGTGGTAGTCGAAACTGGAACGGCACCGACGCGGCTCCAGTGAGAGAGACTACTATAGAGGTCGCCGCGAAGGTTTTAGAGACCTTGTTTTCAATGCTCCCGAAAGGCACTCCGATGCCCGACGTTGTTCCAGAAGCAGATGGAGAAATTTGCATCAGCTGGTCGGTTGATGTTAATCATTTATTTGCTCTGAGTATCGGCGATCACGGTAAGATTAATTTCTCTGGTCAGTTTGGGATGGAGGGCGCGATTCATGCCTGGCAACCGCTTGATGCAACGAGTCGCAGCGGTCTTGAAAAGTCTCTTCAGGAAGCGGCCCGGTACATTGGCCGACTCTACCCAGTCGCTACCATCAAGCGTAGCGCCGGATGAATGGCTAAGCAGCTTTGTATTTCGACCTGACCATGTGGTTAAGAAGAATCAGACGATTCATCATTCGCGCCTTATGCCTCGGCGCAATCGCGAGACTAACAGACTCGAAACCTCCGTATGCCGCTCACAATTACTTAGCGAGTCGCAAGTCTGGGCGATTTGTTCGGCGCACTTCGATGTTCACGCACCAAAACCTGCTATAGGCCGTGGTGTCGGCGTCGCAGAAGCCGTGTTCAAGGTCAGCCTTCAATTTTACGCCGATGGTAAACCATATAGGGAGCATGCCAACATTGTTGGTTGGCGTGACTCAGCAAATACTCCGGATAGCGAACAAAAGCACGTTTGGATGGATCAAGCGCAGAGAATGGCGCCGGCTTTCCGGTATCTGCCGCGGTTCAAGTCCGATTGATATGGGCCTCCCAAATTATTAATCTGGCTTGGTGAGCGATGTACATTCTGCATGACTGACTTCCGCATCGCCGACACCTTCACCGACAGCCTCGCGCGGCTGACCGGCGATGAGCAGAAGTCCGTGAAGACGACGGCGTTTGACCTTCAGATGGACCCGGCGAGTCCAGGCATGCGCTTTCACAAGCTCGACCAGGCGAAGGATAAGAACTTCTGGTCGGTGCGCGTCAGCGCCGACCTTCGGATCATCGTACACAAGACCCCTGCGAGCCTGCTCCTATGCTATGTCGACCACCATGACAAGGCTTACGCCTGGGCCGAGCGCCGCAAGCTCGAAACCCATCCCAAGACCGGCGCCGCGCAGCTCGTGGAGATCCGGGAGAAGGTGCAGGAAATCTTGGTCCCCCTGTATGTGCCGGCACAACGAACGTCGCCATCGAAGCCGCTCCTGTTTGCGGACGTGTCCGACGGCGAACTGCTGAGCTATGGTGTACCCGCGGAATGGCTGGGCGACGTGCGCTATGCGGATGAGGACGGCCTGCTGATGCTGGCCGAGCGCCTGCCCGCGGAAGCCGCCGAAGCCCTGATAGAGCTCGCCGGAAATCGCAGCGGTCGGAGCCTGGCTTGCCGAGCAATCCAAGGCGGGCGTCCTGCCGCACGAGTTTGGCGTGTTTGTTCGCTCAGCGGCCCAACTGGATCGGGCGCAAGCTGCCGTCAAAGCAGTCGGGCTGCCGTTCAAGATCCTCGATGAACACGTCGAGACGGCAACCGGCCACGCCTCCATCAGCACGATGCACCTGGCGAAGGGCTTGGAGTTCCGCGCCGTGGCGGTGATGGCATGCGACGACGAAGTGATTCCCCTGCAAGAGCGCATCGAAACGGTGGGCGACGACGCGGATCTCGAGGAGGTCTATAACACCGAACGATTTCTGCTTTATGTCGCGTGTACCCGTGCGCGTGACTTCTTGCTTGTCACCAGTGTCGCGCCGGCTTCGGAATTCCTGGACGACTTGCAGAAGGCTGCATCCTCGATTTCATGAACCACACTGTAGCGCTACCCGACGGTCGATGGTATCGAGGGAAAATGGCGTGCGCCGGACGTGACTGACAATCGCTACGTTGACATCGCTGTTCTGTCGCAAGCGATCAGTAAACCGCTTGCTTTCGCCCTGCAGCGACTTGTTACAGGTCCGGGCGGGTCTCGATACGTCACGATGTCCTTGAAAGCGTTATCCCAGCGCACGCAGGAACTAGCGATTTTCCGATTTTCAATACCTTCTGGACCCCAGCTTTCCCTGGAGGTGATGAAGTTCAAGTCTTATTGAGGTTTCCAAGTGAAATCCGCCGGTTGTTCGGAAACAGGAAGGCCTTTCCCCATTCTATAAGCGCCGTGGTTGGGCGACCATCCACCGCCCAGCGCTTTGTATAGCTGGATCATCGATACCAAACGCAGGCGCCGGGTCGCGGTGAGCGAGAGCTCCACGTCGAAGAGATTGCGCTTGGCCGTGAGCACATCCAAATAGTTGGAGAGTCCGCCCTTATAGCGTAGCTCGGCGAGATGCAAGGCCGATCGCAGCGACCTAACCTGGGCTTCCTGTGCTTCGGTTTTGCTCGCGGGCAGTGCGCACTGCGACGAGGGCATCCTCGACCTCCCGGAAGGCCACAAGCACGGTCTGCTCGTACTGGGCCAGGGCCTGTCTCGCTTGCGCTTCGGCCGCCTGCTGCTGAAACCCCAGGGCTTGGGCATTGAAGAGAGGCGCGGCCAAGGCGAGGCCGGCGCTTCCAAAGGCACCGCTCCCGAGAGCAGAAAGCTGCGGGCTCGCCAGGCCGAGCAGTCCCGTGAGCGTGATCTTCGGAAATCGCTCGGCCTTTGCGACCCCGATCCGGGCCGTGGCCGCGCTCAGCTGCTGCTCCGCTTGCAGGATGTCCGGGCGTCGCTGGAGTAGCTCGGAAGGCAATCCGGCCGGCACCGCAGGCGGCAGCATCTGCTCGGTGAGCGCTCGCCCTCGGGGGATCCGGGCCGGATTCCTCCCGAGCAAGACGCTTAGCTCGTCCTCCTTCTGCACCATCTGACGTTCGAGCTCCGCCATGCGGGCAGCGGCGTTGGCCCGTTCCGCTTCAAACTGGTCGGCGTCGAGCCTGGAGATCAGGCCCTGCCGCAACCGAGCCCGGGCGATCCTCACGGATTCTTCCCACGATTGCAGGGTGTACCGCACGATGTCCAGTTGCATATCGAGCTGGCGGAGATCGAAATAGGACTGGGCAACGCCGCTCACGAGCGTCAGGACCACCGCCCGCCGATTCTCCTCCCGCGCGAGGAGGTCCGCGAGCGCCGCCTCGTTCGCGCGGCGCACCCGCCCCCAGAGGTCGATCTCCCAGGACAGATCGCCCTGGACGTAATAGCTCGATGGCGTGGAAGAACCCGGGATGCTGGTTGCGTTCATACGGCCGAAGGCAGGGGCATTGGCCGTTCCACTTACTTGGGGCGCGAAATCCATCCGGGCGATAGCAAGCCGCGCTTCAAATTCGTCGATGCTCGCCAGTGCTTGGTGCAGGTCCTTGCTCTCCTGGAGTGAGATGCGAACGAGCTTTTGCAGTTCGTCGTCGCGCAGGAGCTGCCACCAGGGTAGATTGGCGATGGACTCCCCCTCGGCCCTCGCCATACGGTAGGCGCCGGGCGTAGTGATGTCGGGACGGACGTAGTCGGGACCGAGCGCACAGGCGCTCAGCATGAGCGCGACGCTCGCCACTACGAGGCCGCGCATCTCAAGGTCCTCCGCCAGCGGAAGGCTGGGCCGGCACGGGGCTCTTGCCCTTGGCGCGCCACCGGGAGAGGAGATCGGCAAGCTTTCGGTTCAGCACGAAAAAGACCGGGGTGAAAAGGATGGCCAGAAAGGTCTCTGCGAGCATGCCGCCGAATACGCCGGTGCCGATGGAATGGCGCCCGGCGGCTCCGGCGCCCGTGGCCAAGACCAGCGGCGTGACCCCCATAATGAAGGCCATGGAGGTCATGATGATCGGACGGAAGCGGAGCGTGGCGCCCTCGAGCGCGGCGTCCATGACCGGAAGTCCGGCTTGATAGCGCTTGTTCACGAACTCCACGATCAGGATGGCGTTCTTGGCCGAGAGGCCGATCAGGGTGACCAAGCCGATTTGGGAAAAAATGTCGTTGGTAATGCCGCGGATCCATACAGCCGCCAAGGCCCCGAAGATGCCGAAGGGAACCGCCAGATTCACGACCAGGGGAATTGACCAACTCTCGTACTGAGCGGCCAGCACCAGGAACACCATGAGCAGGCCGAAGGCGAACGCCACGACGGATTGCGCCCCCACCTTGCGCTCCTGGTAGGAGATCCCGCTCCAGTCGAGCGCATAGCCCTTGGGGACGAGCACCTCCTCGGCCGCGCGCTCCAAGGCATCCAGCGCCTGACCCGAGCTGAAGCCGGGCGCCGCTCCGCCCAGCACCAAGGCGGCGTTGTAACCGTTGAAGTGGGTCACCGGATCGGGCCCGCTCGTGAATTCCGTCGTGACCACCGTATCGAGCGGGATCATGGAGGAACCGTGTTCGTTCTGGGCGCGGACGTAGACCTTGGCGATGTCCTCCGGGCGCGAACGGTACTGGGCCTCCGCCTCCGTCTGCACGCGATAGACCCGGCCGAATTTCACGAAGTCGTTGATGTAGAGGTTGCCGAAATAGGCCTGCAGGGTGTCGAAGACTTCGGAAATGGGCACACCGAGCGCCTTGGCCCGTTCCCGGTTCACGTGGAGAGAGAGACGCGGGGAGCTCACGCGAAAGCCGGTGCCGATGGCCCCGACCGCCGGGTTCTGTTTGGCCTTCGCGATGAACTCCTGGGCGACGGCGGCGAATCGCTTGGAGTCTCCCCCGACGGGATCCTGGATCTGCACCGAGAACCCACCCGTTGCCCCCAGCCCGCGGATCGAGGGCGCGTTGAAAGCCAGGACCTGCGCCTCGGGGATCTTCGCAAATTCCCCGAACGCATTCCCGATGAGCGCCTTGACGTGCTGATTCGCGCCCGTGCGTTCCTCCCAGAGGCGCAAGGGAGTGAACATGGTCGCCGTATTGGAGCCGCGGGTGCTGAACACGAAATTTTGGCCGACCAGGACATTGGTGTTATGGATCTCCGGAACGGCGAGATAATAACGTTCGAGCTTGCTCACAACCTCCGTCGTCCGCTGCCTTGAGGCACCGTCGGGTAACTGGACCATGGTGATGAAATAGCCCTGGTCCTCCTCGGGCAGGAAGGCCGAAGGGAGCGCCCAGAACATCCCGATGGCGAGGCCGATCACGATGGCGTAGATCCCGAGCGCGACGCCCGCCCGCCGGATGTTCATCGCGACCGTCGCGGTGTAGCGGTGCCGCGTCCATTCGAAGAAGCGGTTGAACGATTTAAAGAAAACTCTCTTTGTTCTATGGTTGGGCTTGAGCACCAGGGCGCACAGGGCCGGGCTCAAGGTAAGTGCCACGAATCCTGAGATCGTGACGGAGATCGCGATGGTGACGGCGAACTGCCGGTAGAGCTGGCCCGTGATCCCACCCAGGACGGCGGTGGGGATGAACACGGACACGAGCACCAGGACGATCGCGATCACGGGTCCCGCGACCTCCTCCATGGCCTTCTTGGCGGCCTCCTTGGGCGCGAGCCCGCCTTCCATGTGGCGCTCGACGTTTTCGACCACCACGATCGCATCATCCACGACCAGCCCGATGCACAACAGCATACCGAATAGGGTCAGGGTATTGATCGAGAACCCGAGGACATACATGCCGGCAAAGGCACCGATCAGCGAGACGGGAACCGCCGGATGACCGTGAGCAGATCGGTCTGCGCGGACACCAGGCGCCCTTCATACACCCGGGTGCGCTCGATCAGCCCGGCGATGGGCGCGGTAATGCGGGTATCGTCGAAATCGAACTGGGCCCGCATCAGCTGCGCCTTGGCGGCTTCCAGCGCCGCCTTCGCCGCCAGATCTTCGGCGACGGCGTCATCCACGTCCTTCTGACTCACCGCCTGCTCGACGAGCAGCGGTGTAACGCGAGCGTGGTTTTGCTTGGCCTGCACCAGGCGCGCCTCGGCCTGATCAACCATCGCCTTGGCGTTCATCGCAGCGGCCTGGAAGGGCACGGGATCGATCTGATAGAGCAGATCACCCATCTTGACATTGCGGCCTTCCTGGAAAAGGCGCTCTTTGATGATACCCGTCACTTGGGGGCGGATCTCCACGGGGCGGGAGGACTCGGTTTCCCCGATGAATTCGGGTTCGTCAACCACCGTTTGAGTCGTCACGCTGATAACGGCAACTTCCGGGATGGGGGTGGCGGGCGGAGCGGCGGCTTCTTGTTGGCAGCCCGATAATACAGCCAGTCCCACCATATACCCGAGGAGGCTTAGTGCAAGCGTTCGAGCCAGATGACCCATGCTAGCTCACGCTCAGCGCGTGGACGCGCCTCCTGCGTTCGAGGGGAACGGTCACTGCGTTCGTCATTACACCTTCTTGTCCTATTATCGATTGCACAGCGCGCTATGCTGGTTGCTTCTTGCCGGTTGCGTGGAGGATCGATCAAATGATCGAGCGAACCACTCCGCCGTCCGCACGGAGCGCCGTTCCGTTCGTCGCAGAGGACAGCGGGCTGGCTACGAACGCGACCAGCGCGGCGACCTCCTCGGTTGTGGCAAATCGTTTGAGCAGCGAGCTGGGACGGACGGTTTCGAAGAACTCCTCCTCAACCACCGACGGTTCGACGTTTCGAGACTTCGCCATTTGGCTGACGAATTCCTCCACGCCCTCGGACCGC
>JBQTJM010000398.1:0-10507 GCA_052387115.1 Gammaproteobacteria bacterium | reverse complement strand
GCGTCCCCTCCGGCGCAGGGTTAGGGCGTGGGCCTTTCCGAGACCACCGAGGCCCGCCGAAGCCACCGGGTCGAGCGGCCCAAGAAAAACCCACGACCCAGCCCACCGAAGCCCACGTGCTCAACGATAGCCGATGCCCGCCGCGATCGCCACTCGGCGAGCCAGAAAGGACGAAGCCGTTTCCGAAGCCACGGTGCGCTGATCGAAGGGGACGACGGTCGGGAGGGCTCGGGCGGTCATCGGCTCGATGGGAAACCCTTGGAATGCTTTGCCCGCGCCTTAACATGAAATGGGCGGCCGATCCCTCGTCTTACAAGACGGCGGCCCGTCCGCTTGCAAAGTATAGCACACGCCGGGTCAAGCACTTAGCACCGCCTTCGTCCCGGACGCGCCCCGGGATAGGCTGCGGGCGGTAGGGGGTTGAGGCGGGGGCGGCGGCGCCGTGTTATATCGCGGTGGGGGCGGCGACGAGGCTGGCAAGGCCTTGAAGACGAAGGGGATCGTACAAAGGGGCGCGCGCCCCACCGTAAGGAAACACGGCATGGACGGACATGAGAATCTGGCGGCGGCGGCTCGGGGCCAACCCAGGCTGCTCGATCAGGTCCGCGGCGTCATCCGACGGCTGCACTACAGCATCCGCACCGAGCAAACCTACGTCGATTGGATCCGTCGGTTCATCTTGTTCCACGGAAAGCGGCATCCGGCGGAGATGGGTGCGCCCGAGGTGGAAGCGTTTCTGACCCATCTGGCCGTGCAGGGCAAGGTGGCCGCCTCGACTCAGAACCAGGCGCTGAACGCCATCGTGTTCCTCTACCGGCAGGTACTAAAAAGGGAATTGGGTTGGCTCGAGGAAGTCGAGCGCGCCAAGAAGCCAGCCAGGCTACCGGTCGTGTTCACGCGCGAGGAGGCGCGAGCGGTCCTCTCGCGCCTCGACGGGATCCGATGGGTCATGGCGAGCCTCTTGTACGGCTCCGGATTGCGGCTCATGGAGTGCACCCGGCTGCGCGTCAAGGACGTGGACTTCGACCAACACCAGCTCATCGTCCGGGACGGGAAAGGGGGCAAGGACCGCATCACCATGCTCCCCGATCGGCTTGTCGAGCCCTTGAAGATGCATCTCTGCAAGGTCGCCGTGCTCCACAAGAAGGACCTCTCGGAGGGGTTCGGGGCCGTCTACCTCCCCTTCGCATTGGAGAAGAAGTACCCGAACGCGAACCGCGAATGGGGATGGCAGTACGTATTCCCGGCCACACATCGCTCTATCGATCCGCGCTCCGGAATCGAGCGGCGCCATCACATCGATCCCACGGTCTTGCAGCGCTCGGTGAAGGAAGCCGTGCGTTCCGCAGGCCTCGTGAAGCCCGCAAGCTGCCATACTTTTCGGCACGCGTTTGCTACCCACCTCTTGGACAACGGCTACGACATCAGGACGGTGCAGGAGCTCCTCGGGCACAAGGACGTGTCGACCACCATGATCTACACCCACGTCTTGAACCACGGCGGCCGCGGGGTGCGCAGCCCGCTGGACGGCGTCGGGGTCTAGCCCGTCTTCTTCGTTACCGGAAGATCCCCACAGCATGGCGGCGAGACAGTGTGTTGTCCATAGTTTCTCGGGTCTGGTGAGTAGATCCCGTGCGACCGATGGACGCATGACGGGACGCTCCCTATCGAAGGTGACGCGTCGGGCGCGTCGGGCCGGTGGGTTACGCCGCAAGAAGCGCGGCTAACCCACCCTACCTCTCCTTCCGTTCGATGAAGCGGCGGCGGGGTTCTGGTATGCTTTTTCCGGGTCCCTGATTTATGTTCTTCCCGATACTGAGAGGCCAGTGGTGGCTGTTCCTCGGCGCGTGCGTGAGCCTCGCGATCGCCCTCCTGCACGTCGTGGTGGTGCTCATCGGGCCGGATGCGTACAGGTTCTTCGGCGGGCCGGGCCTCGCGCGCCAGGCTGAGAGCGGATCGTGGCAGCCGGCGGTCATGACGCTGGTGCTCGCCTGGCTCTTCGTCGTCTTCGCGGCCTATGGGCTTTCGGGGGCGGGCGTGATCCGGCGCCTGCCCTTACTAGCGGGCGTGCTGCTCTTGATCGGCGGCCTCTACACCTTCCGGGGGGCTCAGCATCGTCGGCCAGATCGCCCAGTATCTGAGCACGCGCGGCTCACCGCCGTTGCGGGTCGTCGTCTATTCGCTCATCGCCCTTGTGGCCGGCCTGGCCTACCTCGGCGGGGCCCTCCAGGGCTGGGAGCACTTGATCGGGAGAGACCCCTGAGACGAGTCCGGCCGGCTCGAGCGTTGAGACGCTCGCGCCCACCGGGTGAGTTGCTGCAGCCGGAGCTCGCCGTTCTGCGGTCCGCGCAGAGCGACGTAGAGAGGATGGTGCGAGGTTTTCTTACACCCGCCGAGCAGCGCGCACCACTCGATGCGCCGATCACAGCACCGCCAAGACCTCCGCGCGGGTCAGGAGTGCCTGCCGGCGACGGTGTTGAGGGTGAAGAAAGACGCTGCACCGGGAATGGGGGTGCGACGACACCGTGACATCGAGCCAGAATAACCCCTCGTTCCGGGTGCGCGCAGCGCACGCTACGCTTGCTGTGCCTGGATGTGAGCGAAACCTAAGAGTTGCCGGCGTCGGCGATGAGGGGCCGCAATATGGCCACCAGGCCGGGCGCCTTATTGGTTGCCACATCCCAAACGATTAGATAATCCACGCCAGCATAATCGTGGATGATCCGATCACGCATACCTGCCATCTTCCGCCACTCGAGATCGGGTAAGGCCAGGCGCGTCTCCTCCGGAGCTCTCTTGGACGCCTCACCGATGACTTCGACACTGCGGACGAAAGCACGGTTGAGCACCTCATCGTTGAGAAACGCCTCGCGGGTCGCCGCTGCGGCATGTGCGGACAAGAACTCGGCCACCCGTAAAATGTCGCGGAGCAGCTCAATCGTCGAGGGTGGCATAGCGGACGGTCGGTAGAATCAGACGGGCCTTGCTTTCGGTTATGGCCTTGTCCGTGACGAGATCCACACGCCGACCGAGCAGCTTTTCCAGCCGTTCGTGCAGGGCAAAGAAATTGTCGTAGTTACGCTTGGTGTCGTCGAACTCGACATAGACGTCCACGTCGCTGTCATCGCGTGCCTCGCCTCGGACAAACGAGCCAAACACGCCGATCCGTCGAGCGCCGAGCGCTTGGAATTCGGCGATATGCGCTTCAATGACAGTCAGTGGATTCATATTGGGCCCGGCATGTTCCCGGCGCCGCGGTGCCTTTCAAGCCCACCCGCAAAGCTCCGCGCCGGTCGGGTTGGACGCGCTTGGGGATCCCCTGGACGACTATCCAAACCTATTTGGAATCTTGGGTACATCTCCAAGGTTCCTGTCCTTGAGGGACAGACACCGTCTTATCTCCCTCTCGCTCCGGAAGAGGGTGGGGGCGAAGCGATCAAAATCATCGACGAAAGTGTTTGATCTTCATCGCGGCAATATCGCGTTCGGGAGCATAACCACTCGGGATAGGACAGCACGGGGGGGTACCCGGCGCCCCGAACCCCCGTCATTTCTTATCGTCCGGCTTATCGCCACGCAGCGCGACGTAGATGAAAAAACCGATCGCGGCGATGCCTGCCAAGCCGAGGATGATCCCCAGCGGATCCCCGGACATCAGCATCTGGAACCCTGCGCCCATGCGATTTTCCTACGCTGTTGCGCGAGGGATAGACCTCCCTCACGCGGCAAGTATACAGCAACGGGTGCAAGACGCGATCGGTGGCAGGGCCGGACGCTGGATCGTCGCTCGCGCATGCGCTCTGTGAATCGCTACGCCAGAGGAACCAGCACCCAACTCACGACCGCGGTCTCGCCCATGGCCGCAGCCGGCGCATCATGCGAGCGATGCGCGTCGTAGTCACCGGATCCCGCGAGCTGCACCTGCTCAAATTCTGCCCCTTGCTCAAAGTCTCCCCCTTCAGAAGGGGGAGACTTTGAGCTGCACTTGCGGCGGAAGGGATCCGCCGGGGTAAGCACGGCGGCCCCTCTTCCTTCCGCTCGAGATCGGCGGGTGGTCCGGAGCCCTATGATCCGTGGCTCGGTGCCATGAGCCACGGTGTCGGAATCAGGGCGGGAGTAACTCGACCGGCACCTTGTAAGGCGCGCCGGGCCGCTCCCGAACGAGCTTCGGCACCAGATATCCGGGGAGGGTTCGAGATAATCTGTCGTAGATCGCCCCCGCGCGGCGGGGATCGACATCGAAGTGCGCCGCGCCGGCGACGGGGTCGAGGAGGTGGAGGTAATAAGGCAGGACACCGGCCTCTAAGAGCCTCTCGCTGAGCGCGACGAGCACGTCGATCTCGTCGTTGATCCCGGCGAGCAAGACCGATTGATTGAGCACGGTCACGCCCGCGAGGCGAAGCGCTGCGAGGGCGCGTGCGACGCTCGCATCGATCTCTTGGGGGTGGTTGGCGTGGACCACCATGACGGGGCTGAGCCGCGTCCCGGTGAGCCAACTCAGCAGGGCCTGGTCCACGCGCTCCGGCAGGACGATGGGTAGGCGGCTGTGGACCCTGAGCCGCCGGAGGTGCGGGATCGTGGCGAGGCGCGCGGCGAGGTCCGCCAAACGGGTATCGGGTAGCGACAGGGGATCGCCGCCGCTCAGGATCACCTCGGTGATTTCGGGATGGTCACGGATGTAGCGCAGCGCCGACTCGAAACGGTCCCGAGCGGGGGACGAACGACCATAAGTAAAGTGGCGGCGAAAACAATAGCGGCAGTGGATCGCGCAGGCGCCGGTGAGGACCAGCAGCACCCGACCGTGGTACTTGTGAAGGACGCCGGGCACCACCTCGGCGGAGAGATCGCCCACCGGATCGGGGCCGTAGCCCGGCACCGGGTCGGTTTCTGCGCCCACCGGCAGCACCTGGCGCAGCAGCGGGTCGCGGGCATCGCCCTTGTGCATGCGCGCCGCGAACCCGCGCGGGACGCGCAGGGAGAACTGGCGCAGCGCGGCCTCGGAGGAGCCGAGCGCGGCGGGCGAGAGGCAGAGGTCGCGCAACAGTTCCCTGGGGTCGGAGATGGCATCGGCGAGCGCCTCCCGCCAGGCACCGCGCTCGGGCACATTCCCCGCATACGTTATCATAATGGGCTTTTCGGCACCCGGGACGTATCGATGGCGACCTATAGTACCAGTCAGTTCAGGGCCGGTCTCAAGATCATGCTCGATGGGGCGCCCTGCAACATCGTCGAGAACGAGTTCGTCAAGCCGGGCAAGGGCCAGGCCTTTAACCGCGTGCGGATCCGCAACCTCAAGACCGGCCGCGTCATCGAGCGCACCTTCAAGTCGGGGGACACGGTGGAGGCCGCCGATGTCGTGGACAAGGACATGCAGTACCTCTACAACGATGGGGACCACTGGCATTTCATGGACCCCGAGAGCTTCGAGCAACTCTCGGCGGGCGAGACGGCGATGGCCGAGGCGCGCCAATGGCTCAAAGGCCAGGAGACCTGCGTCGTGACCCTCTGGAACGGGGAGCCGCTGGCAATCGCCGCCCCGAACTTCGCGGTCCTCGAGATCACCGGGACCGACCCCGGTATGCGCGGTGACACGGCCACCGGCGGCACCAAACCGGCCACCCTGGAGACCGGGGCGGTGGTCAAGGTTCCGCTCTTCATCGAGACCGGGGAGGCGATCCGGGTCGATACCCGCACCGGCCTCTACGTCGCCCGCGTCAAGGACTGAGGTCCTCTGGACCGGCATGCCGGAGGACTGGCGGCCTGGCGCATCGCTCGGGACCCTGCGCATCCGGGCGGAGGTCCTGGCGCGGGTCCGCGCCTTCTTCGCCGGGCGCTCGGTCCTGGAGGTCGAGACCCCCATGCTGTGCCGGGGCGGCCTCGGCGAGCCGCACATCCTCGCGCTCCGCACTACCCTCACCGGTGGCCGGCGCCGTTACCTCCCGCCCTCGCCCGAGGCCGCCATGAAGCGGCTCTTGTGCGCCGGCAGCGGTCCCATCTACCAGATCGCACGGGTATTCCGGGATGGCGAAGCAGGGCGCTTGCACAATCCCGAGTTTACGCTCATCGAGTGGTACCGGCCCGGCTTCGATCACCATGCGCTCATGGACGAGGTGGAGGCCCTGATGTCGGCCCTCCTCGGGTCCGAAACGTTCGAGCGTATCCGCTATGGGCGCGCCTTCGAGGACGCCCTCGGCATCGATCCACACACGGCGGACTTGGAGGCGCTGGCCGCGTGCGCCCGTGGGCTGGGTCTTGCTGCGGAGGGCCTGGATCGCGGCGCGTACCTGGATTTCCTCCTGAGCCATGCGGTGACGCCGCGGCTGGGCCACGACCGGCCGTGTTTTCTCTTCGATTTCCCCGAAGCTCAGGCCGCCTTCGCCCGGGTGCGGGCGGGGACGCCGCCGGTCGCAGAGCGTTTCGAGCTGTTCATCCGCGGCATCGAGATCGCTAACGGCTGCCGTGAGCTCGGGGACGGGGCCGAACAGCGGCGGCGCCTGCTCCGTGAGGAGGCGCGCCAGCGGACGCTCGACCTGCCGGCCGTACCCCTGGATGAACTGTTCCTGGCGGCCCTCGAGAGCGGCATGCCGGACTGTGCCGGTTGCGCGCTGGGTCTCGACCGCCTGGTCATGATCGCGACCGGGGTAGAGACGATCGAAGAAGTGCTGGCGTTTCCGCTGGATCGGGCCTGAGAGCTCATAGACGCTGAGGGGGGTGCGACGATCGGTCGCATTCCCAATCCTGCGCGAGCGGCCTATGATCCGACCCTGACCCGATCCAGTGCGTCGCACCGGATAAGAGCGGTCACGCGGGTGTCACCTTGCCGGCGCATGCTGGCAACCGAAATCATTCGGAGGAGTCGAAGCCCATGAACGCTCCCGCCACTCAGACTTTCCCTATCCTCGTCGTCCATTCCTGCGTGGAGGACGGCGGCGCGAGGCCGGCCAGGTCCGTCCGCCTGAGCCAGATCACGCCCTTCGACGAGGGCGACACCACGATCCCCACCGTGCTCGGGTTCTCCGAGGGCGCATGCGCGGAAGCCCCCGACACGGCGCTGGTCGAGACCGCCTATCGGATCGGATCCGCGCGCGGTCGCGCTCTGGGCGCGGTGCTGCGCGGTCTGGCACAGGATGCCCCACTGGACCGCTGGTAAACCCCCACCCTACCCTCCCCCTTCGGAAGGGGGAGGGGAAGAATGCCGCCGTCCCCCTTCCGGAAAAAGGCTACCCAGGTTTATTAAACCTGGGCTAGTGCGCCAGCCGGAACAAGAGATAGAAGACCAGTACCAGCAAGAGGAGGGCGGCGGTGCGCCAGAAGGCCACGGGATTGCGCTCCAGCAAGGGGCGCGGCGCCTGGTCGATCAGCGCTGCGTTCGGATGTCTGAGGTCGTGGATCAGCTCCGAGACCTCCTGGTAGCGGCGTTTTGGGTCCCGGTGTACGGCCTTGCGCAAGGCACCATCCACCCAGCGGGGAACGGTCGGGTTGCGGTAGCAGGCCGGCTTATAGTCCAGCCGGCGCGCGCCCCCATCGTGCGGCATCTCGCCGTAGGGTAGGACATCCGTCAGGAGCTCATAGGCGATCACACCCAGCGAGTACACGTCCGAGGCCGTCGTCCCCGGCTCGTTTCGGAAGTACTCCGGGGCGCAATAGTTACGGGTGCCGAGCAGGCCGACGCGCTCGATCGGCGTGGTGATCTCGGCGATCCCCGAGACCCGCGTCGAACCGAAATCCACGAGCTTCACATGCTCGGCGTAGTCGATCATGACGTTTTCGGGTTTGAGATCCCGGTGCAGCATCTCCAGGCGATGGAAGGCCTGCAGCCCCTTGGCGATCTGTTCGATGATCTTGCGCATATCTTCGAGGCGCCGCTCCGCCCGGTCGTGCATCCACTGTCTCAGCGTGACGCCCTGTACATATTCGGTGACGTAGTACAGGAACCGGCACGCCCGCGTCGGGACATAGACCTTGGCGACGTGCGGGTTGTCGATGCGCCGCCCGACCCATTCTTCCAACACGAAGCGATCGATGTAGCCGAGGTCGTCCTCGTAGTTGACGGACGGCGTCTTGAGCGCGACTTGCCGGCCCGTTTCGCCGTCGATCGCGAGGTAGATCTGCGAGCGGCTGCTGGCGTGTACCTCGCGGAGGATGCGATAGCCATCGAGCGTCATGCCCGGATTGAGCGGGGGCGGGAAAGGCAGCTCGGTGAGCTCCTGGTAGACCTCCTCGGGGCGCTGCAACGGGAGGGCGTCGATGCGGACGATCTGGCAGGTGGCGTTGTCCGGGCTGGCATTGGCGAGCGCCGCCCGGACTATCTCGGTGGCCGCGGAGTCGAGGTTACTACGATAGGCCTGGATGGAACGGCTGATGGCCTTGTCGTCCAGGTAACCATGCACGCCGTCGGTGGTCAGGACGAAGATGTCGCCCTCCATGACCGGCAGCTTGCGGTAATCGATCTCGACGCTCAGATCGGCGCCCAGCGCCCGGGACAGGAACGCCGGTCCGGGCCCGATGAAGGTCTGATGATCCGTGCTCAGGCGCTCCAGATCGCCGTCGCGCAGCCGGTAGATGCGGCTGTCGCCGACATGGAAGAGGTGCGCCGTGGTCGATTTCAAGACCACGGCGCTGAAGGTGGTGAGGAGCCCCCGCCCCGAATCGCGGGTTCGCTGTCCCTGGCTATAAAGCCAGGCGTTGAGCGCGGTCAGGACCTTCTGGGCGGACTTCTGCACGGACCAGGAGTCCGGGGTGCTGAAATAGTCCTCCAGGAACCCGACCACGCACGCCCCCGAGGCCTCCTGGCCGCTCTCGCAGCTACTCACGCCGTCGGCGATCGCTGCGGCGATACCCTTGGTCCCGAGCTGGTCGGCGCGCGGGATGTGGATGCCGTGGAAGTCCTCGTTGCGCGGTCTGCGCCCGGCGTCCGAGCACTGACCGGTGGAGACTAGAAGCTGTGTAGCCATCGGGCTGCGCGGCGGGTTCTTTCACAGGCTCTCAGAGTTTGTGAAAAAACCGTCGCGAGCGAAGGGAGGTCGCGTTCCGCCGGAGCGCAGGAACCGGAGTGTATATTGAAATACATGAGGATTCCGAGCACCGCCGGAACGCGAGATCCCGAGCGCAGCAGGTTTTTTACAAACTCTCAGGTCACGTCGATCAACTGCACCGTACCATCGGGCAACACCTCGGCCATGGTCCCGCTGGGTTCGTCGAGGAACAGCACGAGCCCGACCAGCACGGTCGCCGAAATGGCGATGGTGAGAAAGAAGGTCGAAGTATCCACGGCGGCCAGCACGGTCAGGAACGCGACGCCGCCGACGTTGCCGTAGGCCCCGGCCAGTCCGGCGATCTGGCCGGTGAGGCGGCGCTGGATGAGCGGGATGATGGCGAACACCGCGCCCGTACCGAGGTGCACGAAGAGCCCGCAGCCGATGCAGGCCGCGACGGCCAGCGCGATGGGCCAATCGGCGTCGATCTGGCTCATGAGCGCGTAGCCGCAGGCGAGGCCGATCATGACGGTGACGAGCGTCCGCTTGCGCCCGAAGCGATCGCTCACATGACCACCCAGCGGACGCATGACCACCACCACCAGCCCGAAGGGCGCGGCCAGGAGACCGGCCATCACCGACGACAGCCCGAAGGTGTCCTGAAAGAATAGCGGGAGCATCGACACCACGGCCAGCTCGGACCCGAAGGCGACCGCGTAGGCGAGACTCAGGATGGCCACCTGCTTGAACTTGTAGCGGTGTACCGAGGGGCGGGGCTGCACGAACACCCGCGCGTTGATCTGGTAGATGCGCAGGCACTGGTAGCAGAAGGTGGTGAGCAGGATGAGATCGATGGAGCGGCGTGCCAGCTCCGACAGGAGCCCGAGGCCCGCGAGCTTCGCCGCCAGCATCGTCAGCGCGAGGTAGAGCGGCGCGTTCATGACCAGGTAGCAGAAGAAATCGCCGCGGCTCGTCACCTCCAGCCCGCCGTGCTTGTTGGGCTTGAAATAGGTCGCGCCTTCGGGCGTGTCACGGACGTTCAGATAGTAGACCAGGGCATAGACGATGGCGCAAACGCCGGTGCTCGCGACCGCGTACCGCCAGCCCTCGGCACCGCCGATGGAGAGCGCCAAGGCCGGCAGGGTGATGGCGGCGGCCGCGGAGCCGAAGTTGCCCCAGCCGGCATAGATCCCCTGGGCCAGGCCCACCTGGCGGGCCGGGAACCACTCGCCGATCATGCGGATGCCGATCACGAAGCCGGCACCCACGAACCCCAGGAGAAACCGCGACAGGGCGAGGAGCTCGTAGCTCTCGGCCGCCGCGAACAGGAAGCACAGTCCGCCGCCCGCCACCAGGAGACCCGTGAAGCTGATGCGCGGACCGAAGCGATCGACCAGCATTCCGATGATGATGCGGGCCGGGATGGTGAGCGCCACGTTGAGGATCAGCAGGGTCTTGATCTCCGCGTCGCTGAGCCCGAGCGTGTCCCGGATCGCCGCGAGCAGGGGCGCATGGTTGAACCACACGACGAA
>JBQTJM010000397.1:0-5654 GCA_052387115.1 Gammaproteobacteria bacterium | reverse complement strand
GGCAGGACGCTGGACTCTCGCCGAGCGGCGTTGCCTGCCTGCAAGCAGATATCGTGTTTGGCATCAGCCCAATCGATGCCGATGAAGGCGGCGAATTCGTTGCCTGCCGGTTGAGGCTTCATGAGGCACCTCCGAAGTGCTACAGTAGGCGGAAGGGACGTGCGTGCTTGAGCTCTACGAAGGCGATATAGTGAGCCGATGCGACGGCAAACCCTGAGTGTTCGTTGACGAGCTCAAGCGCACCCGCGGATCCGAAGCTGAGTTGGTGAACATCGCGTGTTCGGCGCTGCATATTCGTGATCCGCGGGCGCATGTCCCGCTTTCACCGGCAGCTACCTGCCGGCTGTGTTCAGTATCACTGAAAGCAGGGCGGAGTACCTATAAGGCGCTGCAGCCGACGCCGTGGAACGCCGTCGCTTTTCCAAGCCCCCGGGGCCGCTTCGTTAGCCGCTCACCTTCGCGGGAAGCTCCTCACATGCTACACTTCGTTTATGAGATTTGACTGGGATCCCACGAAGGCGGCTGACAATTTGGTGAGCCATGAAGTATCTTTTGAAGAGGCGAAATCCGTCTTTGGTGATCCGTTAGCGACCACCATTGCAGACCCCGACCACTCCATAGGTGAGGAGCGGTTCCTCACGACGGGACTTTCTATCCAGAGGCGGCTGATCATCGTGTGGCATACAGAGGAAGGGGACATGATTCGAATCATTGGAGCACGTGAAGTCACGCCGCAGGAACGGAGGACCTATGAGTCAGGCGAATGAAACGGCTGCAGGTGAGCAAATGCGAGCAGAATATGATATTCGTGGCGGGGTACGTGGGAAATACTACGAGCGCTACCGGCAAGGGACGAACGTTGTGGAATTGGAACCTGACGTAGCGGCAGTGTTTCACGATGCAGAGTCCGTGAACCGGGCACTGCGGATGTTGATCCAAGTCGCGCGGAAGCAAGTGGAGGAGTCCACCTCTTCCACTGAACGGTCGGGCAGATAGGTAATCGCTCCGCGGTGGGTTACTTCAGGCGCCGTAGCCCAATCGGGTAGCCGGGGGTGTTTAACCCCCGGCCCCCACAACACCCCGCATACGGGTCCGCACGGGGCGTTTCCTTCGAGGTTTAAAGCAGCAAGATGAATCTTTCCGCTTCAAAGCTGGTTACGACAACCTACCGCCAACGCGGACTTCCGGTGGTCACCGGCCATGCCCATGCTGAGATAAGCGCGGCTCCTCTTTGTCGAAGGTTCAGGCCTTCACCCTGTCCCACCCATTACGGTGGGCATTTGGCTACTACGCCGTCTGCTGACTTCTGCCCAGTCACGCCCGGCGTTACCGCAGGGCGCGCTGCCCGAGAGGCGGTAGAGTCCGGTGGTGGTCCCATCCCTTTTTCGAGATGGCCCTCAGTCCGGCTCCCATGGCTTCCACAGGGACCTTAGGGTTCGGTGGCGATCCCACCCCTTTCGGGATGGCCCTCAGTCCGACTCCCCTAGCCCTACAGGCCGCAGGCTGGGCAGATCTCCCCGAATAAGAACATGCTGTCAGTGCGCAACCGCCGCATTTGCCCTATCTCCTGTACTCGGCGGGCTTTGTCATCTGGTGCTGACTCGTACTGGGGGGTTCAAGACGCCTCTGGCGCTGTCATCGGTGATCTACATGCGCTCCAAAGTGACGCATTGAGCGCTTGGGAGGGGCTGCTTCAGTCGCTCGGGCTGCTCAAATGAAAGCCGACATGGCACCTAACCCTTCCATCAAGCGGACAGACACCGGCAAGCCTGTGTCCTGCCGCTCATGTCAAACGTTGGTCTTCAAGACAAAAGCATGAAAGCAGAAACAGCAAAGGCTTTGTAGCCCGCATCGACGGTGAAGGTGTCAGATAGGCCATGGACTCCCATCAAACGCCATTAGAGAACCGCATGCCCAGGCCCTGCGGTTTGGCAAGGTGGGTGGCTGCACCCGCCCCCAGAGCACCAGGACCCCGTCGGCAGCGTCGTTGTCAGTCATCACTGGAACCCATCGCCGCTTGTCTCCGAGGCTCGGCGGTGGGATACTTCAGGCGCCTTGGCCCAACCATGCGCTGCAGGCGGCGCCGTGGATCGCCGTCGCTTTCCAAGCCCTCTTGTCCGGCGCGGCTGATCTTGGTTCGTTGGGCGTCAGCATTTCCATGTGATTTATTTATCATTGTTGCGGGTCGCTGGGAACGATCCGAGGCAAAAGGAGGTACTCTGATAGTTCACTTCCACCCCGAATCCAACTGAAGAGGATTGCAAATGGCCAAACCCAACTATGCGTTCGCTAGACGTCAGAGAGATATCGCCAAAAAACAGAAGGAGGAAGAAAAGCGGCAGCGGAAAACTGAAGCACAGCAGCCGCCACCCCAGGCGGACCTGCCCCAACCGCCCGTGGACGAGACGACCGCGGTCTGACCCTCAGTCTGGGCTCCTGGATCATAGGGCGCAACGGATTGACGAGCGCGAACGCAATGTTGCGGTGGTTGCGCCGTCACTGCTCTCGTGCGAGCGGTCATGCCCATGCGCTGCAGCCGACGCCGTGGATCGCCGTCGCTTTTCCAAGCCCCCTTGTCCGGCGCGGCTGACTGATTTCGTTATACCCCTATGTTTCCCAACCCACGCTGAAAGGAGCGGTTTGATGAAGTCACTCGCCTTGATTGCACTTGCTGGTTGCGCCGTCCTTGCAGGATGTGCCTCCAACGGCGGCACGCCGCCCACCTCTCAGGCCGCACGAACCAAAAGTTGCAAGGTCACCACCGAACAGGAGATCGTATCGTTGTTTGACCGGTGGAATCAGTCATTGCAGACTGGCGATCCGCATAAGGTCGTTGCCAACTATGCGGAGCGCTCCATTCTGTTGCCTACCGTTTCCAACAAACCATGCTTGACCCCGGCGGAAAAGGAAGATTACTTTCATCATTTCCTAGAGAATCGCCCCTCTGGAAAGATTGATCTGCCGGCCCTGCGAGTTGGCGAGGTGGGTGGCTGCACCCGAGCAGAGCACCAGGGTCCCGTCGGCAGAGTCGCTGCTGTTCAGCGCTTCACCGGCAACCCATCGCCGCTTGTCTCCGGAGTTCCGCGGTGGGATACTTCATGTGCCTTGGCCTATAATGCGCTGCCGGCAACATGATCCCAGTGGTCTTCTAACCCAATGAAATGACGACAAAAAGGAGAATGGCATGCGCTGGTATTTTGAGGTATTGAAGAAGTATGCGATGTTTAAGGGGCGTGCTCGGCGAGAAGAGTACTGGTACTTCGTTTTGTTTAATACCCTTATCACCATAGGGCTTGGTATGATCGACGGCGTGACTGGGCTCTTCAGTCCCGAAGCTGGCGTTGGTCTATTGAGCGGTCTTTATAGCCTGGCGGTCTTGATTCCGAGTATCGCTGTGTCAGTCCGCAGGCTCCATGACACTGATCGCAGTGGATGGTGGTTGCTTATCTCTCTGGTTCCGCTTGTCGGCGCTATTGTCCTCCTCGTCTTTCTAGTCCTGGACAGCCAGCCGGGCGAGAATCAGTACGGCTCCAATCCAAAGGCTTCCATAGCATAACCTCCCATTATGGACAGCGACCTTGACCAGATGACACGTGAAGAGCTCGTTACCGAGGTAAAGAAGCTACGGCAGGGCATCCGTGAGCATCGCGACAGCAGCCGCCATGAGCTCTGTTGGCACCACCCTTCACTTTGGGGTCTTTTGCCAGAAGGGACAGATCCGTTGCCTGTGGTACCTACATGGCCAGAGTTCATACGAGGCTGCGTGAGGTATCGACAGTCGCTCGATGAGCAAGCGCCCAACGCTCCGCGGAGCAACGAGCCGTACGAGAAGTGACCGTAGTGTCTTGAGGGCGTTGGCCTGCACGGCACTGGTCGCGGTGACGGGCGTGGGGGCAGCGAAACGGGCGGGGACCGCCAGAATGAGTATTTGGGTATGTTCGATCGAGCCGAGACGGATCGCTTTGAAGCGTTGGTGGACTGGATCGGTCGGACCCTCGGTACGCGAGACCTTCCCATAGCACCGGCCTCCAGTGATGCGAGTTTTCGGCGGTATTATCGGGTTGCTCACGAGGGGGTGACCCGCATCGTCATGGACGCACCGCCGGAGCGGGAGGACTGCCGGGTGTTCGCCGACATCGCGGTGCGGCTGGCGCGCGCGGGACTGCACGTCCCCGAGGTGCTGGCGGGGGATTTCGCACGGGGATTCGTGCTGTTGACGGACCTCGGCACGCGCTCGTATCTGGATGAGCTGAATCCCCGGAGCGCCCCGGGTCTATATGCCGACGCCATGAGGGCGCTGCATACGATGCAGGAGCGGGCCGAAGGCACGGATCTGCCGTCCTATGATCGCGGCTGGCTCTTGCGGGAGATGGATCTGTTCCGGGTCTGGCTCCTGGAGAAACACCTGGGTCTCCGGCTTTCCGATGCGGAACAGGGGACGCTCCACGAGACCTTCGGGCTCCTGGCCGACGCGGCCGTTGCACAACCGCAGGTGTTCGTGCACCGCGATTACCATTCCAGGAATCTGCTCTACACGGCCGGCGATAACTCGGGTGGCCATGGCCCGAGCGGGTACAACCCAGGTGTCATCGACTTCCAGGATGCGGTCCTGGGGCCGGTCTGCTACGACCTGGTATCGCTCCTGCGCGATTGTTACATCCGCTGGCCTGAGGCAGAGGTCCACGCCTGGATGATGGGCTTTCGGGAACGATCGGGACCGGCACTGCGGCGGGTCGATCCCGCGATGTTCGTGCGTTGGTTCGATCTCATGGGGGTGCAACGCCATCTGAAGGCGAGCGGGATCTTTGCCCGCCTCCGGCATCGGGACGGCAAACCGGGCTATCTGGCCGATGTGCCGAGGACCGTGGGCTATCTCGTGGAGGTGAGCCGCGGCTATCCCGAGCTTCGGGACCTCTACGCGTTTCTGTGCGAGCGCGTGGTGCCGGCGCTGCACGGAGACCGTACCCCCGCCCCGGGGCCATGAAGGCGATGATCTTGGCGGCGGGTCGGGGCGAGCGCATGCGGCCGCTCACCGATCACACGCCCAAGGCCCTGCTCGAGGTGGCGGGGAGGCCGCTCATCGTGCATCAGATAGCAAGGCTGGCGCGCGCCGGGATCCGCGACATCGTGGTGAATCTGTCGGTCCTGGGCGGGCAGATCGAGGCGGCGCTCGGCGATGGCCGGCGTTACGGCGTCGCGCTCCACTACTCCGACGAGGGGCCCACGCCGCTGGAGACCGGCGGTGGGGTCTACAAGGCCCTGCCCTTGCTCGGGCGGGCGCCGTTCCTGGTGATCAACGCCGATGCCTGGACCGCCTATCCGATCGCCAGCCTATTGGACAAGCCCCGAGGCATCGCCCATCTGGTGCTGGTGGAAAATCGCAGCCATCACCCGGACGGTGATTTCGCCCTGGAGCACGGCCGGGTTTCGTTGAAACACTGGCCGAGGCTCACCTTCAGCGGCCTCGGCGTCTATCGGAGCGAGCTTTTCGACGAGTGCGAGGCGGGGTGTTTTCCCCTGGCCGCCGTGATCCGCATGGCGGTGTCTCATGGCCTCGTGACCGGCGAATGCTATCGAGGAGACTGGCACGATATCGGGACCCCCGAACGACTGGCCGCCCTGGAGGCGCGCCTGGCGGCCGTCCCGACTTGAGC
>JBQTJM010000396.1:0-19243 GCA_052387115.1 Gammaproteobacteria bacterium | reverse complement strand
ATGGGCTCGCGGCCGCTGCTCCCCGACGAGAACGACAAGCCGGCCGTGATCGCGCTGCGCGAGATCGCCGCGGGGCTCGTCAGCATGGCGACCGTCGACGCCATCGACGCCAAGGAGAAGGGTGAGGACCTCTTCCAGGTGTTCAACGACGCCACGCGCTGAGCCCGACGGGATGCCCAGCGCGTGAGCCTCCATGGCGATGAAACTCTGGCCGCTGTCCTTGCCGTCCCTGTGGTCCGCGAGGCCGCTGGCCGCGCCCGCCCCGCTGGAGGCGTCGGCGCCCGAGATCGAGGACCTGTGCCGGCGTGCGGGTACCTACCTCAAACCCGCCGAGATCGAGGACCTACGCCGCGCCTGTGAGTTCGGCGCCAAGGCCCATGCCGGCCAGCGGCGCCTGAGCGGCGAGCCCTACATCCACCACCCCCTGGCCGTGGCCGGGTTCCTGGCCGGAATGCGCATGGATCGCGACACCTTGATTGCGTCCGTGCTGCACGACGTGCTCGAGGACACCCCGACGCTCAAGGACGATCTGCGCAAGGGCTTCGGCGCGGACGTGGCCACGCTCGTCGATGGGGTCAGCAAGCTCACGCAGATGGAGTTCGAGTCCTACGCCCAGGCGCAGGCCGAGAACTTCCGCAAGATGCTGCTCGCCATGACCCACGACATCCGCGTGATCCTGGTCAAGCTCGCCGATCGCCTGCACAACATGCGTACGGTGTTCGCGCTGCCGGCGGACAAGCGGCGCGCCGTGGCGCGCGAGACGCTCGACATCTATGCGCCCATCGCGCAGCGGCTCGGCATCAACAGCGTGCGCCTGGAGCTCGAGGACCTGGGCTTCGCGGCCTTGTACCCGAAACGACATCGGGTGTTGAGCAAAGCCATTCAAAGGGCGCGCGGCCACCGCAAGGCGCTGGTCGACCAGATCCTGCGGTTCATCCACCGCCGCCTGCGGCAGGAGGGCCTGAGCGGCGAGGTCTCGGGCCGGGAGAAGCACCTCTACAGCATCTTCAAGAAGATGCAGGCCAAGAAGCTGCCGTTCTCGGAGGTCTTCGATGTCTACGGATTCCGCATCATCGCCGACACCGCCGACACCGCCTATCGCACCCTCGGCGCCGTTCATCAGCTCTTCAAGCCGGTCCCCGGTAAGTTCAAGGACTACATCGCCATCCCCAAGGCCAACGGCTATCAGTCGCTGCACACGGTCCTCTTCGGTCCCCACGGGGTGCCCATCGAGGTCCAGATCCGCACCGACGACATGGACGCGGTCGCGGAGCGTGGGATCGCGGCCCACTGGCAATACAAGTCCGGAGAGCGTGCCAGCAACTCGGCCCACAGCAAGGCCCGCGAATGGCTCACGGGGATCCTCGACATCCAGCGCGAGGCGGGGAATTCGGTGGAGTTCCTGGAAAACGTCAAAATGGACCTCTTCCCCGACGAGGTCTACGTGTTCACACCCAAGGGCGATATCATCAAGCTCCCCCGCGGGGCGACCGCCGTGGACCTCGCCTATACGGTGCACACCCAGATCGGCAACCGTGCCGTCGCGACGCGCATCGACCGCCGCCTGGCACCGCTCAGCAGCGCGCTCACCAACGGCCAGACGGTCGAGATCATCACCGCGCCGGGTGCGGCCCCGAGCCCCGCCTGGCTCAACTTCGTCGTCACCGCCAAGGCCCGATCACACATCCGCAGCTTCCTCAAGAACCTCGAGCGGGGTGAGGCCTGCGATCTGGGGCGGCGCCTGCTGAACCGGGAGCTGGAGCGCTTCGGGACGGCGCTTGAGCACGTGCCCGCCGCGGGCCTCGAGGCCGCCCTCGCCGATCTCCACCTCAAGAGCACCGATGCGCTCCTGGAGGACATCGGTCTCGGCAAGCGGCCCGCGCCGATCGTCGCCCGCCACCTCATCCCCGCGAGCGCCGGGGAGGCGGCGCTCGCGGCCGGTATGGCGATGCCGCTCGCGATCAATGGCACCGAGGGGATGGTGGTGTCGTTTCCGAAGTGCTGTTATCCGATCCCGGGCGATGCCGTCCTCGGTTATGTCTCGGCCGGTCGGGGCATCGTGATCCATCGCCGCACTTGCAAGAACGTCGCGGAGTTCAAGAGCCACCCGGAGAAATGGGTGGACGTCGAGTGGGGCGGCGAGATCGATGCCGAGTTCCCTGTGGCGATCCGGCTCGAGGCCGTCAACCAGCGCGGGGCACTGGCGACCATCGCGGCCGCGGTCGCGAAGGAGGACGCCAACATCGAGTTCGTCGACATGTCGGAACGTGACGAGGGCTCGGCCGGTCTCTCCCTGGTCGTCGCGGTCCGCGACCGCCGCCACCTGGCGCGCGTGATCCGCTCGGTGCGCACCACCAAACCGGTGTCGCGCGTGGTGCGCCTCAAGGGGTGAGCGAACAGGCTCCCTCCCCTGTCCGCGCTTCTTGCGGACGGGGGTGGGCGGGGGTGGGGGTCCGGCGAAGGCATCGCCCACCTTACCCCCTCCCTAGCCCTCCCCCGCTACGCAGGGGAGGGGATCAGGGGCCGGCAGAAGGCGTCATGGTGGATCCGATTCGATTGGGCGGCGTCTCCTAGCCTGCCAGGGCCTCGTAAAGCGCCTGGTATTGTTGCACGATCCGTTCGCGGCTGAAATCGAGGGCCAGTCGCTTCCTGCCGGCCTCGCCGAGGTCGTGGCGGGCACTTATGTCCTTGAGCAATCGTTCAAGCGCCTGCGCGAGGGCCGCCGGGTCCTCGGCCGGGACCAGCGCGCCGTCCTCCCCGTGGGTCATGATCTCCAGAGGTCCCGCCGTCCGGGTCGAGAGCACGGCCCGCCCATAGGCCCAGGCCTCGAGGACGGTGTTTCCGAAGGCCTCCTGGCGCGAGGCACAGACCACCAGATCGCAGGCTCGGTAATACGGACCGGGATCGATCTGCCAGCCGACGAAATGGACACGCCCGGAGAGTCCGAGGGCATGGGCCTCCTGATCCAGCGCCGTGCGCAGCGGACCGTCCCCGACGATCACCAGGTGCACCGGCCAGTCTTCGATGCTACCGGGGGCGCGGGCCAGTGCCGCGAGCAGCACATCGAGGCCCTTGACCGGGTGCAGGCGGCCGACCGTCACCACCACCCAGGCCTCTTGCGGCAGGCCGAGGCGCTCGCGCCAATACCCGAGACGGATCCCGCCCTCCAGCTTCGGGACCTCCACGAAGTTCGGGATGGGAAAAACGCGCCCGGCCGGGATGCCGTTCTGCACCAGGTAGTCGCAAAGGCCCTGGGTCACGGCCACGAAGGCGTGTGCGTGCCGATAGTCCTCGAGGTCGTAATAGCCGCCGAGCCGTGCCAGGTGGATCGGGCCGGGGCGGCCCTCGAGCCGCGTCAAGCGGCTCGCGCGCCCGAGGTAGGTCTGGACGATGGGTGTGGCGAGACGCCGCAAGAGGCGCGCTATCCGATAACGCGCCAGGAGGTCCCAAGTCCCCAGCATGGGGATCTCGAAGCGGGACACGGCACCGCCCAGGGCCGATCCCACGGCGCTGCCGGGGGGGTGGACGGCATGGACCGGCCAGGCCTCGGCCGCAAGCGCCTTCACCAGCCGGCAGTAAAAGCCCTCCGCCCCGCCCGGCCGCCGGCTGGCGATGAGGTGTGCCGAGGGGATCATGGCAAGGCGCCAGAGGGGCGGAAGAACAGTTCGCGCAGGCGTTCGGCGACCGCGCCACCGGGGAGCGCCGCAAGCTCGCCGCCCGGCGCCGCCACCCAGGCCGCGCGTGCGCCCCAGGGGTGAAAGCGCAGCGGATCGGTCGGGCCGAACACCGTGAGGGTGGCGGTCTCGAGCGCGGCCGCCATGTGACCGGCGCCGGAGTCGTTGCCCACGAAGACGGCACAGCGCTTGAGCACCGCGCAGTCTTCGAGGAGGCTGGTGTGGCCGCAGAGGTTCACGCACGGCAGGCGGATCCCCGTCGCGACCCGCAGGGCGCTCTCTGTATCCCCTGGACCGCCCAGGATCACGACCCCGGCGAACAGGTCTCGCACGTCCCCGACCATCTCGACGAACCGCGCCGGGGGCCAGATCTTGGGCGGCCATTTGGCGCCGGGCCCGAGGGCCAGCCGGGGCCCGGCCGGTAGCGACCGAAGCATCTGTGCGGCTGCGGCCTCTAAGCCGTCATCGAGCCACAGCCGTGTCGCGGGGATGGGCTCTGTGCCGAAGAGCGGGCCCACGGCGGCGAACAGACGCTCGATGGCATGGGGACCCTGGGGAGGTCGCGCTCCCCATTTCGTCAGTCGCCGCCGGGCCCTGAGCACATAGGCCAGACCGTCGGTGCGGAGATCCACGACCAGCTCATAGCGCGTCCGCCGCAGGTCCCGTATCAAACGCAGGAGCCCGCGGACGCCACCGCGTTTGTCCTTGTGGAAGACGTGGCCGCGATACGGGCAGAATTCGAACAGCCCGCTGGAGCGCCGATCCCCGACGATGTCGATCACGGCCGCGGGAAAACGCTGGTGCAGGGCCTCCAGGACCGGGGTGGTCATGACGGCATCGCCGACGTTGCTGAGCGAGACGACGAGGATCCGTTCTGTCGCGGCGGCGCCCGTCATGGGGAAGTGCCCTGTCCGTGGTAGGACTTCTCCTCGATGAGATCGGAGCCGAGCTTGAGATTGATGGCACGTTTGACTTGCGCGCGCCGGTCGTTCAGCCGGTAAACACTGCGGGCCAACGCGATGAACTCGCGGTCGAACTCACCCCGCTGTTCCTTGATGCGGATCCGGTCCTCGACCTCCCAGAGCTCGGCGTTGACGCGCTTGAGCTCCCTCTGCTCGCCCTCGATAGACGCGCCAGAATAGGCGGAATCGCTCCAGATCTGCCAAAGCGCGCCGCGCTCGTGCTCGATGTTACGGAGCTTTCCCGGGTCGTCCACACGCTCCGACTTGATGTCGAGGATGGTGAGGCGATCGATGAAGTCGCCGATCGGCAAGGGCGTTTCGATGCTCATGGGGCAGGCCAGGCTACTCCCGGGAATGACGTTCGGAGAAAAACATCGCTATTGCCAGATCGGCCCTGGTCGCGACGTCGCGAGGTTCCAGCGTATCGGAGAGCCTTGCCTCGGCATGCTAGAGATCAGGCGCGCCTTGCATCCTACCAGAGTAGCGGATCTCGGTTCGCTGTGTGCGAAGTCGTTGCCCTCACCGGCGCGAGTCAGGTGGAAGGCGAGATTAGACGCGGCTTCGTGGCTGAGCGGTCAGAGTTTTAACTGAACAGGTCATCAACCGGCATGCGCCAGCCCGGCACGGCCGGTTCAGCGTCAGCTAGCGCGCCACGGCGATAGATCTTCGGATTACCTGAGTCGCTGCAGTGGTAGGACTTGACCACATCCGGCCCTAGTAAATCGACGTCCCATACCACTAGCGTTCCTGCCGCATAATAATCCTTACGCTTGTCCGCTAGCTCCCGCTTCGCGTTAGGGCCGTACTCGTTTTCGCTTCTCACTTCAACCGCGAACACCGGTGCCCCCTCGAGGAACTTCATCCCCGAAGGTTTACCGGTATAGAACGCAGCGTCCGGGCTGAACGACGTGCGGTTCGGCAGGCTTACGACGAAGCCGAAATTATCGGTGGTCGCTATACCTGCTTTCGTACGGCGCGCGTACTCACGCAGACTCGCAAAAATCTCACCTGCGGCGTATCCTGGCAAGTATCCGGTGGGGGCCATCTGTACAAGCTCTCCATTGACGATTTCCGCTTTACCATCGCCAGGTATTTTATAAAGGTCTTCGATGATGGCTTGAGATTTGATAGTCATTACAGAACCTCATGGCCGAATCTTAGCATATACAGCCCCGCATTGAACAGCTACGAACGGGTCCAGTGCCCCGTCCCCAGCCCAGCCAGCGACACGGCCGCGCCATCCACCCGCATCGTCTTTTCGCAAGTCGGCAAGCCCGCTCTGGAGGCGTTGCGTCGCGTCCTGACGCGAGAGGCGGTGGGGGATGGCGATCTTGATCGACTTAGTGGGCGGGCTCATGAACGGACTGTAGCACGCCGCGGAGTGGGTGCGAGCATCAACGAGCCCGCATGGGACCGTGCACAGACGCCCTGCGAGCCCTGGTAGGCCGGTCTGCGTTTCGGACCATGTGCCACTGTAATCGATAGCCTGGGATCGCACCAGCCTCGCGGACCACGGGCGGGAGGTCGCGGCGCTCGATGCGGTAGTCTCTGAGGCCGGGCGTCCCGCTAAAAGATGCGGGAGACGGTGAACAGCACCGTTCCTTCCGTCAGATCGGGGAAGTCCGCGATCCGCCCGTCGGGCAGGGTGGTGGGCGAATAGAACGCCTCGAGTGAATCCGATTCCTCGGCATCTACATACGCGAGGTCGAGCTTGTAACCCTTGACGGTAATGTGGGTGCCTAATTGCCACCACACGTAGTCGTAGCCGCCAAGTGCCCCGCTGCTCCTGTCCCCTTCGACGTCCTGGTAGCCGACGATACCGTACAGCCCGAGTCCAGTAGAGCTGAGGTCGAAGGGCAGGGTCACACCGAAGTTACCTTGAACGGCGTGGCCGTCACCGTCCTCAGCGATAACGTCCGGGGAATAGTAGTAATGCACGGCGACCGAAGGCGAGAGGACGGTTGAAAAGGTATAGCTGAGCCCGCCGTGTACCTCCCAATAATCCGCATCCTGCCCGCCAAAGGGGTCGAATTCGTCGAAATCGTCTTCGTCCTCACCCGGGTAGGAATAGTAATAACCCGTAATGTCGAATCCGATGCCCTCCCAACTCCAACGGTATCCCCCGTAGTAGTCGATCTCGATGTCGGCGTCGGAAAACTCGGTGTTGCTCCCCCAGACCCCCAGATAAAAACCGCTGCAGGTCCAGTCTAGACTGCCCTGAATGGCGGGGCCATCGCTGTTGGAGATCCCTCGGAATCGATAGTCATTCATGAGATAGATGGTGCTGCTGAAGCTCTGACTTGCGAAGGGTCCGCTTTCTTCCCCCGGTTCCTCCGCACACGCCGGATGATAGATGCACGCCGAGGCGAGCGATAGCAGTATGGTAGTTCTGCGCATTTTCTCTCCCTTATTGGTAGGAAGCCCCTCCACACCTCCACCGCAATGCTCTAATAATCTAATAATAAGCTCAGGTTTTGAGGACGCCGCGATGGCGGCACGCTGATGCCGAGCCGCCTCCCGATCTCCCCTACCATCTCCCGATGCCTGAGGCTCGCCGCCAGAATCACTAGGACTGTCGCGAGTCCGCAGCGAATTTCTTGTTGACGCTCAAGGCGCTGGCGATGGCCTGGGCCAGGTCGCGGGACTGCAGCGGCTTTTTGAGCAGAGCCTGGACCGCCGCGCGTTGTGCCTTGTGGGCAAGCTCCGGCCCACCGAAGCCGCTCATGAGCAAGACCGGGATATCCGGGCGGATCTCCCGCAGGCGCGTGGCAAGCTCGGTACCGCTCATGCGCGGCATGAGCTGATCGGTGACGACGAGATCAAAGTGCCCCGGCCGCGCTTGGAATGCCTCGAGGGCCGCCTGACTGTCTTGGAACCCGACGGGTTCGTAGCCGAGGGCCGCGATCATCTCCTCACCGAGGAGCACCAGCGCCTCGTCGTCGTCGACGAGGAGGACGGTCTCTCCGCGACCCTTGGGGATCGGCACGCGCTCGATACCGCTCGCGGAGGCGGTGTCCTCAGACAGGGGGAGGTAGACCGTGAAGCTGCTCCCCTGACCCGGTGTGCTCAAAACCTCGATGGCACCACCGTGGTCGCTCACGATGCTGTGTGCCAGGGACAGGCCGAGCCCGGTCCCCTGGCCGAGGTCCTTGGTGGTGAAGAAGGGATCGAAGACCCGATCGAGCGTGGCCTCGTCGATCCCGTGTCCGGTGTCCGTTACTTTGAGGCGCACATAGGCCCCCGGCTCTATGATGTGATGTCTCTGCACCATGCGCTCGCCGAGCTCGATCACATCGAGGGCAATCTCCAGCAGCCCGCCTTCCGGCATCGCCTGTACCGCATTGGTGCAGACATTCATCAAGAGCTGATGCAGGCGGATCACATCGCCCTGCACCGTCGCATCCTCTGCGTGCACGCAGAGCTTTAGCTCGATGATCTCGGGCAGCGAGGCCTTGATCAGCTCCGCGATCTCGCCGAGCAGCGGCCCGAGCCGCACCGGGATGTGTTCCCGGCTTCCCGGCTGCGTGAAGGCCAGGATTTGATCGACCAGATCCTTCGCCCGGTTCGCCGCCACCATCACGTTCCCGAGATAGCGCCGGAGGTTGCTACCCGCGGGCACGGCGTCCAGCGCCATCTCCGCGTAGCCCACGATGGCACCCAGTATATTGTTGAAATCATGGGCGATCCCGCCCGCGAGCGTGCCGATCGCCTCGAGCTTCTGCGCCTGGCGGAGCTGTGCCTCCAGCCGCGCCTTTTCGGACTCGGCGCGCTCGCGCTCGGCGAGCTCCTCTTGCAGCCGGGCGTGAGCGGCCCGCAGCTCGCCCGTGCGCTCTTCGACCCGAAGCTCGAGCTCGGCGTGGGTTTGGGCCAGCGCCCGTTCCGCCGCCTCCCGCCGCGCGATATCGGCCTGCAGCGCCTGCGTGCGCTCCGCCACCTGCGCCTCCAGATCCTCGGTATGGGCCCGGATCCGCCCCATCATGTCGTTGAAGGCCCGCGCCAGCTCGCCGGCCTCGTCTTCGGAACGCACGGCCACCTTCACCCCACGTTCACCGGCCGAAAAGCGAGATACGGCCTCGGTCAGCGTCCGGAACGGCGAGGTGAGCCGATCTGCCATCCCAACCCCGAAGAGCGAGACGAGCAGGGCGATCGCAATGGCCAGGATGAGCCCCTCGCCGAGCAGGCGATCGATGGGCACGAGGAGGACCGATTGGGGCTCGGCGACGACCACGAGCCAGGGCCGATAGCGCAGCCGCGCGGCACCGACGGCGTAGGGCTCTGCCCGCGGATCCTGCGATCCCATCGACAACGGTGCGGTGAAATGGCCGCCGTTCGCTAGCTGCTGGAGGGCGCTCGCCAGGGCCGGAGGCCCCGTGGCCGCTGCCGGGCTACCCGCGGGCAGCCTCCACTCGGCCCGAAGCCTGCGGATGAGGTCCGTCTCGATCGGGGCCACTGAGGTAAACATCAGGTGTGGCTGCGCGCTGTCGGCAAGCCGGATTTGGTGCTCATCGAGCAACAGCACGCGTGCGCTCGGTGAGGCATGCAGGGCTTGCGTCGTGAGCTGCTGCACCACCGTGGCGTTGTAGGTGATCCGCAAGATCCCGAGGGGCCGGCCCGCGGGGTCCCACACCAGGCTGGCGAAGTGCAATGTCAAGGCGTTACCGGGTGCATCCGCGAACTGCATCGCCGAGACCGCCGGCACCTTCGTGGCCAGGAGCGCCTTGAAGTAGTCACGCTCCGATTCATCACGCCCGGCCTGTACCGTGCGCGTGTCGAGGAGGTTATGACCGGCGAGATCGAGCACGGCGAAGGAGATGAGGTTCACGGTGTCCTTGCGGCTCAATCGCAGTAGCGTCTCCCATGCGGCCGCCTTGTGCAGCGCGTCACTCGGCGCCGCCAGGAAACGTTGAACCGCGGGCAAAAGCGCATGCACCCGCAGACCGTTCAGGTTCTCATTGAGAAAGCCGTCGATGGCCTGGGCAGTCTGCGTGGCGCTGGCGTAGAGGGCCCGGTGCGCGCCGTCGATCAGCGCTTGGCGCGTGGCGCGCTGGTTGAAATACTCGAGCAGCAAGAGCGGTGCGAGTGAGACCAACAGGAAGTCCGCGATCAATCGGGGACTCAGCTTGGAAAACAACGGTCTACGCATGCACGCCGCCGACCCCTACCCTAACCCTCCACCGTTCACCAACAGCATGAACAGGGGAGGGAACTCCGAATCTCCCTCCATCCACAAGCAACGGGAACAGGGGATGGGACTCCGAGAGTCTCCCTCCCCTGTCCTCGCCTTTTGCGGACGGGGGAGGGTTGGGGTGGGGGGCGGTTCGGTTCAACATTTTTAATGCACGTACCTATTCGGCCGGAAGAAACGAGGGATCGATCAGCCCCTCGAGGTCCGGCAGACGCCCGAGGCTCCCGGTCCGGATGTAGAAATCGACATAGGCGCGGGCGCTCTGATAGAGCGACGCCGGGTCGTCGCGATCGAAGGCCCGGCGATTGTCCGCGAGGCTCAGGAGCTTGAGCCCGATCGGTTGCACCTCGACCGGCGGGATCGCGAGGGCTTGTGCGATGATCGCGTTGTCCTCTTCGGGGTGCGCCCGCCAGTGCTCGACGGCCCGGAGGATGGCGCGCAGAAAGGCCCGGACGTCCTCGGGCCGCTCCCGGAGCACCGCGGCGCGGAACTGGAGCGTATCGATGATGAGCCCGGGCGTCTCTCGGCTCGTGTACAGGACCCGGCCCCCCGCTTTCACCACGCGCGAAACATACGGCTCCCACGCCTGCCCGGCATCGATCACCCCGGCGCGCAACTGGTCGGGGACCAGATTGGAATCGGTGTTGATGAGCGTGACCTCGGCCCGCGTCAGCCCCCCGGCCTCCAGCATACGCTCGACGAAGAGCTCCCCGAACCCCCCCAAGGTGGCCCCGATCACCTTGCCGCGCAGCTCCGCGATGCCCGTGATCGCGGGCTTCGCCACCACCGCATCGCCGCCCGCCGATTCGTCGATCGCGTAGACCACCCGAAGGTCGGGGTGGTGACCGCTGGCGACGATGAGGCTGCCGATGGGCAGCGCCATGCCGTCGTACTTGCCGGCGATGAAATCGGCGATCTGGGGCTCCTGATCTTCCGTATAGATCAACTCGACGTTGACGCCCTCCCGCGCGTAGTACCCCAGCTCCCGGGCCAAGGTGATCGGGAAATATCCCGGCCACAGGTTGTGCGCAAAGCGCAGCGCCGGGCGCTCGGGCGCAGGCGCCTCGGGCGCCGAGCAGCCCCCCATGAGCAGGGCGGTGAACACAAGCCCAAGCCCCGCACCCCGCCATGCGGCCCATCGCATCAGCCAATCGCCTGCAAGCCCGCGCATCGACGTTACCACTGTAACCGAATCAATTTCATTTGTAAGCAAATTCCGGCGCTTTGCAATCATCCGGTAAGGCCCCCGCCCTACTCTGCCCTCATCGGGAAAGGCACGGACCTCCGTGCTTCGCGATCCCGAAACGGTTTCAACGCTTCGAAGAGAACGACCAGGTTGAATCATTACAAGGCCTCTCAAACCCGCGCCCCCCAACCCCTCAGCCACAGATAGGAGAGCCATAAGGTATGAACCTACTTCCATCACGACGACCCGTAAAGGCCGAGGGCGTTCGACCCACGGTGATCTGCCTCGATGCGGGCCTGGGCGCGAGCCTGCAACGGCAGTCGCTCCCCGGGCGTCTGGGCTTTCGCTACCGCGTGCTGGCACCGGAGCTCGGTGGCTATGCCGCGAGCCGCGCCTCGGGCGAGCCGCTCTCGCTGGACGCCGAAGCGGCCTCGATCGCGCCCGTGGTGGATGCCATTCCGGGCAAGGTGTACCTCGTGGGCCATGACTATGGAGCGGCGGTGGCCCTCCGACTCGCGCTCGCGCGCCGCGAGCGCATCGGGGGGCTGGTGCTGTACGAGCCGACGCTCTTCAGCCTCTTGCTCGCGGACCCTGGGTCCCGGGGCGCCACGATGGACATCGCGGTACTGCGACTCGTGCTGCGGCGCTATCTCGATGCGGGCGATGGGTTCCGGGCCGCACTGCGCTATGTGGACCACCGGTTGGGCAGAGACGCATGGGAGAGGCTTTCCACCCCAGAGCGGGCGGCGATCGCCTGGCGCATGCCGGAGCTGTGCGCGCGGCTCGAGGCCGAGCTCGCCGATCCGATGCCGCCCTCCGGGTACGCCGCGATCGACCTTCCGGTTTTGCTCCTCTGCGGGACTCGGACGCGCGCCTCCACCGGGCGCATCACCGAGCTCCTCGCGCGCACGCTTCCGCGCGCGGAGTGGCACGAGGTCGATGGCGTGGGCCTCCGGGGCATCGACTCGCACCCCGAGGCGGTCGAGCGCGAGATCGAAGGTTTCCTCGCGCGACACCAGACGAGCGGGTACCGCGATCCCGAGCCGACCGGCTTCTTCGCGTTGCCGGCATTTGCGTACCGCCAGCGCGGAACCGGCCTTGGGTAGTGAAAGAGAAACGGACCGAACAAGCGAACGCGCCGCAACGGCCCATCCGAAAACCGCCTATCTGAGCTTGCAGGAGAACAATCATGTTGAAGCATCCTGGTGCCGTGGACAAGGTCCCTCTTGCCACCGCTTGCCAACACTCATTCGCCCCGGAACGCCGCATCCGCGTCAGGAGTATACCTATGACTTACCAAGCGCACTCTGGCATGTTCTCCGCCCTTGCCCTAGCCCTGTTGTGTAGCCTCGCGGCGGGCGGGGTGGTTCTCTCCGTTCACTCGATCCCGAGGGCAGAGACGAGGTCCCCCCAGGGCCTGCCTCCGCTGCCGGCCGGCCTCTCCGCCCGGACCGCACCCGCAGGGGAGAGGGTCCCCACGAAACCGCCGGCGCTCCCCGGGGAGGCACGGGTCACCCCGGAGCAGGCCGCCGCCCTCGCCGTCAACCATCTGACCGAGACGGCGGCGGGCCTGGAGTTACGCCATCCCCGCTACCGCGCCCAGTTCACCGCAGCGGGCGTGCGGGTGGAACCCCGGCAGGGCGCCCTGCGGTGGCAGTGGCGCTTGCAAGGGGTCGCGCGCGCCGCCACGCCCCTGGAGGGGGTGAACCTGGGCGCCGTCCGCGTTAGGGGGCCGGAGGGCACGCTCGTGCGCTACCCGCGCGGTGTCCTGACAGAGCAGTATGTGCTGCGCGAAGCCAGCCTCGAGCAGCAGTTCATCCTGGCCGAGCCGCTCCCGCTCCAGGGGGACGATCTCGTGGTCCGGGGCCGGATCGACAGTCCCGGCCGGTTCGAGCGCAGCGAGCGCGGCTGGCGCTGGCGCACCGACCGGGGGGAGGTGACGCTCGGCGGGGTGACCGTGTTCGACGCCACGGGCGCGCGGCTGCCCGCCACCCTGGCGGTGAGCGCCACCGAAACCCGCCTCACCGTCGACGGCCCGGCCCTGACGCGGGCCGTCTATCCCGTGACCGTCGACCCCGAGATCGGCGCCAACGACTTTCGGCTGAGCGCCATGGGGCCCGACGGCAACGAGACCTTTGATGCCTTTTCCCCGGCCATCGCCTACAACAGCCTCGACAACGAGTACCTGGTGGTGTGGGTGGGGGACGATGACACCGCCCCCCTCGTGGACAACGAGTTCGAGATCTTTGGCCAGCGGATCGACGCCGTCACCGGGGCCGAGATCGGCGCCAACGACTTTCGGATCAGCGACCTGGGGCCCGACGGCAACGTGGACTTTGGGGCCTTTGACCCGGCCATCGCCTACAACAGCCTCGACAACGAGTACCTGGTGGTGTGGGCGGGGGATGATGACACCTTGCCCCTCGTGGACAACGAGGTCGAGATCTTTGGCCAGCGGATCGACGCCGCCACCGGGGCCCAGATCGGCGTCAACGATTTCCGCATCAGCGACCTGGGGCCCGATGGCAGCACGAACTTTGGTGGCTTTTCCCCGGCCATCTCCTACAACAGCCTCGACAACGAGTACCTGGTGGTGTGGGTGGGGGATGACGTGGACAACGAGGTCGAGATCTTTGGCCAGCGGATCGATGCCGCCACCGGCGCGCAGACCGGCGCCAACGACTTTCGCATCACCGACATGGGGCCCGACGGCAACGTGAACTTTGCGGCCTTTAACCCGGCTATCGCCTACAACAGCCTCGACAACGAGTACCTGGTGGTGTGGGCGGGGGACGATGACACCGCGCCCCTCGTGGACGGCGAGGTCGAGATCTTTGGCCAGCGGATCGACGCCGCCACCGGCGCGCAGACCGGCGCCAACGACTTTCGCCTGAGCGACATGGGGCCCAACGGCAACGTGAACTTTGAGGCCTTTTCCCCGGCCATCGCCTACAACAGCCTCGACAACGAGTACCTGGTGGTGTGGGTGGGGGACGATGACACCGCCCCCCTCGTGGACGACGAGTTCGAGATCTTTGGCCAGCGGATCGACGCCGCCACCGGGGCCGAGATCGGCGCCAACGACGTCCGGCTGAGCGACCTGGGGCCCGACGGCAACGTGAACTTTGCGGCGTTTGACCCGGCCATCTCCTACAACAGCCTCGACAACGAGTACCTGGTGGTGTGGCGGGGGGACGATGACACCTTGCCCCTCGTGGAGGACGAGTCCGAGCTCTTTGGCCAGCGGATCGACGCCGCCACCGGGGCCGAGATCGGCGCCAACGACGTCCGGCTGAGCGACATGGGGCCCGATGGCAGCATGAACTTTGATGCCTTTTCCACGGCGATCGCCTACAACGGCCTCGACAACCAGTACCTGGTGGTGTGGCGGGGGGATGACGTCGTCGACGGCGAGTTCGAGATCTTTGGCCAGCAGTTCATCGGGGGCGTGATGGCCCCGCCGCCACCGCCACCATCGCCCCCGCCGCCCCCGCCGCCACCGCCACCGCCTCCGCCCACGGTGGTCACCTGCCAAGGCCGGCGCGCGACCCTGGTGGGGACCGAAGGGAACGATGTGCTCCGGGGCACCGCCCGGCGGGATGTGATCCATGGCCTCGGCGGCAACGACAAGATCCGGGGGCTGGGCGGCAACGACCTCCTCTGTGGCGGCGCGGGCAGGGACCAGCTACGCGGCGGCACGGGCAACGACCGCCTGGCGGGTGGCCCCGGCGTCGATCTCTGTGACGGCGGCGCGAACCGGGACCAAGGCCGCGCTTGCGAGGTGGGGAAAAACTTCCCGTAAACCTTCCGGGATCACGAGAACCGGTAGGGCGGGTTAGCGGCTTCATCGCGTAACCCGCCTTCCGGCCGGGTGCCACAGGACCAAGCACGTTCCACCATGCCCCATTACCTTCGCGCGCATGTTCCCGGGCGGTTCGTACTCTTTCACGGTGGCGCTCCTGGAACGGCGGCGCTGCTTGGCTTCCGGCACATATCGATGCCTTACGCGCGGCCTTCCGTTCCGTGCGCATCCAACGGCCGTCGTATCGATGCCATCGTCCTACTCCCCGATCACCTCCATTGCATCTGGACGTTACCGTCAAACGACGCGGATTTCTCGACACGCTGGCGCTCGATCAAAGCATCCTTCGCCCGCGCCGTGGCGCCGGGGGAGGGGTGATCACCGCGAAAGCAAACGAAACACGAACGGGGCAGCACGCAATCCGGGATCAACGGGATTTCGACTAACATGGGTGGGTATCGCGCGTCGCCGATTGGCTGCATTCGAGCTTCCATCGATTCTTGCGCTTGGGAGGATACCCACTGGAATGGGCACTCCGCAGACGTCCGTAAAGGGGAACTGGAGTGACGGCCGGCCCGAACGGCGGGTTACGCGATGAAGCCGCTAACCCGGCCTACGGGAACTCCGCGGCCTCGGCGGCAACGATGTCCTCTGCGGCGGTGACGGCCGAGATCGGCTCTTCGGCGGTCCGGGCCGTGACCGGCTTTTCGGCGGCGCAGGCCGCGACACGTTGTTCGGGGAGAAGGGCCGCGATGCGCTGAACGGAGGCACGGGTCGAGACCGGTGTGACGGAGGCGTAGGCACCGGCACCGCCCGCCGCTGTGAGGTTCGGGTGAGGCTACGCTGAGAGCATCAGACCACCCAGGAGAACCGGTATGTCAAAAGCGAAGAAGTCCGCGTAGGATGTGGTGAACGAAGTGAACCGCATCGTTCGCGAAACGGTCCGGAGCAGCCGCGGGGATTGAGGACGGACTACCGTCGCACCCGGGTTCCCGCAGCCACGTGGTTTTTCACCGTGAACCGGGCCGAGCGCCGCGGGAATCGGCGATGGGTCGAGGGATCTATCCTGAGGATTGGGGTGGCGAGGGTTCTTCGAGCCTCGCAGCGGGCGAGTAACGAGATCGATGTGGTTCACTTCGTTCACCACATCCTACGCGAGCTCCGAGCCAGATCCGTAGGTTGGAGTGATACCAGGCAAGGTTTACAGCAACTTAACCAGGGTGGCGATGACCGCAGCCTGAGCGATCAAAGCCCCCGCCATCCACTTGGTGAGATCGACCTTCAGCTCCCGCAATTCCATGCGCAACTCGGCAATGTCCTGCTTGGTCGCCAGGGTCAGCGAGGTGGATTCGCTCAGTGCATCGATCAGCGCCTCGGCTTCCGCTTTGGCTTGTCCCTCCGGTACACCTGCCGCTTTCAGCCGCTCCACGAATTTGAGCGTGTCGAATGTAATGGTCGCCATGAGATTTTCCTATGATTCCGTTTCACCGTAGCCCACGCCCGCGCGGGTGTCAAGCGAGCCTAACATGCGTAGGTCAGAACCATCCTTTCGGGTTCCGACGCATGGGTGCGTCTGTATGGTCGGAACCCGATGGAGGCGGTTCCGACCTACAATGCGGCAATGTCGAACTATCGTCGATTCAGGAACCGTATCCCGGATGCGATGAAACGGCATCCGGGACCTACGTGCGGCGAAGCCACGTTGTGCCCGTATTCCTGCCCGCTGCATACGGGCTACGATTGACCTCCCACTAACCGGACCCCGGTGAGCGTTGCAATCGGCGTCGACAGAGCTAGGATCCGGCTAGAGAAAAGTGTACTGTAACCCGGTTGTTGTTTGACTATCGATGGCATTGAAACCGGGGTGCGGCAGTTACTTCGGGATGAACCGCTGGAAACGACGCAGTCCGCGTAGGATGTGGTGAACGAAGTGAACCGCATCGTTCGCGAAACGCTCCGAGCAGCCGCGGGGATTGAGGACCGACTCCCGTCGCACCCGGGTTCCCGCAGCCACGTGGTTTTTCACCGTGAACCTGGCCGAGCGCCGCGGGAATCGGCTATGGGTCGAGCGGATTGACGGGTTGCGAGCCGCGTTCCGCACCGTTCGGGCGTGACACCCCTTTCACCTGAAAGCGCGGGATCCGACCGGACCATTTGCATTGCATCTCGACGCTACCGCCAGACGACGCAGATGATTCTACCGAGTAACGCGATCGATGCGGTTCACTTCGTTCACCACATCCTACGCGAGCTCCGACGTTATGGACCGCGGGTTATGCCCCATCCATATTTGAGGATTTTCGCCTCTTTGTTATAGCTGATTACGGGATCTCCTGCTCAGCAGGGGACCACCCGGTCGTTGAGCCATCGGCCCAAGAGCGGGGTCTTCCGATCCTGGAGGTTCCCCATGGCCACCCGCCTACAAATTGCCTCAAAGCCCGCGCATCGATGTTACAACGGTAACCGAGTCCATTTCATTTGTAAGCGAATTCCGGCGCTTTGAAATCATCCGGTAAGGCACCCGGCCTACTCTGCCCGCATCGGGAAGCATGCTTCGCGATCCCGAAACGGTTTCAAGTCGAGTCGAGCAGGGTGGGCACCGCCCACCGTTTGCGGCCTTGTTTGAAGCACAAGCTGGGCAATGCCCACCCTAACGGTACTTGTAACGAGGAGAACGGATATGTCAAAAGCGACGAAGAGATCCCGCCCCGGGCGCCGGCTCGGGCGGATGAACAACGACTGGTTTCCCCTGCGCCGCCCGGCGCTCCTGGCGGCGCTCGGGCTCTGCGGTTGGGCGCCGCCGGGCGCCGCGGACTTTCCCCCGGCCATCGAGCTCTCGAGCCTCGATGGCACCAACGGCTTTCGCCTGGACGGGGTCGCGACCAATGATTTCTCGGGCTCGGCGGTGAGCAGCGCGGGGGATGTGAACGGCGATGGGATCGCAGATCTCCTCATCGGGGCCTACGGCGCCGGCCCCAACGGCAACTCCTCCGGGGCGAGCTATGTGGTCTTCGGGCGGGACAGCTCGGAGAATCCCTTCCCGCGGAGCCTCGATCTCTCGATGCTCGATGGCACCAACGGCTTTCGCCTGAACGGCGTCGCGGCCCTTGACCGCTCGGGCCGCGCGGTGAGTAGTGCGGGGGATGTGAACGGCGATGGGCTCGCGGACCTCCTCATCGGGGCCCCCGGCCCCAGACCCAACGGCTATGGGGCGAGCTATGTGGTCTTCGGGCGGGACACCGCGGAGAGCCCCTTCCCGGCGAGCCTCGATCTCTCGAGCCTCGATGGCACGAACGGCTTTCGCCTCAACGGGTTCGCGGCCGGTGACCTGTCGGGCCGCGCGGTGAGCGGTGCGGGGGATGTGAACGGCGATGGCCTCGCGGACCTCCTCATCGGGGCCTACGGCGCCCCCAACGGCGAGCGCTCGGGGGCGAGTTATGTGGTCTTCGGACGGGACACCGCTCAAATCGGCCCCTTCCCGGCGAGTCTCGAGCTCTCGAGCCTCAATCGCATGAACGGCTTTCGCCTGAACGGGGTCACCCCCGGTGACGACTCCGGTTTCGCGGTGAGCGCCGCTGGGGATGTGAATGGCGATGGCCTCGCGGACCTCCTCGTCGGAGCCTTCCGCGCCGACCCCAACAACCACGGCTCCGCAGGGGCGAGCTATGTGGTCTTCGGCCGGGACACCGGCCCCTTCCCGGCGAGCCTCGACCTCTCGATCCTCGATGGCACGACCGGCTTCCGCCTGAACGGGGTCGCGGCCGGTGAGCTCTCGGGCATCGCGGTGGGCGCGGCGGGGGACATCAACGGCGATGGCCTCGCGGACCTGCTCATCGGGGCCCCTGGCGCCCAACAGCGACAGCTCGGGCGCGGGTTATGTGGTCTTCGGGCGGGACACCGCCCAGACCGGCCCCTTCCCGGCGAGCCTCGAGCTCTCGAGGCTCGATGGAACGAACGGCTTTCTTCTGAACGGGGTTGCGGCCGATGACTTCTCGGGCGTCGCGGTGAGCGGTGCGGGTGATGTGAACGGCGATGGGATCGCGGACCTGCTCATCGGGGCCTACCGTGCCAGCCCCAACGGCAGGAGCACGGCGGGGGCGAGCTATGTGGTCTTCGGGCAACCGCCATCACAGCCGCCACGGCCGCCACCGCCATCACCACCGCGCACCTGCAACGGCTTGCCCGTCACCATCCAGGGCACCGACCGGAGCGAGACCCTCATCGGGACCCCCGGCAACGACGTCATCGACGGACAGGGGGGCAACGACGTGATCCGCGGCCGAGGCGGCAACGACGTCCTCTGCGGCGGTGACGGCCGAGACCGGCTCTTCGGCGGCCCGGGCCGCGATCGGCTGTTCGGCGGCGCGGGCCGCGACCAGTTGTTCGGCGACAACGGCCGAGATGCGCTGAACGGAGGCACCGGTCGAGACCGGT